>USBZ01000009.1 GCA_900553065.1 uncultured Desulfovibrio sp. | reverse complement strand
TATTGTATATTTGTATTTTGTATATTGTAATAAAATAAAGTATCAATAAATGTTTTACGAAAATAATCGTTATCTTGAATTTTGATGGTATGATGTTGATTCATGGTTCGTTCAGGCTGTTTTGTTTTTGACGTAACCGGTATCACCCCAGCTCAGGAGTCAGTCATGGCTGATGTACGACTTGTAAAACCGGCCGCAGGAAGTTCCCGGACTATTGCCTGTGAAGGACAGGAACGATTGGTATTTGATTTTCCTGCCGACGCCGTCATGTTGTCCAGAGACGGCGACGACATGCTGATGACGTTTGAAGACGGCTCTTCTCTCAGGCTGGAGAGTTTTTATGCCGTGTACAGCAAGGAGTCCTTGCCGTCTTTTGAAGTGGACGGTGCGGAAATTTCCGGTCAGGACTTTTTCATGGCCATGAATGAACCGGATCTCATGCCTGCCGCCGGAAGAGGCAGCTCGTTCGGGCGGGGAAACGGAAACCGATTCCACGACTTTATTGATGCTGCACTCATGGAGGGGCTGGATCGTCTCGGAGGGCTGGACAGCACCTGGCTTGACGGAGTGGTTCTGCCCGAAACGGACGGCGCTGCTGCCGGAACGAGGCAGGATACCGGGAATGCTTCCGTACTCGTTGTTTCCGGCGATACGCCCGGGAATGCGTCGACGGATATCTATTCTCGACTGATGGTGTATGAATCGGCTCTTGAGAACGGATCAAACCCGGATGCCGGTCGTGTTGCGGCGGGCGGTTTTCTTGTTGTTTCAGCGCCGGACGGCGTTGCGTCCATCGTTATCGGCGGCGTTGCCGTGCTGGCGAACGGCACGCTTACCGGCGAGAGCGTATTCACGGATGAAGGCCGACTGGACGTGACTTCCTTTGATGCCGCCACGGGACGTCTGGAATATGTCTACACGCTGACCGGGGCGACGCAGGAGCATGTGGGCGACAGTGACGCAGAGGTCGAGCATGATCTTGTCGTAACGATTGAGGATATGGACGGCGACATTGCCGAAGCCGTCATTGCGGTAGTCATCGGAGACGATGTTCCTGAGGCGATTGCGGACAGCGCCTCCGTGAAGGAAGGCGCCGTGGAAACGGCAGAGGGGAACGTTCTGGAAAACGATGTGTCCGGTGCCGACGGTTTCGGGCGCGTGGAGTGGAGCGGCGTATCTTCCGGCAGCCGTTATGTTCTGAACGGCGACAGCGTTTTTCTGAACGGCGAGCGTGTGGGCGGTCTGTCGCTCGGTTCCGACGGGCGGTATGTGTTCACGCTTGATTCCGGTTTTGACGTTCCTCAGGAGGGACTCGACCCTCTGGTGCTGGAATACCGGGTTTATGACGGAGACGGCGACTACCGCGACAGCACGCTGACCATTGCCGTATCCGGCGATGACCGGACGCCCGTTCTTCCGACGGAACCCGGAGGAAGCGCGGCACAGATTACGGTGGATGAAGGCGCGCTTGCGGGCAGCGGCAGTCAGAGCGCAGGCTCCGGCCAGCACACGGAACACGGTGCGGGCGGAAGCGGGGCGTTCAGCGTGCAGCTGAACGGCGAGGACGGCGTGATCCGCGTCGGCGGCGAGGGCGGCTGGACTGTTGCCATCTCGGGGAGCGGAGCTACGGTATCCGGCTCCTCCGTGACGGTGAACGGCGTGATGGTGAACGTGACCGGAGCTTCGCAGGCGGCGGACGGCAGCTGGCTCGTGTCGTACGATTATGCGCTTGTTTCTGGGAGCGTTCATACGAATCCCGACGCTTCGGGTTCGGACGATACGCTTGCAGGTTCCATTCCCGTGGACGTGACGGATGCCACGGGAGATACGGCTTCCGGCTTCATCAGCGTGGACGTGCACGACGACGCTCCTCTTGTACAGGTTGCGTCTCCCGATCCCGTCCATGCCTCCGATGAGGCGGTCGGAGTCCTGGAGGGGGAATTCTCCGTGAACTTCGGCGCCGATGGACAGGGAGACTTTTCTCTGAGCTATGACGGCCATGCCCTGCAGCCGACCGGGGACGGCTCCCATGTCTGGAGTGAGGGCGGCATGACGCTGCTGGTTTCTCCGTCCGGCATGGATGCAGACGGCAACGTCCGGTACTCCTATCGCCTGGAGTACGACTCCTCAGCGGTGGGCAGCGGCTTCGACGGAACCCTGACGATAACGGCTACGGACGGCGACGGCGACACGGTATCCCGCGATATGGTGCTTTCCGTGGAAAATCGTGCCCCGGGGCAGAAGATGACAGATATGTGCTCTACAAGGAAGTGGAGGGAGACAGTACGGTTTCTGCGTCGGCCAGCGCCACGCTTCCGGGATGCATGATTGCCGTGGGCGGGAGATCCGATCTGGAGAATGGCGACATCTTCTGGAAAAACGGCGACCCCGGAACGGCGGATACGATTCGGGACGGACTCGGGAACCTGTTCGGCGACGTGTTTGTGGATCTCGGCGGCAACCATCTGACGCTGGATCAGCTTGCCGATGCGGCGCATATTTATGTGTTTGAGGTTACGGATGCCACAACGGCCGCACAGTTTTCCTCAGCTGCGGCCTTTGCCGCCGATCACAATCTGCTGCTGTATGTCCGGGGAAATCTGAACACGTCGCTGCTGAACGGCGGGCAGCTCGACTGCGTTACCATTGTGAGCGGCGATCTTACTGTGGATTCCGACGGCTTTGCCGTGAACAGCTACCTGTATGTGGACGGAGACGCCGCGGTTTCGCACGATTTTTCCGTGAACGGAGGACTTGCCGTTTCCGGCGATCTGGCATGTTCCGGTGATGTTTCCGTAACGCTGGATCAGACGGCGGAAACCTTCACGCCGGACAATGTCATCATTTCGGAAACCGTTTCCGGCACCGAAACGCCCGAGGCCTCGCTGACCATTACCTTTGATGATCTTATGAAGAATGATACGGATGCAGACGACGCATCCCCTGCCGCCGACGGCATGCACATCACCTCGATCACCATAGGGGGAGAGGTGTTCGAGTTCGGTGAACCTGCCGTAAACATTGCCTATTCCGGAACAACCAGTATTTCCATCGACTGGGATGCGGGTGTCATTCATGTGACGAATACGGGAAAGAACAGTGAATCCGTGGAGCTTGGCTATGCGGTGGAGGACAGGCACGGCGCGCGGGACGAGGCGGAGGTGACGATCGACGTTTCGGCTAATACCGGATCCGGCTCCAGCGGGGACGATCTCATACAGGGGGCGTCCACGACCTTCGTCACGGGCAGCGACTACAACATAGCCATAGCCCTCGATACGTCGGGCAGCATGGGCCAGAACAGCATAGCCACGGCGCAGGAAGCTCTGCTCGGCATGCTGAAGGACATGCTGGAACAGGTGCGGGTTACGGATGTGAAGGTGAACGTGCTGTATGTGGATTTCGACAACGACGTCAACACGTTCAAGGAAATGACCATCACGGCTGAAACGAGCGTGAGCGAGTTTGAAAGCTTTGTGCTGGATTCTTCCTTTGTGTCGGAGGGCGGTACGAACTACGAGGCGGTGTTCAACGCCATGTCCGGCTGGTTTGAATCCAACAGTGCGGAGAACGCCGTCAACAGAACGTATTTCATCACCGACGGCAAGCCTACCTACTACTATAAGGACAGCCTCTCCTGGAAAGCTTCGGGCAGACAGTATTATGTGGAGATTCCCGTCGGGGCCACTGAAGGAACGGTGGTCTATGACAACTACAACAACAGTTATACGCTGACGCTGCGTGACGGTGTGCTCGGCTTCTACGCGGGTCGGAACAACAGCAACTGGCAATCCGTCATGGGCGGAGACGGGCGCACGTCCCTGGACTATGCGGTCAATCAGGAATCGTCCGAGCGTCTCAAGGATCTGTCGGAAGTGCAGGTCATAGGCATCAACAAGGGAGACGTGCTGGATCAGGACGAGATGGACAGGTACGACTCCGGAGGTTCGGCCCAGCTTATTTCCGGAGCGGACGAGCTGGAAAACGCCCTGCAGTCGGAAACGCACAATCAGCCTGCGGCGGATACCGTTTTTGCCGGAGCCGGAGACGACGTGGTGTTCGGTGATGCCGCGCTCATGATGCTGAATGGCGAACGCGCAACGCTGGCGGAATATGTGCAGGCAGGCCTCGGATTCAGGCCCGGTACGGAGGATGTGCTGCACTATGTCCGGGAGCACGCGGAGGAAGTGGAGTCCGACCTTGTGCAGAACGTTTCCGCAAATGCGCCGGACAGAGAGGATGCCCTGATCGGAGGATCGGGGAACGACATCATGTTCGGGCAGGGAGGAAGCGACCTTCTTATCGGTGACGGCAGCAACACTCCGTCGGGAAGCGACACGCTGGATGAACTGGCATCGATTCTTCATCTGGAGAGCGGCTCGGGCACGGCGTCTCTGGTTTCTGCGGTGAAGAGCATGGATGCGGAGGCGCTGACGGAGCTGGACGCTCTGCTGGCAGGCCTTGAGCAGGTGAATTTCGATGGCAGCAGCCTTGCGGACGGGAATGATATGCTGTTCGGCGGCGCCGGAGACGATGTGCTCCTCGGCCTGGGAGGGGATGACATGCTCTTCGGCGGTGCCGGCAATGATGTGCTCTTCGGCGGCTCGGGCAACGATGTTCTGGACGGCGGCGAGGGAGCGGACTGCCTTCTGGGCGGGGACGGCAACGATATGATCGTGTATGACGGCAACGATCTTTTTGTGGACGGCGGCGCAGGAACGGATGTGCTTCTGGCGGATACGGCGGCGCTTGCGGGGCGGGATCCTTCGAGCCTTCTCGGCACGGGAACGCCGTCTCTTCCGGGAGAAGGACCGCTGGTCCGCGGCTTTGAAGTCGTCATTACCGGCGAACATGTCACGGATCTCGGCCTGACGGGCCTGGACGATCTTGCCGGATACGGCATCACCATCGGACGGAACGCCGAAGGGGAGGATACGCTTTTTCTCGGTTCCGGCTGGAGCGGCGGAAACGGCCTGTATACCGATGAGGACAGCGGCCTGACCATACGGACGACGATGTCCGCCCGGATGCAGGATGACGGCGTAACCTCCGTCGCTTTCGACGGCGTGGAGGAGGTCGTCGAGCAGCAGGTCTTCCTGCTCCAGAACGCGAACGGCTGATCTGAAAACGTGCGTTCAGTGCCGTGAGATGCGGGAAAAGAGACATCCTGTCGGAAGAGATCGCGGGAAAAGGCTTCGGGTGAACAGCATACCGGAGCCTTTTCTTCAGGAAATGCCGGCGGTCGACCTGCCTGTTCCGTCATGAAGGAGCGCTTCGCCTTTCTCTTGCAGAATCGTCTCCTCTGTGAAAGGAGAGCTGCCGGACGGTCTGGAAGGAAGAAAAGCATGAGTCTGAAGGTAAGTTTTGGAGAAAAAGGAAATATTTCATGCAGGTAAGGTCAATAACTCATCATCAATAATATTATAATTGAAAATATGCTGTCTCTGATTTCATATCGTGAGAAACAGGAAGAGAAAGGCGGGATGAAGTGACGTCGCAGTGAATCTGTATCATGGAACGACATCATGGCATCACGGTTTTTATGCATAACTTTTTACAGGATGGAGATGGTATGTGCGCTTTTTACTCATGCAGGCGGGGCGATTCGTGCAGAGATGGCCTGTGTCGGAAGAACGGCCGGTCTCATGGGATCATCTCTCCCGTGGTTCTGCTGCTTGCCTCCTGCTGTCTGTCTCTTGTCGCGGAGCCTTTTCCGACAGCGGCACAGGAAAAGGAGCCCCCCGTCACCATGAAGCAGTCCGTGGAATTTCTGCTGAAGAACAGCAACGCGCTCAAGGCCATACAGGAAAACCGCATGGCGGCCGGCTACGAAGTGGATCGGGCGAAGGCAGGCTACGGGCCGAGCATTGATATGACCGTACGGGGCGGATACGGCAAACTTACCGACAGCACCACCCGTTCCTACGGTTACAACGAGGCTTCTCCCTATTCTTCGGGATCGCTTGTGCTTTCCCAGCCCATCTGGGACGGCTGGGAAACCCGCAGCCGGGTACGGGAGGCGGAGTCCATTTACCGCTCCCTCGATCATCGCGTGCTGGACAATGCCAATTCGCTCGCGCTCGATGCCATCATCGCCCATGTGGACGTGCTGAGGCGGCAGGAAATTCTCCGTCTTGCCGAGGACAATGTACAACGGCATGAAGTCATGCTGGGCAAGGCCAGCGCAAGAGCGTCGCAGGGCGTGGATACCGTGGCCGACGTATCTCAGGCACAGAGTCGTCTGGCCCGTGCGCAGTCCACGCTGGCGGAAGCGGAGGCCAATCTCCGGGTGGCGGAGGATACCTATGTCCGCCTCACGAAGCATCCGGCCCGCAATCTGGCTCCCGTGGCCATGCCTGCCTCCGTGTTCTCCAGCGCCGAGGAAGTGCTGGAGGCGGCCCGGAAAGGGAATCCCAAGGTGGCGGCCTATCTGGAAGACGTGAATGCCGCCACGGCGGCCAGAGAACAGGTGAAGGCCGCCTATAATCCGTCCCTCAGTCTGGAGGCGGGGCCTTCGTTTTCCGACCGCGACGGAAAAAGTGAGCTGTGGACCGCCGAAGTGGGCGTGGCCGCAGTGATACGCTGGAATCTGTTCAACAGCGGCTCGCATCCGTCAGAGCCGACGGGTGTTGTACAACTACATGGATGAGCTGAAACTCAACGTGGAGCAGAACTGGACCCGTTTCGTATCCGCAAAGAAGCAGCTGGCGTTTTATCAGGAGGCCATCGGCTATAATGAGCTGACCTGTCAGGCGTATGAAGATCAGTTCATCATGGGACAGCGGAGCCTGCTTGATGTGCTGGACGCGGAAAACGAGCTGTTCAACTCCTCATCGCAGGTCGCAACGACCCACGGCAATACGATCATTGCGGTGTACCGCATGAAGGCACTGGCCGGTGAGCTGATTCGGGATCTCGGCATAGACACGGCGCTGCTTGCCGATCTTCCGGAAGATACGAAGGCGCATGACTATCCGTATCTGCCGAAGGCTGAGTAAAACGACAAAGACGCCCTTCCCGCAGCATGAGGGAAGGGCGTCTTTGTTCGTTGAAATCTTCGGAACGGCTTCCGGGGAAGTCTCAGGGCATCAGAGTTCCTGCTTCAGATAGATCATATCCGTAAGCTGTTTTCCGTTCTCCATGATGGGGTGATTGTAGTTGTTCACAAAGAAGTCTTTTTCCACATGGGAGAATCGGAAGCCGCAGGCCTGATAAAAGCCGAGCGTCATGGGGCTGTCTCCCGTGCCCACCAGCATGACGCCGCATCCCAGGTAGCGCTGCAGCAGAAATTCCACCATGCGCCTGCCGAGCCCTTGGCGACGTTTTTCCCCGGTCACGGCGAGATTTTTGAGTTCAAGGATGCCTTCGTCTTCCTTCGTGACCACGGCCACGGCCTGAGCCGCGTTCGTTTCGTCAAACATCACGAAAAGTTCCCCGCGTTCCAGATAGCGGTCGATCATGCTTTCCTGTTCATCGGCTTCAAGCAGCAGGGGAAGATAACGCTTTTTGTCGGCGGTTATAAGGCGGATGTCCATTGAGGTTCTCCTCTTTGCCGGGACTGGAATGGGGAGGCGCAGCGTCCGGAATTGACTGCTGCCGAAAGAGCTCTTTTCCGCCAACAGGTCGGCTGAAAAACGCTTGGAAGCGACCTGCGCTGTCCGGGCCTTTCCTGTTGCGGCCGTATGCAGGCTGACGTGGATGCCGGCAACAAAAAAAGGGGAAACTTTCCCCCTTTTTTGTCGTATTGTTTTATTCGTAGCTTCTGCAGTGGGCAGCCATGCGTTCTCTGGCTTTGGCCATGCGCTCACGCAGCATGAGACGGTAGGCATCCAGACTTCCGCCGATGTCTTCCATCGTTCCGCGGGCAACACCGCTGTCGATGGCGGCCTTGGCCACGGCAGGGGCCACCCATTCGATGATGCGCGGATCAAGGGGCAGAGGAATGATGTATTCCGGGCCGAAGCTGAAGTCGCGGCCGTGATAGGCGGCACGCACGTCTTCGGGCACGCTTTCCAGCGCAAGATCGGCCAGAGCGCGGGCGGCGGCAATCTTCATTTCCTCGTTGATCTTGCTGGCGCGCACGTCGAGAGCTCCGCGGAAGATGAAGGGGAAGCCGGAGACGTTGTTCACCTGATTGGGATAGTCGGAGCGACCCGTGCCCATGATGGCATCGGGACGTACGGCCTTGGCTTCTTCATAGCCGATTTCCGGCACGGGATTGGCACAGGCGAAGATGACGGGCTTGTCGGCCATGCCCTTCAGCATGTCGGGCTTGAGCGTGCCGGGGCCGGACAGACCGAGGAAGAGGTTGGCTCCCTGCATGGCGGCATAGAGCGTGTCGTCGATGCTGGCTCCGGGGGCGGGGGGCGTCTGCGCGAAGGTCATCTGCACGTCGGAGAGGTCGGTACGTCCGGTATGGATGAGGCCTCTGATGTCGAACATGGAGATGTTTTCCTTCTTCACGCCCATGGCGGCGTAGAAGCGGGCACAGGCCATACCTGCAGCTCCGGCGCCCATGACCACGACCTTCATGTCTTCCACGGCACGGCCCGTGATGCGCGAGGCATTCATAAGGGCTGCGCCGGTGATGACGGCGGTTCCGTGCTGATCGTCGTGGAACACGGGAATGTTCATGGCCTTCTTCAGCTCTTCCTCAATGTAGAAGCATTCCGGGCCGCGGATGTCTTCAAGATTGATGCCGCCGAAGGTGGGTTCGAGCGCCTTGACGATGTCGATGAGGCGGTCGGGATCGCTGCAGTCGAGTTCGATGTCGAAGGCGTCCACATCGGCGAACATCTTGAAGAGCATGCTCTTGCCTTCCATGACGGGCTTGCCGGCAAGAGGTCCTATGTTGCCGAGACCGAGCACGGCGGTACCGTTGGTCACCACGGCCACCAGATTGCCGCGGGCCGTCAGCTTTTCCGCATAGGAAGGGTCGGCCACGATGTCGCGGCAGGCTTCGGCAACGCCGGGGCTGTAGGCAAGCGTAAGGTCATCCTGCGTCGTGGCCTTCTTGCTGGTCATGACTTCTATTTTTCCGGGGCGGGGCAGCCCGTGATAACGGCGAACATCTTCCTTGGTATAGCTCATGGGAGATCCTTATTGAAAATTATCTGGCAAGAATATCTTTCATGACGGCCAGAGCAGCGCTCATGGCTTCGGCATTGGCCTGCGTTCCCATGTGTCCCATGCGGAACACACGACCGGCCAGCGGGCCGAGGCTGCCGCCCACATACAGACCGCGCTCGACAAGGGCGGCTCTCCAGTCGCTCCACTGCCAGCCTTCGGGCATACGCACGGCGGTGACGGTGGGGGAGTTGACGGCGCCTTCCACGGGCCACAGCGAAAGACCGAGCGCCTTTACGCCCTCGCGGCACTGACGTGCCACGGCTTCGTGACGGGCAAATACCTGCTCGAGTCCTTCGCGTTCCAGGGCGGAAAGAGAGGCGTCAAGCGCGGCGACACCCCACCAGTTGGGCGTGTAGGGAAAACGCATGGGATCTTCAATGGCATGATCAAAGGGCTGGATGGCGTCGTAACCGGCGTATCCTACTTCGCGGATGCGTTTCCAAGCTGCTTCGCTTACGCTCATGAAGCTCATGTCGGGCGGGCAGGCAAGGCACTTCTGAGAGCCGCCGAGCACGCAGTCGGCGTTCCACAGGTCGGCATGCACGGGAGCGCCGCCGGCACTTGCCACGGCATCCACCACCAGGAACGGAACGCCCAGATCCTTTTTCAGGCAGCCGAGTTCTTCCAGCGGATTCAGTGTGCCGGAAGGGGTTTCGCAGTGTACGGCCGTCATCAGCACGGGGCGATGGGCAAGAACGGCGTCCTTCACCTTCTCCAGCGTGGCCGCCGTGATGGTGGTATCGTACGGCTCGGATACGCGCACGGCCTTGCAGCCGAGCACTTCCGCCATATCGGCAAAGCCGTCGCCGAAGACGCCCGTCCCCACGGAAAGCACCGTGTCGCCGGGCTTCAGCAGACTCTTGAGCGCTCCCCACAGAACCAGCATGCCTTCGCCCGTGCCCATGAGCACGTC
The DNA here is from genome assembly GCA_900553065.1 of uncultured Desulfovibrio sp. Taxonomy (GTDB): domain Bacteria; phylum Desulfobacterota; class Desulfovibrionia; order Desulfovibrionales; family Desulfovibrionaceae; genus Mailhella. The sequence continues at coordinate 37,912 of USBZ01000009.1, read as the reverse complement.
TTCCTTCGTGCCCAGCACCTTCTGCAAACGGCTGCGTACCGACTTGTAAAGTTCAAGATACTCCGTACCCATGCGCGGAGGCGCATAGTCCTGGCTGAGAGCGCGTGCAACATCGGGATGAACGGAAACGGGGCCGGGATAAAAGGGCATGGCCGCATAGGGCTTGAAACTGTTCATGGCAGAGCGGAAAGCAGACTCTCGGACGGGAAAGACGCTTTTCCGCCGGTGGTTGCCTTTCCCGCCGCCTCCCCCCGGGAGGTGAAAAGGACGGATTCCTCCGTCCGTGAAACATATAAAGCGTTTTCGTGAAAAGCCCCCGCCCTGTCAAGGCCTTTGCCGAAAGGAGGGAAGGTCAGGAAGGGCGGTCGGGGCTCTGCTCTGTACCCCGCCGGGGGAGATAATTTCCCCCGATCTCCATGATTCTGCCTTGCGGCGCTGCCGCGGCGGGAGGTTTTGTTTCAGGAAGGAAGAGAAAGTGAAAAGGTGCCGGGAAATCCGGGGAATGACTGTGAAAGGCGGTGGAGGATCGCTGGAGGTCGGGAGATAGGCGGATAAAAAAGAACCATGCCCGGAAAGGCATGGTTCCTTGATGCTGCATGACCGGACCGGCGGAGTCCGGCGCGGATGATGGAATCAGCGTTCTGTTTTTACAGGTGAACCCACGTTATATGGGGGCATGCTGATTATGGGTGCCGAGAGCACGGGTCAGCTTGTCACCGGCAAGGAAGAGTCGACCCTCGTCGAAGGCGCGGCCCAGAAGCTGGATGCCTACGGGAAGATTGCCGCTCATGCCCACAGGGATGGAGAGGCCGGGGAGACCGGCAAGGTTGAGGGACAGGGTGAAGATGTCCATGAAGTACATCTGAAGCGGATCGTCGGACATATGTCCGATCTGCCAGGCGGGCACGGGAGAGACGGGGGCAAGGAGCATGTCGCATTTTTCCAGAGCGTCGAGGTAGTCCTGGCGGATGAGTCGGCGCACCTGGGCGGCCTTGCGGTAATAGGCGTCGTAGTAACCGGCGGAGAGCACATAGGATCCGAGCAGAATGCGTCGCTGCACTTCGGGGCCGAAGCCTTCGGTGCGGGAGCGGGTGTACATGTCCTCAAGGTTTTTGGGCTCTGCGGTACGGTGTCCGTAGCGTACGCCGTCGTAGCGGGCGAGGTTGGAGCTGGCTTCGGCAGCGGCGAGAATGTAGTAACTCGCAATGGAGTATTCCGTGTGGGGCAGCGAGACTTCCACGATGTTCGCACCGAGGGAGCGGGCAGTGTCCACGGCATTCTGGCAGGCGGCGGCAACGCCTTCGTCGAGTCCTTCATGGCCGAAGAATTCGCGGGGCAGGCCCAGAGTGAGACCGGAAAGATCCTGCTGAGCGTTGATGGCCGCCTGATAGTCGGGAACAGCCACAGGGGAGCTGGTGCTGTCGCGTTCGTCATGTCCGGCAATGACCTGAAGCACGAGAGCGGCATCTTCCACGGTACGGGCGAGCGGGCCGATCTGATCGAAGGAAGAGGCGTAGGCGAGCAGACCGTAGCGGGACACGCGTCCGTAGGTGGGCTTGATGCCCACGCAGCCGCACAGAGAGGCGGGCTGACGGATGGAACCGCCGGTATCGGAACCGAGGGAGGCGAAGCACTGGCAGGCGGTCACGCTGGCGGCCGAGCCGCCGCTGGAACCGCCGGGAACGCGGGTGGTGTCCCAGGGATTGGTGGTCACCTTCCATGCCGAGTGCTCGGTCGTGGAACCCATGGCGAATTCATCCATGTTGTTCTTGCCGAGAATGATGGCTCCGGCATTCTTCAGGCGTTCCACGACAAGAGCGTCGTAGGGGGAAAGAAAGCCTTCGAGAATTTTGGATGCGGCGGTGGTGGGCATACCTTTGAGCGTGATGGCATCCTTCACGGTGACGGGCACGCCCCAGAGCGGCTTGTCGGAGAGATCGGCGGGACGCTCTCTGTCCATGCGGCGGGCTTCTTCAAGGGCTTCTTCGTCCCGTCTGGCAAGCAGGGCGCCGACGGCAGGTTCCGTGGCCTCGATGCGGGAGAGGCAGGAGCGGGTCACCTCTTCGGCGCTCACGCTGCCGCTGCGGATGCGATCACGGACTTCGCAGAGGGAAAGTTCAAACAGTTCGGACATTTATTTTCCCTCCACAATACGGGGAACAATGAAGAAGGAGCCGTCGGTGGCGGGGGCGCCGGCCAGAATGTCGGCACGGTCGCAGCGACGCACGGCCGTATCTTCCCGGAAGGCGCTTTCATGGATGACGGGAGAATACAGGGGTTCAACGCCGGAAGTATCCACTTCGGCGAGCTTGTCCATGTAGGCCAGGATACGGGAGCACTGTTGTGCCATTTCTTCCTGCACGGAGTCGTCGGGAGCAAGTCTGGAGAGGCGGCACAGATGCAGGAAGGCGTTTTTGTCGAGCGACATACGGATTCTCTTTAGTTCTGGGTAATGGAATTGACGAGCTGATCAAAGCTCAGGGGCCGCTGGGGAGCGGCAGGCGTTTCAGGTTCCGTGACGGTAAGGTCGCCGGTCGCGAGGCGTTCCTTGAGTCGGGAAATGTCGGCCGGGATATAGCCGGTGGCGGCGGGCTGGAAGACGAAAAGCTGTCTGCTTGCCTTGCCGGAGGCGTCCCAGCGGATGGGCGCGCCGGCCCAGGAAAGCCGGGGACCGGAAGCCAGGGCGCGGTTGAGCTCGGCGGGCGTCCAGCCGGGCTGGAGATTGAGCTCGGCGGCCATGCGCACGAAGTCGAAGCCGAGGGCGGACCAGTCGTCGGCATGTTCGTTTCTGGAGCCCATCACGCTGCGGAAGGCGCTGATGCCGGGGCCGGTGAGATCGTCGTTCCACACGCCGGGGAAGATGGTGAGAGCGAACGTGGCGGCATTGTTGCGGCTGCCCGGTCCGAGGCTCTGTTCCCAGATGGAGGTGCCCATCATGAGGCGGTTCTGGGCGCCGCTGTAGTGCAGGCTGGAAACGAGCATGTCCATGTTCTTCCAGCTGTCGGGCAGGAAAATGGCCTGAAAGTCAGCCGTGGCCACGGGAATGCTGCCGCGCTGGGCGCCGACCTTGGTTTTGACGAAGGTTCCGGCCTCCTTGGGCCAGGCGTTCATCTGACCGGCGGTGTAGGAACCGGAGGTGACGGCAAAGCCGCGGGCCGTGGCTTCCTGCATGAACAGGCCGCTCATGCGCTTGCTGTAGGAATCGTTCGGGCTGAACACGCCGAAGGAGGAAATGCCGAGATCGGAAGCGGTGTCGAGCAGGGTGCGGATCTGATCTTCGGGGCTGGCGAAGAAACGCCAGGCCTGCGTGCCTTCTTCCCCGGAAGGCAGGGAGGAGAGAAAGGCGAAGAGCGCACGCCCGGAAGCCGCATTCTTGACATCCTTGTAGCGGGCGGGAATAAGCGGGCCGCCCACGGTGACGAACTGGGAAGGCAGCGTCTGCACTTTCTGCTGCCAGCCGGGCAGGCCGGAGTCGATGATGATGAGCTCCACCTTTTTGCCGGAGAGGCGCAGATCGTCGGCTGCGGCGGTGGCGCCTGCGGCCACCTGACGTCCCAGAGCCGAGGCGGAACCGGTCTGAGGCAGCACGAGGGCCACATAGGCGGTGTCGCTCACGGTGGGAGCAGCGTCGAGACCGAGCATGGCGGGCGCGGCGTAGAGCAGCGGATTCGAAAGTCTGGCGAGCACGGACGAGGCGTCGTCGACAAGACCGCGGCGGGCGGCTTTGAGCATGACGAGATTCCAGGGGAAGTTCCGTTCCTGTTCGGCGGAAATGTCGGAGGCGAGCTTTCTCAGGGTATCGCTGTCCATGGCGTCAAGGTCGGTCCAGTACATGGTTTCCCATGCGGCGCGCTGATCGGCGGACGCCTGAGCATAGAGCGCGGAGAGTTCCTTGCGGGCGGCGTAGCCCTGCTTGCCCGGACGGCTTGCGGCAATGGAGACGGCGCGGCTGCGCATAAGCTGGGAGGAAGAGGGATTCTTCCACATGGCTTCGGCAAGGCGTCCCTGTTCCGTGCCCGAGAGTCCGGCAATGCTGTTGACCCAGAGCGTGGCCTCATCTTGTTTCTGGTAGGGAAGACGCTGCTTTTCCAGCAGAGAGCAGCCGGAAGCGAGCATGGCGAGACACAGGGTCAGAAGGAGGACGATGCGAAAACGGGGGAGCATGGCGATATCCTTTGTGCTTCAGGGCGGGCTTTCCGGAAGACGCGTCTGAAGGCGGACGGAGCCTTTCGGGCTCAGCCTGCGTACGGAAAGCGCGGTCGTTCCGAAAAAAGGTTCCGGACGCGGAAACGTCCGGAACCTTGAGCATAAGCCAGCTTGCCTGTGAGAGCAAGAGCGCAGTCAGGACTTTTGGTCGTGCGTCTTGTCTGTGGAGCGGTCTTCGGCTTTCTTTTCCTGGGTGCTGCGGATGTCACGCATCTGCATGGGATCAGGGCGGAATCAGCAGGACATGGTGCCGCCGCCCTTGCGGATCGCAGAAACAGCGACGAGGGCAAGCAGCAGAATGACGAGGGTACCGAGCGTATCCATGATTTCCATGATAAGGCTCCCTGATGCAGGAGAAGAACCGGAAGGGGCGGCATATACGCTCCTTCCGGCATATGGGGCGTCTTACAGAGCGGTGCTCTGGAAGCCGTTGTCCACGTAGAGAATCTCGCCGGTCACGCCGGAGGCCAGATCGGAGGCGAGGAAGGCGGCGGAGTTGCCCACTTCGTCGATGGTGACGAGGCGGTGCAGCGGAGCGCGCTTTTCGAACATGGCGCCGATCTGGTGGAAGTCGGAAATGCCGGAGGAGGCCAGCGTACGGATGGGACCGGCGCTGATGGCGTTCACGCGGACGTTCATGGGGCCGAAGTCGGTGGCGAGATAGCGTACCGAGGCTTCGAGAGCGGCCTTGGCCACGCCCATGACGTTGTAGTTGGGAATCATCTTTTCCGAACCGTAGTAGGTCATGCAGAGCACGGACGCGCCGGGATTGAGCAGAGGTTCAAAGGCCTTGCACAGCGCCACCAGCGAATAGGCGGAAACGTCGAGAGCGAGACGGAATCCGTCGCGGGAGGTGTCGAGGTAGCGGCCCTTGAGGTCGTCCTTGGAGGCAAAGGCCACGGAGTGGACGAGCACGTCGATCTTGCCCCACTTTTCGGCCACGAGTTCGGCGCTGCGGGCGATGTCTTCATCGCTGGACACGTCGCAGGGGAAGGTGAAGTCGCCGGAAAGTTCGGCGCTTATGGGATCGATGCGCTTTTTCAGAGCGTCATTCAGATAGCTGAAGGCAAGCTGAGCACCTTCGCGATGGAAGGCGGAAGAGATGCCGTAGGCGATGCTGTGCTTGTTGGCCACACCGAAGATGACGGCTTTTTTTCCTTCAAGAAGCATATTCCTCTCCTTTGGTGATGGTTGAAATGGGGGAGGTTACAGGGAGCGGCCCGTAAGCAGACGGAAGGCTTCCTGATACTTTTCGGCGGTGGTGTCGCGCACTTCGTCGGTCAGCGCGGGAGCGGGCGGAGTCTTGTCCCAGACCTGGGTTTCGAGCCAGTCGCGCAGATACTGCTTGTCGAAGCTGGGCTGGCTGTGGCCGGGCTCATAGCCGGCGGCGGGCCAGAAGCGCGAGGAGTCGGGAGTAAGCACTTCGTCGATGAGGGTGAGCTTGCCGTCCACGAGGCCGAATTCAAACTTGGTATCGGCAATGATGATGCCGCGTTCGGCCGCATACTGCGAGGCTTCGCTGTAGATGGCGAGCGTGGTTTCGGCGGCCTTGTCGGCGTACTCTCTGCCCACGATGGAGCGCATGGTTTCAAGACTGATGTTTTCGTCGTGAGAGCCGATTTCACCCTTGGTGGAGGGGGTGAAGAGAACTTCGGGGAGCTTGTCGGATTCCTTCAGACCTTCGGGCAGGTTGTAGCCGCAGAGGGTACGGCTTTCGAGGTAGGACTTCCAGCCGGAGCCGGCGAGATAGCCGCGCACGATGCATTCGGCCTTGAGAGGCTCGGCCTTCTTCGCGAGCACGGAACGGCCTGCAAGCTGATCCTTGAAGGGCTGAAGGGCGGCGGGGTATTTGTCCACATCGGACTCGATGATGTGGTTGGGAATGAGATGGGCGAATTTTTCCATCCAGAACAGGGTGAGCTGGTTCAGGATGACGCCCTTCCACGGAATGGGCTGGTCGAGAATGACGTCGAAGGCCGACATGCGGTCGGTGGTGACGATGAGCAGCGTGTCGTCGTCTACATCGTAGATATCGCGGACCTTGCCGCGGGAATGAAGTTTGAAGCCGGGAAGACTGGTGGACGTAACGACGGGATAGGGAAGCTTTTGCATGGGAAACCTCGGAAAACGGGCGTTGGAAAGGCGCATCAGCCGCGCAGTTCTACGGAGCGGGCGTGGGCCTCAAGACCTTCGAGTCTGGCAAGCAGAGCGATGGAAGAGGCGTGAGCGGAAGTAAATTGCGCAGAAGCTGCCACGATGCTGGTGCGCTTGCTGAAGGTCTGTACGCTGAGCGCGGAGGAATGACGCGCCGTGCCGAGCGTGGGCAGAACATGGTTGGGGCCGGCGTAGTAGTCCCCCACGGGTTCGGGGGAATACTGACCCATGAACACGGCTCCGGCGTGGCGGATGGAAGGCAGCACGTCCCAGGGGGAAGCGGTGCAGATTTCCATGTGTTCGGGAGCAATGCGGTTGGCCATCTCCACACCGACGGAAAGGTCGGGAACCAGAATGATGGCGCTCCAGTCGTCGAGGGCTGCGCGGGCGATGTCGGCGCGGGGCAGTTCGGCGACGCGTCTTTCCAGGGCTGCGGCCGTGCGGTCGGCGAGCAGGGAACTTGTGGTCACGAGTATGGCGGAGGCGAGTCTGTCGTGTTCGGCCTGGGAGAGCATGTCGGCAGCCACCCAGTCGGGATTGGCGCTTTCATCGGCCAGCACGAGGATTTCGCTCGGGCCGGCGATCATGTCGATGCCGACCTTGCCCTGAACGAGCTTCTTGGCCGTGGTGACGAAGATGTTGCCCGGACCCGCGATGACGTCCACGGGGCGGATTTCCTTCGTGCCGTAGGCGAGAGCGGCGATGGACCAGGGGCCGCCCACACGGTAGACCTCGTTGATGTCGAGCAGGTAGGCGGCAGCCAGCATATAGGGGTTCAGCGTTCCGTCGGCACGCGGAGGCGTGACTACGGCGATTTCCTTCACTCCGGCCACCTGGGCGGGAATGGCGCCCATGAGCATGGAGGAGATGAGAGGCGTGTTGCCGCCCTTGCCGCCGGGCACGTACAGACCGGCACGATCCACGGGCTCCACCTTCTGACCGAGAATGGAGCCGTCTTCGCGGGTGATGAACCAGGACTTGTCCTTCTGCGCTTCGTGGAAGGCGCGAATATGGGAGGCCGCTTCCACGATGACGCTGCGTTCCTCGCCGGAAATGGAGGCGGCGGCGCGGGCCAGCTCCTCCTGCGGCACGGCAAGGGGCAGTTCCATGCCGGGGGCGTCGAACTGCCGGGTGCGCTCGATGAGCGCCTGATCTCCGCGTTCGCGCACGTCCGCGAGAATGGCGCGCACCTGATTTTCCACATCCTGACCGTTGCCGTCAGCGGGGTTGCCCCGCTCGGACAGACGCTGGAAAAAAGCTTTGGCTTCCGCGTCGGCAGGCGACTTTATGTTCAATATGCGACAGGACATTGTTTTTCTTCTCCTTAATATGTGGAGGCATTCGGCAGGCCTTGGGCCGTCGCGTTGCAAGAATGGAGATTCCTGAGGGAATAGTCAAGTTTTTCAGTGCGGCGCATCAATGTCGGCGGTCTTTGACGACCTGTCTTCCGCGGCCGAGGGCGAGCTTGCCCTCGGGCACGTCCTCCACGATGACGGATCCTGCGCCCACGAGCGCACCGTCTCCTATGGAAACGGGAGCGACGAGAGACGTGTTGCTGCCGATGAAGCAGTCTGCGCCGATCGTGGTGCGGAACTTGTTCTTTCCGTCGTAGTTGCAGGTGATGGTGCCTGCTCCGAAGTTCACGCCGGGGCCGACTTCGGCGTCGCCGAGGTAGGTCAGGTGGTTGGCCTTGGAGCCTTTGCCGAGATGCGTTTTCTTGAGCTCGACGAAGTTGCCCACATGCGCGTTTTCATCCACGAGCGCCTGCGGACGCAGACGGGCATAGGGGCCGATGAGCGCGCCGCAGCGCACTTCGGCCTTCTCGATGTGGCAGAATTCCCGGATTTCCACGTTGCCGTCAATGACGGCGTCGCGCAGCACGCAGTGGGAAAGAATGCGGGCGCCGCTTTTGATCACGGAGTTTCCGTAGATTTCGCAGGGGCCGAAGATTTCCGTTCCCTTTTCCACCACGGCGAGAGGGCTCACGCGTACAAGCTGAGGTGCGTGCAGGATCACGCCCGAAGAGAGCAGCTCGGCGCAGCGGCGTTTCGTGAGAATGTCTTCGGCCACGGCAAGTTCGGAAGGCGTGTTCACGCCGAGCAGCGCCTCGGCTTCGCATCCTGCGCCTTCGGCCCGGATGCCCCGTACGTCCATGCCTTCGGCAAGGCCGAGGGACACGAGATCGGTGATGTAGTATTCTCCGCCCTTGTTCTCGCAGGACAGATGCGGCAGGAGCTTCCGCACGGCGGGCAGCGAGAAGAGATAGATGCCCGTGTTCACTTCGTGCGCGTCTTCCAGCGGACCGTAGAGGGCGGGATCGAAGTCCTTCGCTTCCACAATGGCCCGGACGGCGCCGTTTTCGCGCACCACGCGTCCGTAGGAGGCGGCGTTGTCCAGCACGAGGCTCAGGAAGGCCACGTCTGCGCCGTCGGCTGCGTCGAGGAAGCGGTTCAGAACGTCCGGCGTGAGAAGCGGGGCGTCGCCGTTCACCACGAGAAGGCAGCCGTCTCCTTCAAGATGCGGCATGGCCGTCATGAGGGCGTGGCCGGTGCCGAGCTGCTGTTCCTGACGGATGCACCGGGCCGTCCTGCCCAGTCGTTCGGCCGTGCGGGCGGCTTCGGCGGAGACCATTTCGGCTTCGTTGCCCACAAGCGTAAATATGTTGCCGATGCGGGGCATGGCCGCCGCCGTAGCCGTGACCAGCGTGAGCATGCTTTCGCCGAGCAGCGTCTGCAGGACCTTGGGTCTCGGCGAGGGCATGCGCGTACCCTTGCCGGCGGCGAGAATGAGGACGTCGATAGATTTCATGTCAGTCTCCACGGAGAGCTCGGCCCGCGGCGCACACCATGACGCCGAGAACCATGAGGAATATGCCTCCCCGGCGCAGCGTTTCGTCGGGCAGGGAGAGAAGCTCGATCAGTGTCTCGCGGGTTTTCCGGGGTGAGATGAGCCAGGGCAGAGCCTCAAGAACACAGGCCAGCCCCAGTGCGGCAAGAAAGAGGGAAAGATTGAAATTCATCGCGGCAGTATCCTAGGTATCGGCCGACTTGTAAAGAGTCTTTTTGCTTCCCCGCGGCCGTGAGATGCGGCGTTTCGCAGGCGTTCCCGGGATCGGCGGAGACGAAAATGCTTGCGAAGAATGAAAAATGCGTTCAAAAGGTAGAGGAAAGATTGTCCTGCAGGAGAAATATCGTGAGCATGATAACGTTTATGTCCGTGCTGAAATACGAGCAGGTAAAGGTAAATGCCGCTCTGGAGAAGGAACTTGCCGCCATGCCCGCGCCGCTGCGCGACATCGTGGGCCATGTGCTTCTTGCCGGAGGCAAGAGACTGCGTCCGCTCATGACGCTCTCCTGCGCCCGCCTTTTCGGCGCGGAAGGCCCGGAACTGTACGAGCTTGCCGTCATTCCCGAAATGATACATGTGGCCACGCTTCTGCACGACGACGTGCTCGATGAGGCTCCGTCCCGCCGCGGACGCGTTTCGGCCCATGTTCGCTTCGACGTGCCCCGCGCCATTCTGGCCGGAGACGCGATGCTCGCCGCCGCCAGTCACAAGACGGCTTCGTTCGGCATTCCCGCCCTGCTGACCTGCGTGTCGGAGTCCGTGCTCATGACGGCCGCTGGGGAAACCCATGAGATTGCCCTCCAGCATTCGCTTTCCCACAGTCTCGGAGAATACCTGGACGTCATCGCCGGAAAGACCGGCTGGCTCATCCGCGGCTCCTGCCGGCTCGGCGCGCTCTACGCCGGGGCGTCCGAGAAGGACGTGGAGGCGGTTTCCGAATACGGTCTCAATCTCGGCATCGCCTTCCAGATGGTGGACGACGCCCTTGACTTCGCCGACGAGGCCGTAACGGGCAAGCCTACGGCCGGCGATCTTGAGGAGGGCAAGTTTACGCCTCCCATCATGAAGTATCTGGAGTTCATGCCCCGCTGCGACAGGGAGAACTTCTGCGAAAAATTCCGCACCGGCACCTTTACGCCGGAAGAGCGGGCGCGCATTGCCGCCGATATCCGCCGTCTCGGCTTCGACGCGGAATCCAGGGCCATGGCCGACACCTATCTCGACAAGGCTGAGCGCTGCCTCGACGGGCTGCCTCAGCGCTTTGAGCAGAAGCTTTTCCGGGAGGCGCTCGAGTTCGTGCGCAACAGAAAATCGTAGGAGCATAAGATTATGGCTTATTTCCGCGTGCTTTCCGCGCAGCTTGCGCTTCTTCAGAGTCTGCTCGTCAGGGAAGAGTCGTGGGCCATACTCATCACCGCCGATCCCGACGCTCTTGCGAGCGCTATGGCCCTTCAGCGCATCATCCGCTCGAAGGTGAAGAGCGTGACCATAGCCCGCACCAACGACATCTCACGGCCTGACAACCTGGCCATGATACGCTACCTCAACATTCCCGTGGTGAAGTGGCGCCCTTCCATGCGGAAGAAGATACAGCGCTTCGCCCTGGTGGATTCGCAGGCGCATCATAATCCAGCCTTTGCCGGGCTGGAGTTTTCCGTGGTCATCGACCATCATCCAAAGAGCGCCGACCCCTGCGACGCGCCTTTTCAGGATATACGTCCCGATTACGGCTCCGTGAGCACCATGATGACGGAATATCTTTATTCCGCAGGCATTCGTCCGGCACGGCTTCTGGCCACGGCGCTTCAGTACGGCATACGAACGGATACCGGCACCTTCGGCCGCGGATGCACCGATGTGGATCTGCGGGCCTATCATTATCTCAGCCGCTTTTCCGATACCAATCTGATGAACCGCATTCTGCGCAGCGAGTACATGCCCGAGTGGCTTCCCTATTTCTCCCGCGCCTTTGAAACGCTGCGTCCCTGCGGTCGCGGCAGCTACGTCTGGCTCGGCAAGGTGGAAAGCTCCGACATTCTCGTGGTGGTGGCGGATTTCTTCCTCAAGGTGCACGGCCTGCGCTGGGTGGCGGTATGCGGCGTGAGTGCAGGCAGGGTGATCGTGATCTTCCGCGGCGGGTACGGCAAGATGGATCTCGGCGCCGTGGCATCCTGCGTTTTTCCCGGGATAGGCGGCGGAGGCGGGCATCGGACGATGGCCAGAGCGGAGGCCGCTCTTATGGACGTGCCCGTGGAGGCGCGCAGCGGGCTTGAGGAATATGTGTTCCAGCTCATTTATTCGGCTGCGGAAAAGCGGCGCAGGCAGCAGGCCGCGGCCCATGCCGGGACAAAGGCCACCGCGGAGGACACCGGCTCTGAAACTGCAGAATGCGGGAGTGCAGCAGAGGGCGAGGGGAAAGCGTTGTCCACCGGGCCTGATTCCGGAAAAGAAGCTACTGCGTCTGAGAAAGTCGGCGAGAACTCCTGAGACCGGGCGCGCTTTTACGGCTGAAAAGGCCTTTGTGTGAAACTTCTTTCTGCGCGGTAAGGCCGCAGGACGGGCAGGGAAAACGTTTTCCTGCGGCCCGCCGAGTCCATGCCGATTCTTCATGCCGTGTCGTTTTCGAGACACAGGTCGATAAAGTTGCGCATGGGGGCGGTAAGATACTTTCTCTTGTGGTATATGATGTTGAAGTCCCGGCCCAGTTCCGGCCGTAGATCGAAGGCGGCGACGCTGCCTTCAAGGATATCCTTCTGTACGAGCAGGCATGGCAGCACGGAAACGCCGAGTCCTGCGGCCACGCCTCGGATGATGGCCTGATTGCTCACGCTTTCCCAGAGAGGACGCACGTGAAGCTGTTCCAGGGAGAAGCATGCGTCGAGTATTTCGCGACCGCCGCTGCCTTTTTCGCGGAGCAGCAGAGGGTATTTCGCCAGCTCGGCGATGGTGACGTCGTTTCTTCCGGCGAGAGGGTGACCGGCGGGGGCTATGCCGCAGAGGCGGTCTTTTCTGAAAGGGCGGCAGAGAATGTCCGGGTGCTGAGGGGCGTTCTCGATGAGGCCGATGTCTATGCTGTTGTCCGTGGCGAAGCGCTCGATGGTGGAGGAATTGTGGATGACCACTTCCGTGTGGAGGCCGGGAAAGCGTTCGCGGCAGGCCAGGAGCAGGGCGGGGAGCACATGCGTGCCTATGGTGATGCTGGTGCCTATGCGCAGAATGCCCGTTTCATCCCAGCTTTCCATGTTCTTTTCCATGTCGCGGAACAGGGAAACGATGTGCAGGGCGTATCCGTAGAAGGCCTTGCCGCATTCGGTGGGAACAACGTTGTGGCCCGTTCGTTCAAACAGGCGCACACCGTAGTGTTCCTCCAGTTCGCGTATGGCTAGACTCACGGACGGCTGGGATACATGAAGCATGAGCGCGGCCCGCGTGAAGCCGCCTGCCTGAAGAACCGTGACGAAAATATGCAGATGTCGGAGCGTCATGGAATATATAAGTAAAAGGTTATGAATTCCATAGAATAATATTATTTTATTTTTCCACGGACAAGGGGCATGCTGCCGGGCAGAGGTGTACGGCATGACTCAACGATAGAAACTTCTGGGGAAACTTTTTCTTTCCACGCTGGAACTGAGCGCGTTCACGTTCGGCGGCGGATACGTCATCGTTTCCCTCATGAAGAAGATGTTCGTGGACAGGTTTCACTGGATAGAGAACGACGAGATGCTCGATCTTGTGGCCATAGCGGAAACGGCGCCCGGTTCCATTGCCATAAGCGGAGCCATAGTGGTGGGCTACAAGCTGGACGGACTCATGGGCATGTTCGTCACGGTGGTGGCCACGACCATTCCTCCGCTCGTTACCATTTCTCTCATTGCGCTGGGCTATCAGGCCGTGAGCGGGAACGAGCTTGTGAGTCGTCTGCTTCTCGGTATGCAGGCGGGCGTGGGCGCGGTGATTTTTGCCGTGGTGTGGGATCTTGCGCGCGTGTATGTGAACCAGCGGGACGCGGCGGCCCTGCTGGTTCTGGCGCTGGCCTTTGCGGCGGCGGGCCTTTTTCGTTTCAATGTCATTTATGTGGTCATGGCGTGCATGGGCGTGGGCTTTGTTCACGCGCTTCGCCTCTCGAGGAGCGGAAAAAAATGATGTACTGGGACATTTTTTTCTGCTTTCTCAAGATAGGAGCGTTCAGCTTCGGCGGCGGATACGCGGCGCTTCCGCTCATTCAGGGGGAAGTGGTGGGGAACTACGGCTGGCTTTCCATGCGAGAGTTTACCGATCTTGTGACCATATCGCAGATGACGCCCGGCTCGATTGCCGTCAACGCGGCCACTTTTGTCGGTACGAGACTGGCCGGTCTGCCGGGGGCCGTCATCGCCACGGCAGGCTGCGTGCTTCCGGCCTGCATCATTGTTACGCTGGCGGCGAAGATGTACCTGAAATATCGGAACATGACGCTTCTTTCCGGCGTGTTTGACGTGCTTCGTCCGGCAGTGGTGGCCCTCATTGCGGTTTCCGGCATGGACATTCTTCTGTCGGCCTTCTGGAACCATGAAACGATCATCGTTGTGAAGGATGTCAATCTGCGGCTCGTCGGCCTTTTTTTCTTCAGTCTTTTTCTGCTCCTGAAATGCCGGATGAATCCCATTTTCGTCATGCTGCTGGCGGGCGTTGCAGAGGCGGGGCGTACCTCATGGAGTAACGGCTGCGGATTTTGCCGGGCGGGACGCCTTTCGGGCTGGCGCCGGAACGGCGGAACTTCTTTCCACCGGAAAGGGAACGGTGCATGAGTGCCGAAGAAGGGCAGAGCGCGTGCCAGGGCGGCGTTCCTTGTCGCGCCTTCGGGAAAATCTTTCCGTGCCTCTTTACAGGCTTGCGTTAATCATATATTTTGATATCGAACTAAAAAAACGGACGATGCGCTGCAAGCCTCTTTCCGCCGGACCGGCAGTTCTTCGGCGTATGCGGGCCGTCCATCAGGAGAATACTATGACCATACAAGAGATTTTTGATCGATTCGACAGCATCGGCAGCTGTGTGTTTGCCACCATCGGCAACGACTATCCCGAAACGCGCATTGCGCACTTTCTGGCCTGCGATGAGGAAGGGCTGTACTTCATGACCATGACCACCAAGCCCTTCTATCGTCAGCTCAAGGAAAGCGGCAGGGTTTCGGCGTGTGCTCTCGGCGCTGATCCTTCCGTTCGGATGACGGAAGACGGCCTGCTGGAGATGAAGCCCGGATACTTTATCCGCGTTACGGGAGACGTGCGGGAAGTCAGCATGGAGGAGATCAAGGCCAAGAACAATCCCGATTTCGTTTATGGCATCGAAGATCAGGAGCGCTATCCGGCCATGACGACCTTCGTCATGTACAGGGCGAAGGGGGAAATCTACGACTATGATTTCGACATGAAGACCCGGGATCACAAGCTTGAGCGGATGAGATTTTCCTTCGGCGACTTTCCTGTGGAAAAGGCCGGACTCACCATTACGGACGCCTGCATCGGCTGCGGAACGTGCATGAGAGGCTGTTCGTTCAAGGCCATACGCAAGGAAGGCGACCGCTACGTCATTGACGGATCCCGTTGCGACGAATGCGGCAACTGCTGGGTGCACTGTCCTGCGGGAGCTGTCCGGCATAAGGGCCTGTAGCCTGTTCTTCCGGAAGGGCGTTTTGTATGCCCCCGGCTGGTCGGAACGTCTGTCATGCAGAAGAAGGGTGGATGGAAACATGACGCAGGAAGAAAGAAGAATCCGGCTGGTGACGGCCCTGCTTGAAGAACGAGGGGAGAAGGCGGAGCCAGGCGACATCGGCGATGAGAAGGCACAGAAGGAACTTTTGCGGGCACTGTTCAATACGCGGCCTCCGTGGCCGGTGTCTTCGGAGTTTCTGGAAATTCAGGATGCCTTTCTGCAGGAAGAGCGGAACGTGCGGGGCGTGACGTCGGCGGAGTCTATTCCCTTCATGCGCGGCAGGCTCTGCCTGTGGCAGGGGGACATCACCCTGCTGGACTGCGATGCCATCGTCAACGCGGCCAACAGCGCCATGCTGGGCTGCTTTCATCCCGGGCATCACTGCATCGACAATGCGATACATACCTTTGCAGGCGTGCAGCTGCGTCTGGTCTGTGCCCGCATGATGGAAGAGCAGGGACATCCTGAGCGCACGGGCGGAGCAAAAATCACTCCGGCCTTCAATCTGCCGAGCCGCCATGTCATTCATACGGTGGGACCGATCGTGAACGGGGAGCCCTCGGCGGAAGATGCGCGGCTTCTTGCCTCCTGCTATGCTTCCTGTCTTGATCTGGCGGCGAAGAACAACGTGGAAACGCTGGCCTTCTGCTGCATTTCCACGGGCGTGTTCGGCTTTCCGCAGAAGGAGGCCGCAACAATCGCCGTTCAGACCGTCACCGACCGTCTCAAAGACTATCCGGCCATAAGGAAGGTTATCTTCAATGTCTTCAGAAACAGCGATCTTGAAATCTACCGGCGTTTGCTCGGCTGAGACGGAACGTCTGGCCGAGGTTCTGGAGAGCTCCGACGCCGTTCTCATCGGCGCAGGCGCGGGGCTTTCCGCCTCCGCGGGACTGACGTATTCCGGCGAGAGATTCGAGCGGCTTTTCGGAGACTTCGCCGAGGCCTGCGGCATCACGGATATATACTCCGGGGGCTTCTACCGTTTTTCCACGCCGGAGGAGCACTGGGGATGGTGGAGTCGACACATCTGGCACAACCGTTATGAACCCGGTTCGTTGCCGGTGTATCGGCGTCTTTTTTCTTTGATGAAGGGCCGGAACTACTTTGTGCTGACGAGCAATGTGGATCATCAGTTCCAGCTTGCGGGCTTCGACAAAAAGAGGCTCTTCTACATGCAGGGCGACTACGGACTGTGGCAGTGCAGTCTGCCGTGTCATGAGCGCACCTATGACAATGAGTCCGTCGTGCGCCGCATGGTTCAGGAGCAGAAGAACAGGCGTGTGCCGTCGCACCTTGTGCCGCACTGCCCGGTGTGCGGCCGACTCATGACCATGAATCTGCACGCCGACGACACCTTCGTACGCGATGAGGGATGGTTTGCCGCCAATGTCCGCTACCGTGAATTTCTACGCGATCATAAAGACGGCAGAGTGCTGTTTCTGGAGCTTGGCGTAGGATTCAACACGCCCGGCATCATCAAGTATCCGTTCCGGCAGATGACGGCGGACAACCCGGCCGCGACGTATGTCTGCATGAACATGGAAAAGCCGCATCTTCCCGCGTCTGCAGCACCGCGCAGCATCTGGATTTCGGGCGATATAGGCGACCGTCTTGCGGAGCTCGAAGTCTGCCTTGAGAAAGAACGGCAGCGCTGAAAAGCAGCGGCGGCATGAGCGCGGCGCTTATTCTTTCCTCTGACGGATTCCTGCAGGGGATACGGAGTCTTCTGCCGCCCGGATCAGCTTGCCGAGCCGTGCGGCAGGCCTTATCATAATAGAGGAGCCTACCAGCCTACGCGGGTACAGGAGAAGATCATCTGCCAGATGTTGCCTATGTGCGCGCCGCGCATGGGGCAGTCGGAATCCTCGTTGAGCTTCTTCAGTCTGTCGATGGTCTGCTGTTCCCTGTCGTGGCTGAATACTTCCACGGGCATTCCGTAGCGGTGCTCATCGGTCATGATGCGGCGGCTCAGATTGAATCTTCTGCGTACGAGTTCAAGGATTTCATCATCTATGGAGTCGATTTCCGCTCTCAGTCTCTCGATGGATTCTTCTGCTCTGGGATCTGCCATACGTTCCTGCCTTGTGAGGTTGCTGCACGGGCGTTTGCGGGGAGTCTTTTCCCTGAAGAAACGGCCGGCCGGTCTTTTTTGAGGAAATGCTCCAGAGCTTCTGCTCTGTCAAGCCGCATACGGCCGGAGAGAGTCGGGAATTTTTTTCCCTTTCGCGCCCATTGCCCATTGCTGGCAAAAAGGGTATTTCTTTCATGGCATTTCCGCCCTTCCTTCCGTGGGCGGAAGATTTCACTACAGGAGATGACTATAATGAACAGAAACATAGTTTCCGCTCTTGCCCTTATGTCCATGCTTACGCTTCTCGGCGGCTGCAACGAAGAAACGAAACCCGAAAAGCCCGCGCCTCAGTTCGGCGTGGTTCAGCTGTCCAAGATTTATCAGGAAAGCAAGCTCGGTCAGCAGGGTGTCGCCCGCTTCAACGAGGTGCAGGAAAAGGCCGTGGCTGCCATGAGCGACATTCAGGCCAAGGTGGAAAAGGCCAGAGCCGACAAGAACGAGGCTGAACTTGCCCGTCTCGAACAGGAATTTCAGAGCCGTCTGTACTTCCTGCAGAACGTCATTCAGCAGGATCAGGAACACGTGATGAACGTGCTCCAGACCGAGGCCAAGAAGGCTATGGAACAGTGCCGCGCCGAACGCAATCTTTTCGGCATCTTCCAGGATGATGTGGTTCCGGTGTACAGCCCCGAAGCGGATATGACGAATGCCGTGAAGACCATTCTCGATGCCGGTACCGCTTCTTTCGGTGATCTGCCCTCCATGGAACAGCCCCCGCTGCCCGAGCCTGAAAACGCCACTCCTGTGGAAGAACCTGCTGCCGACGAGGCTCCTGCCGCTGAACAGCCTGCTGCGGAAGCTCCCGCTGCCGAAGCCGCTCAGCCTGCCGCCAAGTAGCGTGTTTTTTCGAGGCACGGCGCTGTCTGCGCTTTTTCCCCCTTTCGGTATGGAAGGAAGGGCAGTGCGTTGTGCCGGATAGTCTGCTGTTTCTTCAGGAACGTGAAGACGCCATGAAGGGATCCGTTTTCCGATGTGGAGAACGGATCCTTTTTTGTATTCGGTCTTTTTTCTTTTGAGCGGCCGAGGAGAGATGGTATTTTCATGCCTGAATGTGGGTACTCTTCATTTCCGCTCTGCAAAGGAATGCAGGCGTGTCACGTCCTGGAATCGTTCATGGTCAGCCCTGCGCTCCGGTATTATTTCATCGGACTCCGGGTCTTGCCGCCGGAGCGATCCCTCTGTATAAAGGCGATATATTTTTCCTAGAAACAGGAGTTCTCATATGTGCGGAATCATTGGCTACAGCGGACATCGTCCCGCCGTGCCCCTGCTGGTGGAAGGACTGCATCGTCTGGAATACAGAGGCTATGACTCGTCGGGTGTGGCCTTTGAGCAGGCCGGCAGCCTTCATGTGGTCAAGGCTGCAGGCAAACTGTCGGCGCTGGAAGCGAAGCTGGCAAACAATGCCTACCTTCTGGCCACATCCGGCATAGGACATACGCGCTGGGCCACTCACGGTCTTCCCGTGGAACGCAATGCCCATCCGCATCTTTCCCAGGACGGCAATATCGCCATCATTCACAACGGGATCATCGAGAACTTTCAGGAAATCAAGGACGAACTGACCGCAGGCGGACACGTCTTCCTTTCGGATACCGATACCGAAGTGCTGGCTCATCTCATCGGCGAAGAGCGCAAGAGTGCCCCTGATCTGCGTGAGGCCTTTGCCCGTGCGCTTCGTCGCGCCCACGGCGCCTATGCCGTGGTCATGATGGCCGTGGAGGAGCCGGGCGTCATTTATGCCGCGCGCATGGCCGCTCCGCTGCTCATGGGCGTGGGCATCGGCGAATGCTTCGTGGCTTCCGATATTCCCGCCTTCCTGCCCTATACCCGTGAAGTGGTCTTTCTTGAAGACGGCGAGATCGCCCGCATCGAACATGCCTCATGGCAGGTGTTTTCTCTGGCCGATCTCTCGCCTGTGGAAAAAACGGTCAGCCATGTGCCGTGGGATATGCAGGCTGCCGCCAAGGGCGGCTACAAGCATTTCATGCTCAAGGAAATCATGGAGCAGCCCCGGGTCATCACCGATTGCCTGACCGGACGCGTGATGGAGGATAAGGACGGGGCTCTGCGCGTGCAGCTGCAGGAACTTGATGCCATGCCCGTGCCGAAGCGTCTGCATATCGTGGCCTGCGGCACTTCGTACAATGCCGGTCTCTGGGGACAGCAGCTTCTGGAAAATCTGGGAGGCATTCCTACCGACCTTGATATTGCTTCGGAGTTTCGCTACCGCGATCCTCTGCTTCTGCCCGGCGAGGCGGTCATGGTCATCAGCCAGTCCGGTGAAACCGCCGACACGCTTGCCGCTCTTCGTCTGGCGAAGGAAAAGGGCTGCCCCGTCATAGGACTGTGCAACGTGGTCGGCTCCTCCATTGCCCGGGAGGCGGACGTCGTGCTCTACACGCAGGCCGGACCTGAAATCAGTGTGGCTTCCACCAAGGCCATGTGCAGTCAGATGGCGCTTATCACCCTCATGGCCCTTTACTACGGACAGCGCCGCAGCCCGGCCTTCCATGACGAGGCTCTTCTGCAGGCGCTTCGCGATCTTCCGCAGATGCTTGAAGAGGCTCTGCCCGCCATGCAGGAAAGAGCCGGTCAGCTTGCGCTGCGTTTTGCTCTTGCCCGCAGTTTCTTCTATCTCGGGCGAGGGCAGTGCCATGCGCTGGCGCTGGAAGGCGCGCTCAAGCTCAAGGAGCTTTCCTACATTCATGCCGAGGGATATGCCGCGGGTGAAATGAAGCACGGGCCCATTGCGCTTATTGATCCGCAGTTCCCCACCTTTGCGCTTGCGCTGGACAATGCTCTTTTCCCGAAGGTGAAGTCCAATATTCAGGAAGTCCTGGCCAGACAGGGACGTGTTATTGCTCTGGTTCAGGAAAAGGACGGAAAGGCCCCTGATCTTGCCGTGGAGGAATTGTGGGTGCTGCCTGCGGTGCATCCCGTGATTTCCGGATTCCTGGCGCTTCCCGCGCTCCAGCTCTTCAGCTATCAGATGGCGGATTATCTCGGCAAAGACGTGGATCAGCCCCGCAATCTCGCCAAAAGCGTCACTGTGGAGTAGCAACTTTCCTTGCCATGCGGGCCGTTCGCGGCTACCATGAAGTTCCGTATGCCGTTCTGCCTCCGGTGTGATCCGGAGGGCAGGCGGATGTCGGTTTTCTTCCAATGCCGTTTCGCCAGTCATGCGGAAAAGGGATCTCTCTGAATGGAGTGGTCTGCACTGTGAAGCGGGCGGCGATGACGTGTATGAGTCATGGCGGAAAATCCTCTATGGAGCAAGAAGAACGTCGTCCTTTGGCAGGGAAAATTCGTTGTTTGACGAGCTTCGGGTAGTCCGGAGCCGGAGCCATGACGGATGCTTCTCGAGAGAGCCGTTGTCAGGGGGCAGATCCGGCAGAAGACCGCTCCACACAGTGTCGAACGACCATGTACGCGGAAAGCGGCACACGGTTCTTTTCAGCCCCAGTTATCCCGGAATCACCACACGGATGTGTCTATGAAGAAACCTGATCTCAAGATGATGCTCGACAGAAACCAGTTCGCCGTGAACTACAAGCGAATGTGGCCGTTCGTCAAACCGTTCTGGCCCATGGCTCTTCTGTCGCTGCTTATCTGTATCCCTGTCGGCAGCCTCGATGCCATCATCGCTCTTTTCCTCAAGCCTTATACCGATGTTGTCGTCGTGGGAAAGAGCATGGAATCGCCGTGGTACATACCGCTGCTCATTGTGGGCTTTACCACGGTGCAGGGCCTGCTCAACTTCGGCGGGGCCTATCTCAATGCCTGGGTGGGCGGTAAGCTTACGCTGGGCCTCAAGGCCAGACTCTATGAAAAGCTGATACAGATAGAGCCTGCCTACTTCGACAAAACCACGTCCGGCGAAGTGCTTTTCCGCTTTAACTCCGATGCCGAACTTGCCTGTTCCGGACTGCTCGGCAATCTGAAGAGCTTCCTGACCAGAATATTTTCTTCCGTAGCGCTCATCGGCGTGCTTTTCTATAATTCGTGGCAGCTGTCCATTCTTGCCATTGTCATTCTGGTGGTGGCCGTGGCTCCGCTCACCAAGGTGAAAAAGCTCCTTACTTCGTTGGTAACCCGCAATAATACCTGTATATTTCAGCTTAATACCACCTACAACGAAACCTTTTCCGGTAACCGTACCATAGCGGCCTACAATCTTCAGGAAAGACAGAAGAATCGCTTCAATGCGCTGCTTGGGGATGTGTTCAACATCACTGTTGCCATGACCCGCCGCACGGCATGGATCACGCCTTTCATGCACTTCGTCATCTCCATAGGGCTTGGTCTTGCCATCGCTCTGGGCAGCTGGCTTATCGTGCAGGGCTCCATTTCCGCCGGTAACTTCGTTTCCTTCATTACCGCGCTGCTCATGCTCTATACGCCGCTCAAGAACATCACCAATGTGGCGGTTTCAGTGCAGAACTCCTTCCTTGCTATCGAGCGCGTGTTCAGCCTTCTGGAACGCCCCGACGTCATCGTGGAAAAGGAAAATCCGGTGGCTCTGCCTGAAGTGAAGAAGGGGGTAACCTTCGAGCATGTCTGCTTTGAGTACAATCAGGGCGTGGAAGTGCTGCACGACATCAATCTTGATGTGAAGGTCGGTGAAATGCTGGCCCTTGTGGGCAATTCCGGCGGCGGCAAGAGTACGCTTGTCAGCCTGATCCCCCGTTTCTACGATGTGACGAAGGGCAGCATCCGTATCGACGGCGTAGACATTCGCGATTTCAGTCTGAACGATCTGCGTCAGCATATTGCCGTGGTCTTTCAGGATAATTTCCTTTTCGACGGTACGATCAGGGAGAACATTCTGCTCGGCAACCCGTCGGCAACGGATGCCGACATCGAAAAGGCACTGCAGAGCGCCTGTCTGAGCGACTTCATCGCTTCGCTGGAAAAAGGTGTGGATACGTCCATCGGCGAACGGGGCGTTCTGCTTTCCGGCGGTCAGAAGCAGCGTGTGGCCATTGCCCGTGCCTTCCTCAAGAATGCTCCCATCGTTATTCTCGACGAAGCCACCTCTGCACTCGACAACAAGTCGGAAGAAATTGTGCAGCGCGCCATCGACAACCTTATGCGTGACAAGACCGTGTTCGTCATTGCTCATCGTCTCTCCACCGTGAAGAATGCCAACCGCATTGCCGTCATCAATGAAGGACATCTTGCGGAACTCGGTACGCACGAGGAGCTCATGGCCATCCCCAACGGTCAGTACCGTACGCTGTACAATATGCAGTTCAAGACTCCCATCAAGCACAATGAGATGCAGGAAAAGATGGAGGAAGTCGAATCCTAGCCCGTGTTATTGATGCCTTGAGCAGCAGGCCTTCGCAGACTGAAGACAAAGAAGAAGGGCCGTCCGGTTTCGGGCGGCCCTTCATGTTTAAGGTGCGGAATAATCGAGGGATGCATTCTGCAGGATCAGCGGAAAGCTTTTCCGCCATGCTTCCTGTCCAGAGCGATCATTTCGATTTCAGCACAGCTTGTCATCAGCGGCTCATGACGATGCCCTGTTCTTCCAGATCGTTGTAGAGCATGTTCAGGGACATTCTCAGAGCAAAGGGGCTGATGGTCTTGTTTTCCAGGTTGGCCAGAAGGTCAATGTGATGGCCCTTGGCAAAGGAAGCCAGGTTGGGGCTCTTGTTGCCTTCGGCGTCTTCAAAGTGCCAGGCCTTGATGGTCTTGCCGTCAAAGTCGTCGATCACGATCCTGAAGTAGTTTTCCGGGCCAGCAAGCACGTTGCTGGTGCTGTCGAGAACGATCTCTTCGGTGTTTTCGAGGATGATCTCGTTCAGCTCACTGCAGGAAGCTCAGGTGTCGGGGCGAACCGTGAAACGCGGATCGCCCGGCCACACCTGGGGATTCTTCAGGCTGAATACGCCGCTGAACATATCAAGACGAACCTTGCCGTCAGCCGTGAGCACACCTTCCGGATGCAGCATGGCCACCTGTACGCGCACCTTGCCGTCTTCGGAAGCCATCTGCCACTTCGCGCGTTCCGCGGGACTGGAGGGCAGGTAGTCGAGGGCGTGAGGATCAAGCATATCCTTGAATTCCTTCACGTTTTCCTTGCCGTTCTGGGTCAGGGCGATCTTTGCGGAGTCTTTGCCCACGGAAAGGATCTTCACGGTGGCGGAGCCGACCTTGACGCTGTCGCCGGCCTTGTAGGCACCAGACACGCGGGGTTCGGAGGTCAGCCAGATTTCCGTGATGCTGGGAGTGGCGAATTCCTTGACTTCCACTTCGTTGGCGGAGGTTCTGTTCACAATGAGATAGGACTTGCCGCTGGGGTAGATGGAGGCGCCGAAGTAGGTTTTGTGCTGCAGGGGCTCTCCGGTGGAGGCGGTGACGGGATGTCTGCCTTCCTCAAGGCCGAGGCCCTGGAACTTGCCGGAGTTCACGTCCACAAGGGTGGGGTCCGCAGCCACCTGGAAGTTTGTGCCGTAGAAGTTGCCGGAAGACTTCATGATGCGCAGGTTGGAATAGCCTGCGCTGCTGCCGTAGGGATGGCTGCTGCCGTTCACGAACTGCAGGGCACGGGAGCCGTCGGGCAGCAGATTGATGGAATCGCCTTTCTTCATGGTGCGGTTCTTGAGCACCAGATATTCGAAGGCTTCGTCCACTTCCGAATACCGCTTGCCGAGCAGCATGACTTCAATGTTGGTCATGGTGCCGATGCTGGCAATGCGGGAGCTGTAGTACAGCCCGGCCGGAGGAATGACGATCTTGCCGTCGCGGATGAAGCTTTTGCGAATGACCACGCCTTCGCTGATGCGGCGCTGACCGAGATACAGATCGAGGTCGGCAGCCTTGAAGCCGGGGACCTTGGCGATGATGGCCGCATTGCGGGCCGGCGACTGCATGAGGGCCGACTCCGATGCCGCCATGGCGCCGGCAGGGATCAGCAGGGCGAGCGCAAGACTCGCACCTTTGAACCACAGGTGTCTGCTCATGGACATCTCCTTGGGTTGAGGGTTGCAACACACGTCGGAAAGTTCCGACGACGGGAACGATGCCGGGAAGGCGCGGAAACGGCAGAACCGGACATATCGGCAGAGCCAGTGTACTGCAGAGCCGGAGGACGGTTGCCGTTGCCGCCGCAATAATGAGACGCTTAC
The DNA here is from genome assembly GCA_900553065.1 of uncultured Desulfovibrio sp. Classification (GTDB taxonomy): domain Bacteria; phylum Desulfobacterota; class Desulfovibrionia; order Desulfovibrionales; family Desulfovibrionaceae; genus Mailhella. The sequence continues at coordinate 13,738 of USBZ01000009.1, read as the reverse complement.
GAGGAAAGAAGTTTCAGGAGGAATGAGCTTTAGGGTGAGGGGAATCCGGTGTGTCGAATGATGCCTGAGTTTCGAATGCTGAGAGCGTAGTTCGTAAAAATGGCCTTTTCCGGAGGATGAAGAAAGCAGGAAATTCCTGTGACACGATTGATGCAGACTTCACTATACGGAAGTTTGTTCATCTGTCAACAATCGACGGTATACTGTTGACGAAAGTTCTTTTGTCGATTCACGGGAACTTGTATTATTTCACACATTCGGGATATACCAAAAAAGAAGAAAAGTGTCTTCCGGAGACGGAACGGTTGAGGATTTCGATCTGTCTGGGGAAGATGGGGGCCATCTGCGCCTTTGGAGAGGGCATAAAAAAGGGCCGTTCCGGGAAGAACGGCCCTTTCATGAGCAGCGCCGTTTCAGGCGCAGCCCTCAGGGAAAAGACTTACATGCCTAGCAGTCGCGGCAGGAAGAGCGTGATGTCGGGGAAGAGCACGATGACCACAAGGGCAAGCGTGGAGGCCAGCAGCATGGGAAGCACGGGAGGGATGATTTCCTCCATGGTGAGATTGCTTATCTTGGCGCCCACATAAAGGTTGACGGCCACGGGAGGCGTCACCTGCCCGAGAGCGAGGTTGATGGTCATCATGACGCCGAACCAGACGGGATCCCAGCCGAAATGCGCCATGATGGGCATGAGGAAGGGCAAAAGAACGTAGTAGATGGAAATGGCGTCCAGCAGCATGCCGGCGATGAACAGAATGACGTTGATGAGCAGCAGAAGGACGGTGGGGTTGTCGGAGAGCGAGAGCAGCACGGAAGCTCCGCGTTCCACAAGACCCACGGTGCTGGCCACCCAGGCGTAGAGACCGGCGCAGGTGACCACGAACATGATGACGGCGGTGGACTTGACGGACTCGACGAGTACCTCCACGAGAATGGAGACCTTGTTGATGGTGCGATAGATGAACACACCCACAAAGAGGCCGTAGAAGATGGCGACGGCCGCGGCTTCGGTAGGCGTGAACACACCGCCGTAGATGCCGCCGAGAATGACCACGGGGGTCATGACGCCCCAGAAGGCTTCACGCAGCGCCTTGGAAATGGGCATGGTTCTGGGCTTGCCGCGATAGCCTTTCTTTCTGGAAGTGATGAGGACCGACGCCATGAGGAAGAGCGCGACGACCACGCCGGGAATGAAACCTGCGGCGAAGAGGGCGGGCACGGATACGTCGGCGATGCCGCCGTAGACGATGAAGGCGATGCTCGGCGGAATGACGATGGCAAGACCGGATGTAACGGAAACCGTGGCAGCGGCAAAAGGCTTGTCGTAGCCGCTCTTGACCATGGCGGGAATGAGTATGAGGCCGAGGGCGGCCACGGTGGCGGGGCCGGAACCGCTCACGGCGCCCCAGAAGGTGGCGACGCCCACGGTGGCGACGGCAAGACCGCCGGTCATGTTGCCCACGATGCTTTCCACCAGCATGACGATGCGGGCGGCGATACCGGCGCGTTCCATGATGAAGCCGGCAAGGATGAAGAAGGGAATGGCGAGCAGCGGCACCTTGGCCACGCCGGCGAAGAAGTTGTAGGAGAGCATGTCCACGCCCATGTCCCACCACCAGCTGACGAAGAGGGCGGAGAGACCGAGAGCGATGGCGATGGGCACACGGAAGATGAGCGGAACGGCGAAGGTAATGAGAAGCCAGAAGGCGGGATCGTTGAAAAATTCCATATGCGTATTCTCCGGGGAGAGCGGCTTCAGTCCGGTAAGGACGGATCACTGAAGGCATCAGGTTGTCGGAAGCGTGCCTTACGGGCACGGAGACGTTTTTCCAGAACTCCGTCAGGGGAGCGGGATGGGATTAGTAGTTTCTCAGGCGGAAATCTTCCCATACCTTCTGGAGAATACGCACGATGATGAGGGCGGAGAACAGGGGCGTGGCGATGGTGTAGATCCAGACCGGAATGGCCAGGGATTCGGAAACCACGCTCAGTTCATATTCGTCCATGACCTCTATGCAACCCTGCCAGCAGAGGGCGGCAAAGAAGATGATGCAGCAGAGAACGCTGAACACGTACAGGAGCTTTCTGACGGGACGGGGCATGGCGTCGTACAGCAGATTCATGCTGAAATTGCCGCCTTCGCGGAAGGCCCGCGAGGTTCCCAGAAGAACGATCCAGACAAACAGGTTGACGGTAAGTTCTTCCGAAGAGGAAAAGGATAAGTTGGTGCAGTAGCGTACGATCACGTTGATGAACGAGATGCACGCCATTACGGCCAGCAGAATTGCCCCGAGAAGTTCTTCGAAACGGGCGTTCAGAAAGTTCCACATAATGAGATCCCCGATGGTGAAAAAAGGGAACGGCCCTGCGGGGAGCCGTTCCCCGGTCAGTATTACTGAGCGGCCTTCATGTCGGCCTCGGCGGCCTTCACGAGTTCAGGTCCGATTTCCTTGGTCCACTTGTCGCGCACGCTCTGGGTGGCGGCATAGAACTCGTCGATCTGTTCGTCGGTGAACTTCACGATGGTCATGCCCTTTTCTTCCATGGTCTTGAAAGGATCGGTCACGGCGGGCACCTTGTTCAGGCTCTGGAGATAGGCGAGGGAGGAACCGTCGTCAAAGCCGAGGCGGGAAAGGGCCTTGCTGTACTTTTCCATTTCCTTGGCGCATTCCATGATGATGGCCTGATCTTCCGCGGAGAAGGACTTCCACACCTTGGAGTTGGCGGTAAGCAGCAGCGGGTCGATCATGTAGTGCCAGTCGGTGTGGTACTTGTGCCAGGTCCAGATCTGCAGGGTGATGTTGATGCCGTTGGTGGGGTTTTCCTGACCGTCGACGATGCCCTGCTGGAAACCGGTCACGGCTTCGGACCAGTTGATGGCCTGGGGATTGGCGCCGAGAGCGGTGAAGATGTCGGCGAAAATGGGAGTGCCGCACACGCGCAGCTTCATGCCCTTCATGTCGGAGGGATGATTGATGGGGCCCTTGCTGGTGGTCAGTTCACGGAAGCCGTTTTCGCCCCAGCCGATGAACTTTACGCCGGTTTTTTCCACGGCGTCGATGAGCATCTGACCGGATTTGCCGGCTTCGATGGCATCCATGGCTTTATAGCGGTCGGGATTGTTGGCCACGAAGAAGGGAAGGGCGGTGAGATTGAGTTCCTGCACCTGGGGAGACCAGTTGATGGTGGAGGCAAGGGCGAAGTCGATGGCGCCGCGGCGCACGAGCAAAAGTTCGGAAGTCTGCTTGCCGGCCATGAGCTGAGCGCCGGGGTACACCTTGATGTTGATGCGGCCGTTGGTGCGTTCCTTGACGAGGTCGGCAAAGTAGGTGGCGGAGAGCCCCCAGCCGGAGGTGGCGGCGGGCACTACGCTGAGCTTGTACTCCTGCTTATAGGCGGCGAGAGCCGGAGCAGACAGCATTCCCACACAGGCGGCGGCCATGAGGGCGGTACGGAAAAGTCGCTTCATAAGATCCTCCTCAGGATATGTCTCGGTGACGCTCTGTCACAATGCGCCCGGTGTGAAAAGAGACTGCTCCCGCCCCTGGGCATGGAGGCGGATGCAGGGTTTAGGCCGCCTAGAAGAGCGGCAGGATAATAATGAGGATGGGCAGAATCACCACGAGTTCAAGCGTGGTGAATACCCAGCAGGCATTGGCCAGGTCCAGGTCCAGATCGAACAGGGACGGGGGAATGAGCGCGTTCATGGCCACGGGCATGGCGGAAAGAATGGCCGTCACCTTGAGGGGCAGGCCGTCTTCCACGTCGCCGAGACCGGCCAGCATGGCCAGAGAGGTGACGATGACGGGCACGAACGCGAACTTGATGAGGGAAATGACGGCGGATTCACGCAGATAGCAGGTCATGCGCGAAAGACGCAGTCCCATGCCTATGGAGAGCAGGAAGCATACGGTTCCTGCGATCATGGCGGCAGTGGAAAGAGTGCCGAGAGCGGCCGGACGATGAACGCCGGTCAGATTGAGAACGAGACCGAGGGAGAGCGCTGCCACAATGGCGGCAAGCACGGGATCGACATGAAGCCGGAAGGAACGGGAGGCGGGGCGGGCGGTTTGACCGAAGCTGCGGGCTACGGGCAGGGCTACGCCGAAATAGAACATTTCTTCGCAGAGCCTGTAGAGTGAGGCCATGGCGATGGCCTGTTCGCCGAACTGCATGACGGTGACGAGACAGCCCACGGCACCGATGTTGGTGAAGGTGCCGCAGCAGTACATGCTGCCGGTTTTTTCGGGAGAGAGGGCCATGCGGCGGGAGAAGAGAAGCGCCAGCACACCTCCTGAGGCCCAGGCGGCAAGGCCGAGGGCGGGCAGCACGAGCAGCCGAGGATCAGGGGAGGGCAGACCCCACAGGGACAGCATGGCGGAAACGGGAATCAGACCGAACATGGCGACCTTCTGGATGAGAAGGCGCAGCGTTCTGAGCGATTGTTCCGTGAGCGGGGACGAACCGGAGCTGACCCACTGCCGGAAGACATATCCGGCGATGAGGCTGACGAAGATGATGGTCAGAGTGAGCAGCAGCCGATCCATTGGCGGAAAAGGGAAGAAGTTACCGCACGGCTTCTGGCCCTGTACCGCACAAGGAGAGAGAAAAAACCGGCGTACATCCTGCCTTGAACCGTTTTTCAAATACATGAAGCCCGGCTTCATGTACCCGTGCACGAACGCGGAAATTGCAGATTCGCCCTGCGGCAGCCTCTGCAGCTGCGCCGTCCGGCACCCCGCCGAAGGCAGCGGAGAAAAAAGGTCCCGGGAAGACGATTTTTCTCAGATTAGTAGGTTTTCAAAAATTGTCAAATGAATGTGCACATTTTTTTCAAAAGAAACGAAAGAATGTAAAAGAGCAAGTTTTTCATGCCGGTTAGGGACAATTTGAAGATGCGTTGTTCTGGCAAAAGTGTGCTTTGCCGTCTTATGACGGCGTTTTTTCGTCATTTCGGAGAGCGGGAGGGAACTTGTGCAGAACAGTGACAGGTACGGCGTTTTTTCTGTGGTGCTGGCGTATGACATGGTACGGAAGTGCGGTTCATGGTCAGGCAGAGAAAAAGGGGGGCTTTTCATCTGTCCGGCGATCTTGCTTCTGCTGTCGCGGCGCCTGCGCTCAGTCTTGAAGCGTCAGTTTTCTTTTGAGGGAGGGCGAGCGGGCGGGACGGCATGGATCGCCTCCGTTTGGGAGGGCAAGGCTGAAGTACGAGGTGGGGCGGTGGGGGGACTCGCTTTTCCGGCAGGGGTGGGCGGCAAAGGGGCGGTGCGCCTTTTCCGGGAGCAAGCTCCGCCCTCCGATGCGAAGATCCGGAATGAGAGCTCTCCGCAACATAGAAAAGAGCCCGCTCCTTTCCGGGGCAGTCGTGGCCATAGCAGGGAAAGCTCTTCCTGCCACGGTGCCAACCGCATGGATGCAGCTCGTACTGTTTTTGCAGCAAAATGGAAGAATTTGAGGATGCTGTCATAGCGCAGAATCTATTGTCGTGCCTGTAGGTGAGCTCTTTCGGTGTGTCGCTTCCTCCTTGATATCATTTTTCTCCGGCAACGCCGCTTCGACATGATGGGGACTCCGTGTGATACCATGGAGCAAGCGCCTGAGTACGTTGATGGCAACGATGTCCTCACTTTTTTTCATTATGAGAACAGTGGTGTTTCTTGCGCGCAGTTCAGATTCATTATAGGTTATTAACACTGGAAAAAGTTTTGTGGAACGGAGTGATGCTTTTCGGCACGACTTTTGCATGGAAAAGAGCAGACGCCGGATGGAAGGCGCCGGGGAGATTTGATGCGCAGAATTCTGTATGAACTGACTACAGCTTATGCCGCTGCCGCGGGCTGTTCCTGCGAGATGAAGGAAGGAAGCTGCCGGGCTGTTCTTTCCATAGAGGGCATAACGGTGAACATAGGCATTGTGGAAAGCTCGGGCATGCTGCTTTTTCAGACGGGTGTGGCGCTGCTTCCTGTCGGAGACTGCCGGGAACGCGAGGAATTCTGTCTGAAGCTTCTTTCCGCCAATAATCTTTTCCGCGACACCTTCGGCTTTACGCTTGGTGTGGATGAAGAACAGCAGATGGTCACCGTGCAGATCGCCTGGGATGCCCGGCATCTGGATAACGAGGGATTTTCCTGCCTTGTGAACAATCTTCTCGCCGTATCCGCGGACTGGATGCTCCGACTGGATGCCTGGCGGCCATCCCCTCCGGAAACGCAAAGTATTCCGGGGGACGACATCCTCATGCATTCCTTAAAAGTCTGAACGGAGGAGAAACATGCGCATTACGACCAGCGATCAGCTGCAGCAGTATCGGGCAGAGGGGCGGCACTTCACCCTGAACCGTCAGGGACAGCTGGAAACACAGAGTTCCTTCATGCATCTTCTTGAGAAGATCAAGGATGCTTTTCGCTCCCTGACTCCGTCGGGGCGTGCGGCCATAGAGAACCGTCAGGCGGCCCTGCAGGCGGCGATGGACAACGTGCTTCTGCAGGGAACGGTCATCAATGCTGCCCGGACGCCGCTTGCCCGTCCCTCGGCGGCTTCGTCCCGGCCCCTCTCCGGGGCGACGGGGAATACTTCTGCCCAGTCTTCCGCTTCTGAACCCGTGCGCACAGGGAATGCTCCGGCGGCGGGCGCGGGGCAGAATATGGCGCTTATGGCGGAAGTACACGAAATGGCCGAATCGGAAATCGCGCGATTGTATCCGGATCTTGGAGAAGAGGTGCGGAACCTGTGTTCACTGGCAGTTTCCGAGCGCATGCAGAGCTTTCTTCATGATGCGGACGTTTCCGGCGGCGTCAACAGAAGCGTACTGCGTGAAATTGTGTTCGGCGTGATCGATGATATCGTCGGACAGACTGATCCGAAGGGAACGGGCGCTTCGTCTGTTTCGGATACGTCTGCAGGCGTCGGAATTTCGGAAAAGGAAAAGCGGGAAGAAGAGGAAATCCGAACGACGGCCGAAACTCTGCTGCGCGGGAAGTTTCCGCAGAAGAGCGAGGAGGAAAGAAAGACGCTGCTTCTCTATGTCTGTAACGAAATGCAGGCATTCATGCCCGGCCTGAGAGAGGAGATCGACCGGAATCCGAACCTGCTGAAGCAGACCGTGACCGACTTTGTGAAAGGGCTTTCCGGCAATGAGAAGCCGGCACTTCCTCCGGAACCGACGCCCCGTTCCGCCTCCCTGCATAGAACCCACACACTGACCGCTCAGGACATCCGTCCGGACACTCTTATGATTCAGGGACAGAATACCTGCTTCATGATCAGCGTGCTGAACAGCATGATGACTTCGGAAAGGGGCAGACGCATTCTGGCCGATTCGCTCGGCAGCGACGGCAGAATGACCATAGGCGGGCAGTCGTTCCGCAGTCCGAATGAAACGAATAGGAGTTTTTCGCCTCTTGAGCATTCTCTCGGAGCCGCCTATCAGGTACACGGAGCGGACGTAGATTCCGACTGGCAAGAGGGCAGACTCGGGGATGCTCTGGTTGTGGCGCGGATGTTCGGCATGAAGGTGCAGTCGCAGGATAGAGTAAAGGACTGGAGCCCTGAAATCATACAGAGTTTTCTTGATGCGGGGCAGATGGTGCTTCTGTATTCCGGGGTGCACTACACGGCCGTGGTCGGCGTGGAGGGCGACAGACTGATCGTCCGCAACTCTTTGGATCCCGGCGCCGAGGAGTATGTCGACATAAATACGGTCGGCGACAGCCGTCTGCAGGTTTTTGAATATCCCGACGAGTAGGGCGGCAGAGCACGCCGTCAGAGCATGACAGGGGATTTCTCCGCATGCCGGAGCGTATGATCATGCCAAAAGAAACGGCATCCTTCGGGATGCCGTTTCGCTTATGAGTTCAGGTGCTGTTCCTGCAATCAGGACTTCATTCTCTGGATAGTCTGCGTGGTGGAGTAGCCGTCAAGCCGGGAAAGGGTAACGGCCTTGCCGCCGTAGCTTTCCACAAACTGCGCCTCTGGCCAGCGGTCGATGGTGTAGCCTTCCTTCAGAATGAGATCAGGACGAATGGCATCCACAAGAGGCAGCGCGGTATCATCGTCGAACATGACCACGAAGTCCACGAATTCCAGCGAGGCCAGCAGGAGCGCGCGGGTCTTTTCATCCTGCACGGGGCGGGACGGGCCTTTGAGTCTTTTGATGGAATCGTCGGTATTCAGGCCCACCATAAGTACGTCGCACTGCTGCCGGGCCTGCATGAGCGAATGAAGATGCCCCTGATGCAGCAGGTCGAAGCAGCCGTTGGTGAAGCCTACCTTTTTTCCCTGTTCACGGCACTGGGCGGCAATGGTCGCCGCTTCGTGACGGCTCACGATCTTGTTCTTCTGCTTCCAGCCCAGACCGCCGGAACTGCGGCGTCTGGAGAGCGCGTCGAGAATTTCCTGCGCCGTGACGCAGGAGGTTCCGAGCTTGCCCACGGCTATGCCGGAAGCAATGTTGGCAAGCTTCATGGCGTCTTCAATGTCCGCTCCGGCGGCCAGCGACGCACCGAAGGCAGCCAGCGAGGTGTCGCCTGCGCCGGACACGTCGAACACTTCGCGCGCTTCCGTGGGAATGCGGAACACGCTGTCCGGCTGTCTGGCGGAAACGAAGGCCATGCCGTACTCGCTGAGCGTGACGAGCAGATTCTGAATGCCGTGCCTTTCAAAGAGCGCAGACGCTCCTTCACGGAGCCTGTCCTCGAAGTCGGGATCCGCAGGACGGCAGGACAGACCCGTGGCCTGATTGAATTCCTTGAGATTGGGTTTGACCACGGTGGCTCCGGCGTACTTCGAGTAGTCGTCGCCCTTGGGATCGATGATGACGGGCCGGTTCTGCCTGAGGCATGCGGCAATGATGCTCCGGCAGCGCTCCGCGGACAGCAGACCCTTGGCATAGTCGGAAAGCAGAACAATGTCCGCCTCTTTCACGCGTTCGTCGAGTTCCGTGTCCAGAATGCCGTCGTCGCACTGAAAGCGGCGTTCGTTGTCGATGCGCAACAGGTGACTGTTGCCCGCAATGACGCGGGTTTTCTCAATGGTGGGAAATCCCGGCACCGTGATGGCGCAGACGTGTCCGCAGACCTTTTCCAGAAGTTCCTTCACCTCCCGTCCTGCGGCATCGTCGCCGACGAGGCAGAGAATGTCGGCCGTGCAGCCGAGACTGTGCAGGTTGGCCACCACGTTGCCCGCGCCGCCGAGCATTTTCTTTTCGCTCTGGAAGTTGAACACGGGCACGGGTGCTTCGGGAGAAATGCGTTCCACTTTGCCGTAGAGAAAATGATCGAGCATCACGTCGCCGATGCACAGTACTCTGATGTTTCTGTATGCCTTGACAATGGTAGAAAGCAGCATGGTTCTTCCTGCGCAAGCGTGTTTTGAAGAAATCTTTTGAAAGTGGTCCGGCATCCGGTTTCTGATGTTCCGAAGCAAGACGGACAAACGGATCGAATGAGAATAGCAGCGCGGGAAGGTGAAGTAAAGGCGGCGGTATTCTTGCCACTCGGAAGAAAAGCCGTTACCTCTTTTCACGATGGAGCGGACGGATTTCACGTTGTCCGAGTCAAGGAGCGCCGGCCGCCGTCATAAAGGCTGCATGTCGAAGAACGCCGTCGTGCACGCGAGTCCGAGAGGTTCTGCTGCGTGTGCTTCGGGAAGGACCGGCTCTGCCGGAAGAGGCTTCGGCATCATCGGTTTCTGAATGGAAACAAGGAGAAACGTTATGGCTGAAATGCTGGATTGCCGCGGGCTGGTGTGCCCGGAACCGGTCATTCGTACCCGTGCTCTTCTGGAGCACAACCCTGAGGATGTGGAAGTGCTGGTGGACAACGCTCCGGCTTCGGAAAATGTGAGCCGTCTTCTGGCGAAAAGCGGATACGCGCCGCAGGTGGAAAAGCGCGAAGAGAAACTGTGGGCCGTGACCGCGCACAGAGCCGGCGTATCCTGTGCCGCTGCGGAGGACGTGATCGCATCCGCAGGAAACGACGATCAGGAAAAGCCCTGCCGTACGCTGATCTTTCTCAGCTCCGATACCGTGGGCAGCGGCAGCGATGAGCTCGGCGGTCGCCTCATGGCGAATTTTCTTGCCACGCTTCCGGAAATGGGAACCAATTTGTGGCGCATCGTCATGGTGAACGGCGGCGTACGCCTCGCCTCCACGCCCGGTCCCTGCCTTGAGGCTCTGAAGAAGCTGGAGCAGAGCGGCGTGAGTCTTCTGGTCTGCGGCACCTGCCTCGACTACTATCACCTGCTGGAAGAAAAGCAGGTGGGCGAGACCACCAATATGCTGGACATCGTCACGAGCCTTGATCTTGCCGACAAGGTCATCCGCGTCTGACGTCGGAACATCCTTCCGGTCGCGTGCTGGCTGAAGGAAAAACGGCCCCGGTCTTCCGGGGCTTTTTTTGTCGGCAAAGCAGAAATAAACAGAAAGAGAAGATTTCTCCGGAGCAGCCGGGCCGGGGTCTGATACCCGGAAATGCATCCGGGAGATAGCCTCCTCCGAGTTCTCTCTTGTTTTTCTCTTGTGGCAGTTTTCTGTGGGTCGGAGTGTTGTTGCAGCGGGAGAAGGCGTCAGACGTTTTCATGCAGACATGCGCTGCCGCGCCTGCCCACAGTTGCCTATTCCTGCCGTACTTTCTCCGGACATTCGTGAATAAGGAAATGATTCCACAATATTCGAATAAATCTCTCTGTGCGAATCTCGATGCTCCTTATAACAAACGACCCCCTTTTATTAAAAGTTTTAGGAAAGGGGATGGGGGTGCGGGGGAAGGGGGAAAGCCCTTTGTCAAAAGGGTTTCCCCCTTCCCCCGCTATCACAAATCTTCCTATTCCATGGCGGAATCAAGGATGAAGCTGCGGGCTTCGACCTTGTTGCGGGCCATGCCGTTTTCGATGAGGAAGGTCATATCGTTATCGATGCTTTTGACATCGTTTTCATTGAGGCGCTTGTTGTAGTGGGACCAGGCGTAGAGGCGTTCGGCATCGGCTTCGGAGATGCCCTGTTCCTTGGCGCCGAGGGCGATGGCTTCCTTATGGTTGGCCATGATCCAGTCGTAGGCTTCGTCCTGGGTTTCCACGACGAGCTTGAGCAGTTCCGGCTGTTCGTCGATGAACTTCTGGCTGGCGCACATGGCGAGGATGGGGGTCACGAGTCCGGAGGCGGTGGAGATGATGGGCTTGCCTGCCTGTTCGGCCTTGACCAGAGCTCCGGCGGCGATGAGGGCGGCGTCTACCTTGCCTGCCATGAGGGCGGAGAAGCCCTGCGGGATGCCCATCTGAACGAACTTCACGTCGTTGATGGTCATGCCTTCTTTGGCGAGACCGGCCACGAGAAGCTGATGGAGCACGGTACCCTTGGGTCCGGCGATGGTTTTGCCGCGCAGGTCGGCGAAGGTTTTCGGTCCGTTTTCCTGACCGACGAGAGCGAACACGTCGGTGGGGCGGGAGGCGCCGGCCACGATGATGACGGGGTTGCCTTCGGCGTTGGCCATCTGCACCGAGGTGGTATTGAGCACGCCGCCCACGTCGAGGTCGCCGGAAGCCATGGCGGTGGCCTGCTGGGCGCCGGAGTCTATTTCATGCCATTTTACCTTGATGCCTTTGGGTTCCAGCTTCTTTTCCAGAAGCTGCTTTTCCTTCATGACGATCATCTGAAGGTTGAACGGCGATTTGACGTAGCTGATGTTGAGAGCGCCTTCTTCGGCGAAGGCAGGTGCGGCGAAAAGGGAAAGGGACAGGGCCAGCAGAAGGGATTTGGGCATCTTCATAATAATTATAACTCCTTAGTATTCAGATGCGTAAGAATGTTGCGGCGGATGAAGTCCCGCCGTTCGGGGCCAGAGTCTTCGGTAAGATCGAAGCTTTCCGAAATGACGCCGTGTTCCATGACGCAGAGACGGCTTCCCACGCGCAGGGCTTCTTCCATGTCGTGGGTGACGAAGAGGCACAGCGAGCGGGCCATGAGCTTTTTCAGCATGGTCTGGAGTCGTTCTCTTGTAATGGCGTCGAGGGAGGCGAAAGGTTCGTCCATGAGCAGGATGCGCGGCGAACGCAGCAGGGCGCGCGCCACGCCCACGCGCTGAGCCATGCCGCCGGAAAGTTCACGGGGCATGGCGGAAAGAAGATCGGGAGAAAGTTCCACCATGGCGAGGGCCTGCTTCATGCGGACGAGGGCATCCGGGCAGTCGGAGGGCAGGGCGAGACGGAGATTTTCGCCCGTGGTGAGCCACGGCAGCAGCCGGGGATCCTGAAAGACCATCGCGCATTCGGAAGGGCCGGCGGATACGGTTCCGGCATCGGGGCATTCCAGTCCGGCGGTGATGCGCAGCAGCGTGGATTTGCCGCAGCCCGAAGCGCCGAGCAGGCAGGTGATGCCCTGAGAAGCCAGCGTAAGATCGGTTCCGCACAGAACTTCCCGCCGTCCGAAGCTCTTGCGTATGCCTTCAAGCAGGCGAACGCCCGCGCCGTTGGAAGAAAGAGTCGGATTCATGCGGCAAGCTCGGGAAAGCGGCGCTTCAGAAGCGCGGAGGAAACGGTGGAAAAGGCGGCGTCCAGCGCCCAGCCCAGAAAGCCGATCACCAGAATGCCCACAATGACTTCATCGGCGCGCTGCATCTGTTCGGCGTCCATGATCATGTAGCCGAGGCCGCTGCTTGCCGCAATGAGTTCCGCGGCAATGAGCGCCCGCCAGCTGTAGCCGAAGCTCAGCCGCAGCCCCGTGATGATCGAAGGCGTGGCCGCGGGCAGAAGAAAGAACAGCACCACCCGCGCGCGGGAAAGATGAAGGCTGGCCGCAAGCTCGCGGAACGAGGCGTCCAGACGGCTCAGACCGTCCCGCGTGTTCAGATACACGGGAAAGAACGAGGCCAGAACAATGACGGCGATCTGTGTGGCGTCGCCTATGCCGAGCCACAGAATCAGAAGCGGCGTCAGCGCAAGCGGCGGCGTCATGCGCATGAAGGAAAGGGAGCCCTGAAAAAGTTCGTCCAGAATTTTCCAGCGATACAGCATGGCCGCCGTAAGAAACGCCAGCGCCACGCTCAGGCTGAATCCCGCCGCAATGCGCATCAGCGACGCGCCTATGTGGCCTGCCAGAGCTCCGCTTTGGAGCATGAACAGCCCCGTTTCCAGCACTTTTCCCGGCCCCGGCAGCAGATACGGCGATACCATGCCGGAAGCCGTCACCCCCTGCCACACAAGAAGAACCAGAATCGGAAGAAACAAGGACTTTATTATGCGCATGGCCGACATACTAGTCCGCCGCGCAGCTTCTGTCCATGCTGTGAAAAATGCGCTTTTCTCGCGGAAAGGCGGGACCTGTGGGGCGGGGAGGAGATGAGGGAAAAGAGGGGCGGGAAAGAGGGGGAAAGGCGGAAGAAGGCAAGGTGGATGGAAGGGAAAAGGGAAAGGCGCGGGCACAGGAACAGTTACGGACATCGAGGCGCTGCCCTGTGCCCCGTCGGGGGGAGGAATGATTCCCCTACAGGTCGGGACAATCCCACCGAACCCCATCGACTTGCGGCGCGAACGGGAGTACGGATGCGGGGCGGGGATAGTCGTATGGCGTCAGGGGTGGGGCGGGGAGATGGTTTGCGGAAGCCGGAAGAGCCGGCAGGAGTTTTCCGGGCTGCCGCGACTGTGCAGGTGTGTCCTTTTGGCCCTACCTGCGGAGGCCGACCTCTGCTTCCGCTTTGCGGAATCATCGGGATAAAGGAAGGATTTTCGGAATATTAATGAAAAAGTC
>USBZ01000008.1 GCA_900553065.1 uncultured Desulfovibrio sp. | reverse complement strand
GGACGATATTGTGATTTAAATTTCAAGTCCGTTTTTGATATTCCTAAAAAACTATCATTAATTTTTCTCGTATACCTTGACGAAAATTTTCTATTTCAATATGCTTAAATAAAGTTTTCGAGTCTGTCTCTGCTAAAGCACCGTCCACGCAGACAGACCTGGGCTTTTACGGCTCACAGGGTAAGGCGGGAAACGGCCTTGCCTCCTCAATGCTCCGGCATGGAAAGAAAACGAAAGTGAACGCATGAGATGCGTACTGCCGCCCCTGTGGCTGCAATGCCATTTCATGATCATGAAGTGTCTCTTTTCATCGGCGAGCGTGCATATGTCCAAAATTTCCATGTCCACCATTCCCGTTGCCCAGGCCGTAGGCACGGTTCTCTGTCACGATATCACCCGCATCGAGCCGGGCGTTCAGAAAGGTCCGGTGTTCCGCAAAGGACACGTCGTTCGGGAAGAAGACATTCCCGTTCTCCTCAGCGTGGGCAAGGAAAATCTTTACGTCTACGAGCCGCAGCCCGGCCAGCTCCATGAAAACGACGCCGCCGTACGCATCGCCCGCGCCGTGACCGGACAAAACATCAAATTTTCCGACATCAAGGAAGGCCGCATCAACTTTCTTGCCGCAACGCACGGCCTTCTGCGCGTGGACGTGTCCGCCCTTGCCAGAGTGAACGCCTGCGACGAAATCGCCCTCGCCACGCTGCACACCATGCAGGAAGTGCGCGAAGGTCAGCCCGTGGGCGGCACGCGCATCATTCCCCTGCTCATTGAAGAAGAAAAAATTTCACGGCTGGAAAACACCGTCGATAGCCCCGTCATCGAGGTTCTGCCCTTCCGCCCCTTCCGTGTGGGCGTGGTCACCACGGGTAATGAGGTTTATTCCGGACGCATCAAGGACGCCTTCGGTCCCGTGATCCGCCAGAAATTCGAAAGCCTCGGAAGCTCCATCCTCGGACAGACCTTCTCCGACGACTCCATCGAGATGACCGTTCAGCGCATACGCGACTTCCTCGCGCAGGGCGCCGACATGGTGGTCTGCACCGGCGGCATGTCCGTAGATCCCGACGACCGCACGCCTGCCGCCATCCGCGCCGCGGGCGGCAAGGTGGTCACCTACGGCGCTCCCACCTTCCCGGGAGCCATGTTCCTTCTGGCCCACATCGACAATATTCCGGTACTGGGACTTCCCGGCTGCGTCATGTACCACAGAGCGAGCATCTTCGATCTTGTGGTGCCGCGCATTCTGGCCGGTATTCCCGTCACCCGGGAAGACATTGCGGCCCTCGGCCACGGAGGCTTCTGCGCCGGCTGCGGCGAATGCCGCTACCCGAACTGCGCCTTCGGTAAAAACTGATCTTCCCGAATCGGCCCGAATTCGGGCGTTCCGCTCACGCGGCCGCCCTTCCTCTGGATTCCTCTTACAAGGAGCTGCCCATGTTCATGAAAACCCTTCTTGTCAACGGCATCCGTCGTCAGGTGATTGTCAATGCGGAAGACTCGCTTGCCAACGTCCTGCGCGACCAGCTGCAGCTTACCAGCGTGAAACTCGGCTGCGAAAAGGGCCATTGCGGCGCCTGCAGCGTCATTCTCAACGGCAAGCTGACCCGCACCTGCGTGCTGAAGATGAAACGCGTTCCCGATGATGCCACCATCATCACGCTGGAAGGCATCGGTACGGCCGATCATCTCCATCCGCTGCAGGAAGCGTGGATCTTCCACGGGGCAGCCCAGTGCGGCTTCTGTACTCCCGGCTTCATCATCGCGGCCTACGCTCTCCTGCAGGAAAATCCTGCTCCCACCAGAGACGAAGTGCGTGAATGGTTCCAGAAGAACCGCAACGTCTGCCGCTGCACCGGCTACATTCCGATCATCAACGCCGTCATGGATGCCGCCGCCGTCATGCGCGGCGAAAAGGACATCGAGGAAATCCGCTACAAGGAACCTGCCGAAGGTCATCATCTCGGCTCCACCAAGCCTCGTCCGAGCGCCGTGGCCAAGGTGACCGGCACCGCCGAATTCGGCGCCGACGCCACCGTCCACATGCCTGCGAACACCCTGCATCTGGCTCTGGCTCAGGCCAAGGTTTCCCATGCCAACATCAAGGGCATCGACACCTCCGAAGCCGAAAAGATGCCCGGCGTGTTCCGCGTGCTCACCCACAAGGACGTCAAGGGCAAGAACCGCATCACCGGTCTCATCACCTTCCCCGACAACAAGGGCGACGGCTGGGATCGTCCCATCCTCAACGATACCAAGGTGTTCCAGTACGGTGACGCGCTGGCCATCGTATGCGCCGACACCGAATGCCATGCCCGTGCGGCCGCCGAAAAGGTGAAGTTCGATCTCGAGCTTCTGCCCGAATACATGGATGCTCCCTCGGCCATGGCTCCCGACGCCATCGAGATCCATCCCGGCACCCCGAACATCTACTACGAACCCCATATCGAAAAGGGTGAGGACACCGCGCCCTTCTTTGCCGATCCCGAAAACGTCGTGGTGGAAGACAGCTTCTACACCCAGCGTCAGCCTCACCTCAACATCGAACCCGACGTCGGCTACGGCTACATCAACGACAACGGACAGGTGGTCATCCACTCCAAGTCCATCGGCCTGCATCTGCACGCTCTCATGATCGCTCCCGGTCTCGGTCTGGAATTCCCCAAGGATCTCGTCATGGTGCAGAACACCACCGGCGGCACCTTCGGCTACAAGTTCAGCCCCACCATGGAAGCCCTCATCGGCGTGGCCGTGCTGGCCACCGGCCGTCCCTGCCACCTGCGCTACAACTACCAGCAGCAACAGCAGTACACCGGCAAGCGTTCGCCTTTCTGGACCAAGGTGCGCATGGCCGCCAACAAGAAGACCGGCAAGATCGTGGCCATGGAGACCGACTGGACCTGCGACCACGGCCCGTACTCCGAATTCGGCGACCTGCTGACCCTGCGCGGCGCCCAGTTCATCGGCGCCGGTTACGGCATCCCCAACATCCGTGGTGACGGCCGCACCGTGGCCACCAACCACGCCTGGGGCGCGGCCTTCCGCGGTTACGGCGGTCCCGAAGCGGAATTCCCCTCCGAAGTGCTCATGGACGAGCTGGCGGAAAAGCTGGGCATGGATCCCTTCGATCTGCGCCTTGCCAACTGCTATCGCGAAGGCGACACCACGCCCACCGGTCAGAAGCCCGAAGTGCTGAGCCTGCCCGAAATGTTCGACAAGCTGCGCCCGCTCTACGAAGCCGCCAAGAAGCGCGTGAAGGAAGAATCCACGGACGAGGTCAAGCGCGGTGTGGGTCTCGCCCTTGCCGTGTACGGCGCCGGTCTCGACGGCCCCGACTCCTCCGAAGCCTGGGCGGAACTCAACCCCGACGGCACCGTAACCATCGGCTGCTCGTGGGAAGATCACGGTCAGGGCGCGGACTCCGGCGCGCAGTGCACCGCTCATGAAGCCCTGCGTCCGCTGGGCATCAAGGTGGACGACATCCGTCTCGTGCTGAACGACACCAGCAAGACCCCGAACTCCGGTCCCGCCGGTGGTTCCCGCTCTCAGGTGATGACCGGCAACGCCATCCGGGTGGCCTGCGAACAGCTCATCGAAGCCATGCGCAAGCCCGAAGGCGGCTTCTACACCTATGAGGAAATGAAGGCCGAAGGTCGCGACGTGCATCAGGACGGCAAGTGGACCGCTCCCGTGCAGGGCTGCGGTGAAAACTGCCAAGGCGATCCCTTCGCCTGCTACATGTACGGCCTGTTCATGGCGGAAGTCGCCGTGGAACTCGCCACCGGCAAGACCAAGGTGGAGAAGATGACCATGGTCGCCGACATCGGCACCGTGGTGAACAAGCTCATCACCGACGGCCAGATCTGGGGCGGTCTCGCCCAGGGCATCGGCCTTGCGCTGTCCGAAGACTACGAGGACATCAAGAAACACAGCACCATGCTCGGCGCCGGTATCCCCTATCCCAAGGACATTCCGGACAACATGGAGATCATCTATGTGGAAAGCAAGCGTCCCGACGGTCCGTTCGGCGCTTCCGGCACGGGTGAAATTCCGCTGTGCGGTCCGCATCCGGCCATCATCAACGCCATCTACAATGCCTGCGGCGTCCGCATCACGCATCTGCCCGCCTATCCTGAAAAGGTGCTGGCAGCTCTGAAGGAAAAGGCCGCGAAGTAACCTGATTCAACCGGGGCCGGAAAGTTTCAGAAGCTTCTCCGGCCCCGCCTTTCTGCCCGAATCTCTCCTTCGGGCCGTCTTTTCTTTTTCGAGGTGCCGCCGTGCTGGAACAAAGCCAACTTCATGCCATAGAATCCCATTGCACGCAGGAGTCCGCTCCGCGCTGCCGCACGGCATGTCCGCTGGACATGGATGTGCGGGCCTTTCTTGAATGTCTTGCCGCTGACAAGGGGCGCGATGCCCGCAAGCTTCTGGAACGGCACCTCCCCCTGCCCGGCATCATGACCGCCGTATGCGATCATCCCTGCGAGAACGCCTGCCTCAGACGGGATCTCGGCGGAGGTCTGGCGGTTTCGGCGCTGGAAAAATTCTGCATGAAGAACGTGCCCGTCCAGACCAAGCCGCTCATCCGCCCTCCGAAGGGACAGACGCTCGCCGTGATAGGCGCGGGACTGGCCGGTCTTGTTGCCGCCTTCGATATTTCCCACAAGGGCTTTGCCGTTACCGTTCATCATGAAGGAGAACGGGAGAGCGCCCTGCTCGCCGCCTTTCCCTCGCTGGATCGGGCAGCCCTCACCAAAGAGCTGAATGCTCTGGAAAAATTTCATGTGCGCTTTGTTCAGGCAGCCCTCGATGAAGCGCTTCTGCAGAAGTGCTCGGTCGAGTGTGCCGCCGTCTTCGTGGACGCCTCTTCCTGCGCGTTCGCTCCCAAGAAAGACGACATTGACGCCGCCACCCTGCTCTGGAAGGACAACATCTGCTGCGGCGGATGGCTGAACCGCACCCCCACGGGCGCGACGTATGCTCCATCCTCCGCACAGGCCGGTGAAGGACGCCGGGCCGGCATCACGCTTCAGCGCATCATGACGGGCGTTTCCCTCGTGGCGGCCCGCGAAGGGGAAAACCGGGAAAATCGCCTGCATACGCCGCTGGAAGGCATTGCGCCTCTGGCCCGGGTGATTCCTTCCGGCGAAATCTATACGGCGGAGGAAGCCCGAAAGGAAGCCGACCGCTGCATCCGCTGCTCCTGCATGCAGTGCGTGAAGGAATGCCCCTTCCTGCAGAAATACAAGGAATTTCCCCGCGTTTACGCCCGCAAGCTCTACAACAACGCTTCCGTGGTACGCGGTACCCGCACGGCCAACGTCATCATGAACGGCTGTGCCCTGTGCGGTCAGTGCGAGGTCATCTGTCCCGAACATTTCTCCATGGCAGATCTCTGCCTTCAGGCAAGGCAGGACGCCGTGGAACGAGACGTCATGCCCGTTTCCGCCCATGAATTCGCGCTCGAGGACATGGCTCAGGCCAGCGGTCCGGAAAGCGCCTTTCTTCTGGAAGATCCCGCGCTTGCCGCTCAGGGCGGACACGGCAGAACCATGTTTTTCCCGGGCTGTCAGCTGGCAGCCTCGCGTGGGGATCAGGTGCTTGCCATGTACCGGTATCTCCGGAGCGCCCTGCCGGGCGGCGTATCCCTCATGAGTTCCTGCTGCGGCATTCCCGCGCACTGGGCCGGAAGAGAAGAACTTTTCCTCGAACATGCGCAGGAGCTGAAAAAGCAGTGGGAAGCGTGCGGAAAGCCGGAAATACTGGCGGCCTGTTCTTCCTGCATGGGCGCCCTGCGCATGGCGCTGCCGGAAGCTGAGATTTCCCCGCTGTGGGCCAGGTTTGATGAACTCATGCCCGAGCCCTTTGCCGCTGCGGCTCCGCAGGCCATGAACGTACAGGACCCCTGCGGCGCACGCCACGACGACGTCTGGCAGAAGGCGGTTCGTTCGCTGGCCGCCAAGGCCGGCATTCGGGTGGAGGAAGCAAAACGCACCGGCAGCGAAAGCGCCTGCTGCGGTTACGGCGGTCTTGTGTGGAACGCCCAGCCCGACGTGGCCGACGCCATGGCGGAGAAACGGGCCGGAGAATTCACGCTTCCCGTGCTCACCTCCTGCATCATGTGCCATGACCGCTTCGCCTCGGAAACGGAAAGCCTGCACCTCTTCGACATTCTTCCTCAAACGGCGGACTCTGCCGCTCCGGCGTCTGCCGTTCCCGGACTTTCCGCCCGCAGAGCCGGTCGTGCCGCGCTGAAGGAAAAGGCACTGGAGGAATTTCTTGGAGAAAAGCCCGTTTTTCGGCATGATGAGGAGCCGATACGCCTTCACATTCCGGAAGAGGTCCGCATGGACATGGAGCGCCGCTACATTCTCAGACAGGACGTGGTGGCGGCCATTTGCGGCGTGGAGAAGAGCGGCGCCAAGTTCCTCAACCGGGAAAACGGCCATATTCTCGGCTCCTGGAGACCGCGCAACGTCACATTCTGGGTGGAGTACACCGCCGATGACGACGGATCCTTCACGCTCATCAAGGCATGGTGCCATCGCATGGTGGTGGCAGGCGCCATTCAGCCTGCCGAGAAAGTCGTCATGGAAGAGAGAGTGCATGCCTGAGCCTCTTCCGGCAGAGCCACAAGCAACATTTTAATAAAGGTTCGGAGCCGGGGGTGGGCAAATCCTCCGTGCTTCCGGAACGTTTCCCCGGCCGCGCTTTGGGTGCGACCGCCTGTAAAAGAGGTCTTTGGCCATGAGTCTGGAACCGAACTTCACTCCCGATGACGGAGACTGGATCTGTTCCCGCTGCGGCGTGCCGCTTGAGCAGATCAAGGTTCAGGCGCTGTACATGCACAGCGCCTTCGACGTCATTCTTCCCCGTTGCCCTTCCTGCGGATTGACGCTCATTCCTCAGTCGCTGGCGGAAGGCAAGATGGCGGAAGTTGAAGCGTTACTTGAAGATAAATAGCCATGCCCCCCACAGCCTCCCCTTTGTACGCATCGGCGCTCTTTCAGCGCATCGCAGGCGGAACCTGGCGTCCGGGCGGCACGGAGCTGACCCGGCACGGACTTGACCTGTGCGCCTTTGCTCCAGGATCGGACATTCTGGACGTCGGTTGCGGACAGGGGGCAAGCCTTGCCGAACTCCGCCAGCGGGGGCTGAACGGCATCGGACTCGACCGGGAATGCGCGCTTGCCGAACCTTTTCCCTTCGTACAGGCGGATGCACAGGATCCCCCCTTTCCCGACGGCTCTTTCGACGGTATCTTATGCGAATGCGTGCTCTCGCTGCTGCCGGACACGGCGCAGGCTCTGCGCCGCTTTGCCGCCCTGCTGCGGCCGGAAGGCAGGCTTCTGCTTTCCGATCTCTATGTGCGCAGCACCGTTGCTCAGCCCGTGGAGCAGGATCACGGCGCATC
Organism: uncultured Desulfovibrio sp.; assembly: GCA_900553065.1. Taxonomy (GTDB): domain Bacteria; phylum Desulfobacterota; class Desulfovibrionia; order Desulfovibrionales; family Desulfovibrionaceae; genus Mailhella. The sequence continues at coordinate 42,079 of USBZ01000008.1, read as the reverse complement.
CTGCCTTGCGGGAGCACGCCCGAAACAGGAGCTGGAGAAGCTGATTATCGAGAGCGGCTTCGTCCTTCTTCATTTCGAGGACCATACCGCCCGGCTGAAGGAACTGGCCGCCCGCCTGATCTGGTACGGCGATGACGAGCTGCGCCGCAGGATGGACGGCAACAGTACCCCCGGAGCCGATGCTCCAAGAGCTGCCGGATCCTGCGCCTGCCGGGCCACACGCCCCGGCGGCCCACGTTTCGGGTACGGCCTGTGGATAGCAGCGCCGGCGCGCCGCATCACGACCGCCGCCCCGCTTCAGATGAAACAAGGAGACTTTGCATGAACGCCCTTCTTCTGGATCTTCTTCCCTATGTTCACCGGGGATACTGCTGCTCGCAGCTGCTTCTGGTTCTGGCCGCGCAGGCGACCGACAGAGAGGATCCCGGTCTTCTGTGCGCGCTGCGCGGGCTGTGCCACGGCATAGGGCAGTCCGGAGGGCCATGCGGACTTCTGACCGGCGGAGCCGCCGTGCTGGCATGGCTCGTGTGCCGCGATGCCGACGAACCGCATCCCATGCTCGACGCCATGACCGGCGAATATGCGGCATGGTTTGCCGAGAGAGTCGGATCCTGCGGCGGCACGGGCTGTGAACAGGTCTCTTCCGGTCTTGCCGCCGACGCAGGCATGTCTCTTCCCGAAGGCGGCATGCCGCCCCTGGATCTCTGCGGTGATCTGCTGGCGGACTGCTGGGGAAAAATTCTCGACATCTGCGAAGCCTACGACGTGGACATAAGGAGCTGACATGCCTCTTGCCCTGACTCAGAGCCTCTGTCCCGTCTGCCTCCGTCTTGTGGATGCCGCCTATCACCTCGAGGGCGACACCGTCGTCATCCGCAGAAGCTGTCCCGAACACGGCACGTTTGAAGCGCCCGTCTGGAAGGAAGGACGCGGCATGCCCTCCTTTGAAGTCTGGCGCAGAAGCATGCGCATTCCGGCCTATCCCGCGCATCCGGCCACAGAAGTCCGACAGGGGTGTCCTTTCGATTGCGGATTGTGCCCGGATCACGTTCAGCACACCTGCACGGGCCTCATCGAGGTGACCATGCGCTGTTCTCTGGGCTGCCCCATCTGCTATGCAAAGTCCGGTACGGGAGCGGCGGATCCTTCCCTCGAAGCCCTTGAAAAACAGATGGACGCCCTTTTCCGGGCTTCCGGCCCCTGCAACGTGCAGCTTTCCGGCGGCGAGCCCACGGAACGGGACGATCTGCCCGACATCATCCGCATGGCAAGACGAAAGGGCTTTGCCCTCGTGCAGGTCAACACCAACGGACTGCGGCTCGGTCGGGAGGAAGGTTACGCACAGACGCTGAAAGCTGCCGGTCTGGATTCGGTATATCTGCAGTTCGACGGCGTGAACGACGAGGTTTACCACACACTGCGCGGCCGCGCCCTCCTTCAGCTGAAGCAGGCGGCCGTTGAAGCCTGCGGCAGAGCGGGACTCGGCGTGGTTCTGGTGTGTACGCTGGTGCGGGGCGTGAACGATACGCAGACCGGCGACCTTCTGCGCTACGCCCTGAAGCAGGGCTCTCATGTGCGCGGTCTGCACTTTCAACCCGTTTCCTCCTTCGGACGCTTTCCGTGGGAAATGTCGGCCGCCCCGCGCATCACGCTTCCCGAACTCATGGCCGGACTGGAAAAACAGAGCCGCGGCATGGTGAGGGCGGAACAGTTTCACGCGCCCTCCTGCGAGCATCCGCTGTGCTCCTTCAGCGCCGTGTATGGCAGAAAGGCCGACGGCACGCTCGGCGATCCCATAGGCGCAGCCTGCTGCTCCGGCGGCTCCTCCCTTGCGGGAGAAAGGCCGCGCGTAGTGGACAACGCCGAAGGTTCCCGGGTCTCGAAGGCGTTCACAGCCGCCCACTGGGCCTCCCCGGGCCATCCCGGAGATTCTCTGAACGACGCCTTCTCCCGCTTTATTGCCGGATCCGGCGCGGATCGCCGCTTCACGCTCTCCGCCATGGCCTTTCAGGATGCTCTCAGTCTGGACGTGGAGCGTGTGCGCGGCTGCTGCATTCATGTGGTTGCGCCCGACGGCAGGCTCATTCCCTTCTGTCTCTACAATCTGACCAGCCTCGACGGCTTTTCCCTCTACCGGCCCGCCGCGGCAAAGGACGGCAATCCTTCGTGAAGCTCCCGCCTCTCACTCCCTCGCGACTGGACGCCTGGCTCGATGCCGAATGCGGCGGCGACGGCAGTCTTTCCTTCCCCGAGCGGCTCGAAGCTGCCCGCCTTGACGCGCTGCGGCGCACCCTGCACAGAGCAGCTTCGCTCAGCCGCTGGTACGGCCACACGCTGGCAGGGGTCGATCTCGATCTGAAAAGCGCCGATGACCTGCGGCGTCTGCCCTTCACCACGCCGGATGATCTGCGGGACTACCGCGAATTTCTCTGCGTTCCTCAGGGAGATGTGCAGCGCATCGTCACGCTGCAGACATCAGGCTCCACCAGCATGCCCAAGCGCATCGCCTTTTCGGAAAACGATCTGGCCAGAACGGCCTCCTTTTTTGCTACAGGCATGGCGCAGCTCGTGCACGCGGGGCAGCGACTCATGGTGCTGCTGCCCGGCGCCCAGTGTCCTGACGGCGTCACCGATCTTCTGCGTCAGGCGCTCACGCCTTCGGGCGTGGACGTGGTGGCCGGTTCCCCCGAAGCCACGTTTGAAAGCCTGCGGACCGATCTTGAACGGTGGCACCCGGAATGTCTCGTGGCTGCGCCGCATCAGCTGGCCTCGCTTTATGCCGCAACCGAAGATGACGCGTTCCGCCGCCTGGCCTCGTGTGTGGAAGGCATACAGTCAAGCGGCGACATTCTGGATCCGGCCGTGCGCGACGGCCTTGAAGCGGTTCTCGACTGCGTGGTGCTCGATCACTACGGCATGACCGAAACCTGCTTCGGCGGCGGCGTACAGTGCATGGCCCGAAACGGGTATCATCTGCGGGAACTGGATCTTTTTCTGGAAATTCTGGACCCCATGTCGGGCGAACCCGTGCCCGACGGGGAAACCGGCGAAATCGTGCTGACCACGCTGAACCGGGAAGCCATGCCCCTGATCCGCTACCGCACGGGAGATGCCGCATCCTGGCTGCCCGGCCCCTGCCCCTGCGGAAGTCCCCTGCGACGACTTTCTCCGCTCAGAGGCCGCTACATCCGCATCGACGGCACGCCGGTGCTGCGTCTTGTCCGTAAAGGAGGTTTTCATGCAAGAACTGCTGCGTCTTCTCTGTTCCGAGCTTGAGGCGGGGCGTCCCGCCGCCGTAGCCACCGTCGTTTTTCAGGAAGGTTCCGCGCCGCGCGGGGCCGGTTCCAGACTTCTGGCCGGAACCGGCGGACTGCTCGGCGGCACCACGGGCGGAGGGCTCGCCGAAGCCAGAGTCATTGAAGCCTGCGCCGAAGCCTGCAGAAGCAGAAAAGCCTCCGTGCTCGACATTCTCATGGACGGCACGCTGGCCGCCCGCTCGGAAATGATCTGCGGCGGTCATGTCCGCGTACTCATCGAACCGTTCTTCCCCGACGACCGCGCCCTTGTCGATACCGCAAAGCAGGCTCTCCTGGCTGCGGAAGGCGCAGGCTGCCGCATTGTCCGCCCCTATCCCTCCGAGCATACGGCATGGACGCTTCTTTATGAAGACGGTCATGCCGACGGCGCCGAACTTTCCGCCGGCGCGCTCGCGGATCTGCAGGCTGCGCCCGTCACCGAAGCAGCGCTCATTCCCTGCGGCGGGCAGCTGTACTTCTGTGAAAGCTGCCTTCCGCCGGAACGCATGATCATCGTGGGCGGCGGGCACGTTTCGCGCCCCACGGCCGCCGTTGCCGGACTGACGGGCTTTGCCGTGCACGTTCTTGACGACAGGCCCGAATACGCCTGCAGAGACCGCTTCCCTCATGCCGTGACGCATGTCACGCCGGAGTACGCCCACTGCTTCGACGAGCTGCACATCACGCCCCGCGACTACATCGTCATCGTTACGCGCGGGCATCTCTACGACGGCGTCACCGTGGCGCAGGCCCTGAAAACTCCGGCCTGCTACATCGGCATGATAGGCAGCACGCGCAAACGCCGCCAGATCTATGCAGGGCTTCTGGAATCCGGCTTCACCGAACAGGATCTTGCCCGCATTCATGCGCCCATCGGCCTTGACATCGGGGCGGAAACGCCGGAAGAAATCGCCGTAAGCATTCTGGCGGAGTGCATTGCCGTGCGCCGCCATGCGCCTGCCCCCGTCACATGGCGGAAGAAGTAGCCGCCCGGAGTGCTGCAGGCACGATCATGGGTCATCCCCCGCCTGTTACCCTTCAAGCTTTACTTTAAGTTATGTCCATCTGTACTCTTGTTCTGGCCGCCGGATTCTCCACCCGCATGGCTCCGCGTTTCAAGCCTCTGCTGCCGCTGCCCCTGCCCGAAGGCGAATGCAGCGCCCTTGCCGCCGTATGCAGACTCTATCAGGCGGAGGGCGTTCTTCCTCTGGTCGTGGGAGGAACGAGGGCCGAGGAAACCCGGGCTGCGGCCCTTGCTCTTGGTGCGGCATTTACCGTCAACGAGCATCCGGAACGGGGCATGTTCTCCAGCATACGGGCAGGCATGGCAGCCCTGCCCCCGGACTGCGGACATGTGTTCGTCCACCCCGTGGACATTCCTCTCGTCCGCCGCATGACGGTACGCACGCTTCTTGACGCCGCCAGGACACAGGAAAGCGTTCCGCTCCTTCCCGCTTACAAAGGGGAGCCCGGTCATCCGCCGCTTTTTCCAGCAGCCGTGCGCGATGCCGTACTGCGAGCCTCCGACGATGACTGCCTGCGGGACATTCTCCGGCAGTTCTCCCCGGTTTCCGTCCCCGTGGCCGACGCCTTCATTCTGAAGGACATGGACAGACCGGAAGACTACGCGGCCCTCTGCGGGCTGGCTCCGCGCAGAAACGTTCTTTCCCCGGAAGAAGCGGAAGAGCTTCTGCATGTACGCGAGGTACAGGAACGGGGAATAAAGCACTCCGTTACCGTGGGAGCCGTGGCCATGAGCTTTGCCGAAGCCCTGAACCGGGCGCGGCAGAGCCGCGGCGAAAGACCGGTTGATCCGTCGCTGGCCGCAGCCGGAGGCCTGACGCACGACGTATGCAAGGGAGAACACCAGCATGAGGCCGCGGCGGGAAGACTCTTCCGCAGCTTCGGCATGGAGGAAATGGCCCGCCTCGTAGAGGATCACCGGGATCTTACGCTGGCGGACGACGCCCCGATCACGGAGAGGGAACTGGTGTTTCTGGCGGACAAGTATGTGCGCGGGAGCGAAATCGTGCCGATCACGGAACGCTTTCACAGCAAGATGGAGCGTTATGCCGACGATCCCGCCGCCGTAACGGCCATTGCCGGGCGCATGGAACGGGCCCTGCAACTGGCAAGGCGCATGGCGCGCGAATGCGGAGAAGACCCGGAAGATCTGGCCCGCAGGGCCGTATCCCGCTTCTGCTGATCATCGCCTTGATCCGGCCCCTGCCGGAGTTCATGATTATGTAAGAAAAACGACGCGACGCAGCAGCAACACATCAGAAAAACACTGCTAGTACAACATGCAAAAAGGCGGAGCTTTCGGCCCCGCCTTTTTCATCATCAGCATACGGCTGCCGCGCCCGGAGCACGGCCGCCCAAAAGCTATATGCGTCCGAGCACGCAGTACACGCCCGCCGCCAGCAGAATCACCGCCAGAAAAGCCAGAGAACGCTTCTGCATGGGAACTGCGGCATGGCCCACGGCGTACCAGCAGAGCGCGGCAAGAGGCAGGCAGAGCATACCGCCGGTGAGGGCCAGAGGCGCGTATTCCAGAGCAAAGGGAAGAAGCGCCAGACTCTGGGCCGCGTCAACCACGGGATTCATCCAGAACATGGCCGCTGCCGCCACGGTGAGCAGAAGTCCGGCTCCGGCCGCCTGTCTGCCGCGCATGGACAGCGTGAAGGTGTAGTAGTCGCGACCGAAGTCGTCATGGGAGCGGCAGATGATGTGCCAGCACAGGGCCAGGGCATAGGCTCCCGTCAGCGCCAGCGCCAGAGAAAACGCCGCAAAAAGAATGAATCCGAGACTGTGCAGACCGGCCATGAGCACAAGGAAGGACTGCACGGCCTGCTCCGGATCCTCGCCGACGGCGGAAAACACGCCGAGGCAGAAACTCCAGCCGAGCACGCAGTACAGGCAGGCGGAAAACGTGGACGCAATGCCGGCCACCACACCGAGCGCCATTTTGCCCGTGCGGCGAAGGAAAAGCACGGCCACAGAGCACAGCGCCGACACGGCGGAGGAAAGCACGAGGCATTCCCAGACAAAGGCCCACGGCCCGGTCATGAGACGGGTGATCCAGCCGTTCGCCAGAAGATCGGCGGTAAGGGCAAGCGCGAGAATCACCTGAAGCAACGCCGTAAGAGACTCGGTCTGCCCTGCGCTCTTGTCGTAGAGAGAGCGACGGCGGATCGTGGCGAGTCTGTGATCCCATACGGAAATGAAGGGAAGCATGGCGCCGGAAAGACCGGCGATGAGAAGCGCGGCAAGCGCCGCACAAGTATAGAAGGTCATGATTACTCCTGTCGCCCGTCCGGCGTCCCTGCCGGAGAGCCCCGATTCCTACTTGTGTACTGACAGCAAGTTATCTACTATGCGGGCAGTCCGGGCATGAAAGATCGGTACGAAAACTACCGCGGCCCGTCAAGAGGGAATATGCGGAAACCGCGTCTTGGAACAGTTCTTCTGCTGCTGTGGGGATTATTTCTCACGGCGGCGGTCTACGGCTATCTTGAATGGCTTCAGCCGTCACGTCTGGCCTCCACGGTTTCCCGCGTTCTGGAATCGAAGCTCAACGTGCAGAGCCGCATAGGCGAAGTATCGTTCTCCCTGCTGCCGCTGCCGACCATTCATGCCACCGACCTCGCCCTTCTGCGCGGAAGTGTCGACGATCTTGAACTGCACGTGCGAAAAGCCGAAATCCGCATAAGCTACTCCTCGCTGCTGCGGCTCAAACCGGTCATCCATTCCCTGTCGCTGGAAAGCCCCACGCTCGACATCTCCAGCGCCATTCTTCAGAAGGCGCTTGCCGAAAAAACGGAGCCGAAGGAAAAGGAACGCCCCCTTCCGTCTCTTCCCTCCGGCATTACGGGCGTACGGCTGCATGTGGAAAACGGCGTCATCCGCGTGACGGGCGCGGAGGGAAAGGATCATCTGCTCTGCACCGGACTCAACGCCAGCGCCAGACTTCCCGGCCTTATTCCCGGCAGTCTCGAACTTTCCGCAGACGACATCCGCTATACGAACGTGTCCGGCCTCGAAGTCTCGGCGGCAGAATCCCATATTTCCCTGTCATCCCTGCGCCGCACCCACAGAAATGTCTGGCGGGGAAATGTGCTTGTCTCCTCTGCGCTCCAGCTCGGCGCTCTCGATGCCGTCATGGGGCACGAAATTTCCGCGCCCTACCGCTATTTTCCCATGCCCGAACCGCTCCGCGTCTCCCTGACGGGCGGTTTCAGTCTGGCCCCGGAAAAGGAACACTACGAAGTCAGAGGCAGAGCCGAAGCCTCCGCCCTCATGATCATGAACGGACACCCGGTGCCCATGTCTCTTACCGTTCCCTTTGAACGGGAGGAAGGACAAAGCACGCTGACCGTCACCGGAGCCGACGTGCGCATGGGGGATGACTTCGTCACCATTTCCGGCGATGTGTCCGGCCTGGAAAAAGGCGATCCCGTTCTCAAAGGCCGGGCGGACATCCATCATTTCAGTCTGGCCCGCTGGTTCGGCTTCGGTCAGGCCATGCCCGACGGCCTGCAGCGCGCTCTGGACAGCATATCCGGATCCTTCGAGGATATGGAGCTTTCCCTGCGCGGCGTAAACGTTCCGCGCCTCAAGGCAAAGGTACAGGACATAGATCTGGAAGGTTCGGGCAGCTGTCTTGAGTTTCTCAAGCCCGACATTCTCATCAGCGCCCACGCCGCCAAGGCCGATCTTAACCGCATCTTCCCCGAACTGAAGGGCGAATTTCCCGATATGTCCCACCTGCCGCCGCCGGTTCTTCCGCTTGACGACGACGAGGAGGAGAAAGACGACGAAAAAAACAATGAACCGCCGCTTGTGGACTACGACATTCATATTTCCGCCGATGAGGCGGACATCATGAATTTCCGCGTCGGCGGAGCCGATGTGCACGTCGTGCCTGCGCCGACAGGGCACCCCATGCTGAACATCCTTGTTTCCGATGTTTACGGCGGCAAAGGCGTGTCCCGGGTAGACATCGACGACGACATCCGCGTTACGGCCGATCTCGACCGCGTGTCTCTGAACGGCGTCAGTCGCGCTCTGGCCGGATACTCCGCCATCTCCGGCCTTCTGAAGAAAGGTTCCGTGGATCTGACCTTCGCGCCCGGCGATGCCCTCCGCATGCTCGGTTCGCTGCGCGGCAGCATTCGCGCCTCCGTGGAAAAGGGAAACATTCTCGCAACCAAAGGCGGAAAGCCCCTGCCCTTCGACAGCATATCCATCAATGCGCAGGCCGCCGCAGCTCCGGCAAAGAATCTGAAAAAACTGCCTTCCGTCATGGACTTCCGCGGCGCATGGAATGTCGGCATCACGGCCCCCGACTGGTCCGTCTCGGCGGAAGCCAAACAGGCGGCGCTGGGCTTCGACACCGGCAACGGCCTTCCCGTTTCCCTGCGCTCCCAGCCCGTCACGCTGCAGGTCACGCTGGAAAAATCCCTTCTGCCCGCCCTGGTCGAACCCCTGACCTTCACGCTCTCCGGCAAGGGAAGCTACAACGCCGACAAGGGCACGCTTTCCGTAGACGAGGGAGCGCTCAAGCACAAGCAATTCACGATTTCCGGCAACATGGCCCTGACCGATCTCATGAAGAAACTTTCGGCCAGAGGGCATCTCAGCTTCTCCACGCCGTCTCTCAAAAACGTTGCCGCGCTGTTCGACATGGCCCTGCCCGCAACGCTCAAAAAGGCCTCGGCTTCGGCCGACGTATCTCTTTCTTCCGAAGCCGTCTCCTTTGAAAAGCTGAGCGGCAGCGTCGACGGCACATCCTTCAGCGGTCAGCTTCGCCATACCCTCGCCGGGCGGCCTCTTCTGAAAGGATCGCTCGCCGTTCCCTCCCTCGACATCGACCGCTACCTGCCCAGGACCGAAAAGTCCGGACACGCTTCCTCATCGCCTCTGCCGCTGTCCTTCCTGAAAAATCAGGATCTGGATATAGCCCTGACCGTGGAACGCCTGCGGGCCTTTTCCACCACGCTCACGCACGTCACCCTGCCTGTTTCTCAAAAGAACGGCACGCTTTCGGTGCCGATCAAGGCCGCCTTCCCCGGCGGCGGTCAGGCCGACGGCAATTTTCAGACCAGTCTTTCCGGCAACGGAAGCACCGCCGATACGAGCCTTCGCGTACAGGCCCGGAACATGAACATGATGAATTTCAGCAGAGACCGTGGACAGCAGACCCTGATCGGCGGCAACGGAACCTTCCATGCCGACCTGCGCTCCGTGCAGAAGAACTGGGAAGACTGGAAACGCACCCTGAACGGATCGCTCTCGCTCCATATTGCCGACGGCGTCATCATCACGCGTTCCCCGTCGCGGACCGATCCCGCCGTACAGAAGGAATCCCGCACGGAATTCAAAACCATGTCCATGAATCTGGCCCTGAGCAAGGGCATCGCCTCCTGCCGGGACTTTCTCATCAAGGGCTCTCCCATCACCATCACCGGCGAGGGAACCGCCGATCTGGCCGCTGAAACCATCAACGCCAGCGCCGTGGTCACGCTGGCGGGCATTCCGGAAATGCCCGTGTCCATCACAGGTTCGCTTTTCTCGCCCAAAGTGACCTACAAGCTGCTCGGCGCGGTGACCGGCACGGTGGGCAATATCGGCGCGGGCGTCGTCGACATCGTGGGCGGAGTTCTCTCCGCGCCCTTCAAGCTTTTCATGAAGTAAGCGGCGGGAGTCCCGCTTCTCCGTTCCCGCCCGCCGAACCGGCCTTCTCCGGCACGAAAAACGTCATGAGAGGCAGCGCCGCGTGAAACGGCAGCTTCCGCAGCGGCGGAGGAAGGCCAAAATCTCTCAGGCACGACGAAAGAAACGGTCGCGCATCAACCGGCAGCCGCAACACATCAGAAAAAGAAGCAACGGAAGGAAAGACAGAGAGCAGGCGCACAAAAGAGCGCCAGGAGACGGTGAAAACACGAAAGAATGAATCAGAGAAAAGCAGGAAGGAAGAGAGAGAACGCGCTTGAGAGAGAAAACACGCCTTCAAGCCTGACGGCTCATCCGATCAGCCCACCTCTTTGCCCGAAAGCGGACGGAACCCACAGGCGCAGAGCATCGAGCAGCCCCGCACCGCACATGGGCAGACGACTGCCGAACTGAACACGACGAAAGGCGACGAAGCCTCCCCCTCCAGAAAGTGCCCCGGCAAGGCACGCCCGTCGGGCAGGCGAGGCTTTTCCCGGAATCCGTCCCGCCCCGAAAGGCTTATACGTTCTCCAGCGCACGCCCCTCGTTCACGCCGAGTTCTGCGATCTGCCGGAAGATCTTCAGCGACTCCTCAGCTTCCGCCGCATCGAGCGCGCGCAGGGCAAATCCAGCATGAACAATGACATAATCCCCCGGGCGGGGAGCCTCAGGCAGAAGGAGCGTGGAAATTTCCATATAGTTTTCTCCGCTGCCCACCTGCACGCGGGCGACTCCTTCCTGCGGCACTTCCACAACCCGTACGGGAACGGCAAGACACATACGCATACTCCTGCAACATACGATATTTTTTACCGCTTCCTCATACGCCCTGCGAAACAATCATGCAAGCGCTCCGGCGAAGCAAACGGCGCATACGTTGCCAAAGGAGTCGAAATCAGCTAACGTCCCTCTACTTATCCTTTGAATTAAAGGGAACCCTATGAACGAAATCCTTGCGCCCGTCCTGAACCTTCTGAACCGTCTCGGTGAAATGACGCTGTTCCTTTTTGAAGGATTCAGGCAGGCATGCCACTCCCGCCGACTCTTCGGCAAGGTAGTCCAGCAGATATACGTCATCGGGGCAAAATCCATGTTCGTCATTCTGCTCATCGGCCTTTTCACCGGGCTGGTGCTGGGACTTCAGGCCTTCTACGCCATGTCCATGTTCGGAGCTCAGGGCATGCTCGGCTCCCTTCTGGCGCTCACGCTCATCCGCGAAATGGCGCCCGTGCTCACCGCCGTCATGATCACGGCCCGCGCCGGATCCGCCATGACCGCCGAAATCGGCGTCATGCGCATTTCCGATCAGATAGACGCCCTGGAAGTCATGGACATCAATCCCACCGGATACCTCGTCACGCCCCGCCTTCTGGCCTCTCTCTTCACCTTCCCCCTGCTGACCGCCATATTCACGGTCGTGGGCATCTTCGGCGGCTATCTCTCCGCCTGCGTGCTGCTCGGACTCAACGAGGGCCGCTATTTCTCCGGCATTGAATCCAGCGTCACCATGAACGACGTGCAGGGCTGTTTTCTTAAAGCCGTGGTATTCGCCGTCATCGTCATTCTGATCTGCTGCTTCCAGGGCTACAACGCTCACAGAAGAAGCGACGGCAAGGGCGCGGAGGCCGTTGGCAACGCCACCACCTCCGCCGTGGTCATGAGCTGCGTGCTCATTCTCGTAGCGGACTATGTCCTCACCTCCTTCCTCCTGTGAGGCCGTCATGAATCAGCAGGTCTGGGACATTTCCATAGAACACCTCGACGGCGGGTATGAAGGCCGTCTTGTATTGCAGGATTTTTCCGCCGTGCTTCCCGCCGGCACCATCACCACCATTCTCGGCGAATCCGGCTGCGGCAAAACCACCCTGCTGCGCCTGCTTCTGGGACTGAACCGCCCCTCCGCCGGACGCATTCTCGTGGGCGGACGCGACATCTGCGGCATGTCCGAAACGCAGTTCCGCAAAATGCGCCGCCGCTTCGGCGTGCTCTTTCAGGACGGAGCGCTGATCAGCTCCCTCACGCTGGCCGAAAACGTGGCGCTGCCCCTTGTCGAGCACACCCGCCTTCCGCGGAAAACGCTGCGCGAGGCCGCCATGCGCACGCTGGCGCTCGTGGGACTCGACAAGTTCGCCGATTACTATCCCGGCGAGCTGTCCGGCGGCATGCGCAAGCGTGCAGGTCTCGCCCGCGCCATCGTGACCGAGCCGCCCGTGCTCTTCTGTGACGAGCCGACCTCCGGCCTTGATCCCATCACGGCCGCCCAGATGGATCAGCTTCTTCTGGATATGAAGTCCTGCTATCCCGACATGACCACCGTGGTGGTCACGCACGATCTGGGCAGCGTGGATCACATTGCCGAACACGTGCTGGTGCTGCGCTCCGGCAAGGCGGCCTTTTCCGGCTCAAGGGAAGAACTTTTTGCGTCGCAGGATGCCTATCTGCGCCGTTTTCTCGACCGTAAATTCGAAGAATCCCGCCGCATGGCGGCCCCGCCCCTCGACGGTTCCGTTCGTCAGGCGCTGGCCGAATGGCTGGACGATTAGCGAGGAATACCATGTCTGCAGCAAAGAACACCGTCATCGGAATATTCGTGGTCATCGGCCTCGTGTGCGTGGCCTATCTCACCATCAAGCTCGGACGCATGGAAGTGCTCGGCGACAAGGGCTACACCGTGACCGCCCGCTTCTCCTCCGTGGCCGGACTGCGCACGGGCGCCAGCGTGGAAATCGGCGGCGTGTCCATAGGAAGGGTGTCGGCCATCCGCCTCGACACCACGGACTATACCGCGCATGTCGATCTGCGCATCAATGAAGGCGTGCCGCTTTCGGAAGACGTCATGGCCTCGGTGAAGACCAGCGGTCTCATCGGCGACAAGTACATCGCCATCACGCCCGGAGGCTCGGAAACCCTTCTTGAACCCGGCAGTCTCATCACGGACACCGAACCTGCCCTTGACCTTGAAGCCCTCATAGGCAAAGTCGTTTTCGGAGGCGTATAATGCGTATCAAAGTATTTCTTCTTTCCCTCATGCTCTGCCTGCTGGCCGCCGCAGCCCCCGCAGACGCAGCCGACATGACCGCCAGACAGACCGCGGAAGCCGGCGCCGACCGGATTCTTACCCTGCTCAACGATCCCGCCTTCAAGACTCCCGAAGGCAAGCCCGTCATCCGCAAGCAGATCGAAGATGCCGTGCTGGAGCTCTTCGACTTCGAGGAATTCTCCACCCGCACCGTCGGCCCCACCTGGAGACAGTTCACGCCCGAACAGAAGCAGCAGTTCAAGGATGCCTTCACCGAGCTTCTGCGCAACACCTACATCGACACGCTCGATGAGTACAACGGCCAGAAGATCCGCTTCACCGGCGAAGTGAGCGGCGGCAACGGCAAGCGCGTGGAAATTCAGATGGAATTTCTGGCGGATCAGAAAGTGTATCCCGTGGCCTTCCGCATGCTGGAGAAGAACAACCGCTGGGTCGTGTACGACGTGCTCATCGAAGGCATAAGCATGATCAAGAACTATCGCGACCAGTTCCGCGACATTCTTGCCAAGAACTCTCCGCAGGAACTCATCGACCGCGTGAAAGCCAAGGCCGAAGAACAGAAAAACAAGCCCAAGGAAGCCAAGTAATGCGTCGAATGCTTTTTGCCGCCGTACTGATTGCCGTTCTCTCCTGCACGACCGGTTGCGCATCCCGTCAGGACACCTCCGTTCAGGAACCTTCTGCCGTGAGCGTTGCGTCCGTGGAAGAAACTGCCGACGACGAAGACTTCGGCGGACTGGACGACTATGACGACTACAGCGCCGAAGACGAAGCCCTGCAGGATGATCCGCTGGAAGGCTGGAACCGATTCTGGTTCCATGTGAACGACTGGTTTCTCCAGTATCTCGTCAAGCCCGTGCATAAGGGCTATGCCTTCATCGTGCCGGAGCCCATACGCAACGGCATAGGCAACTTCGCCCACAACCTGGCCTTCCCCGTGCGCATGCTCAACAGCCTGCTGCAGGGTGAATTCGCTCAGGCCGGCGTGGAATTCGACCGTTCGCTCGTCAACTTCATGGTCAGCTTCGGCTTTGCCGACGTGGCCAGTCAGAGCAAGCCGCTCTACCCCTATCACCCCGAAACGGCCAACTTCGACTGCACCCTCGGCGTATGGGGCGTGCCCGACGGCCCGTACTTCATCATTCCCTTCCTCGGACCTTCCACCGTGCGCGGAGCCTTCGGCGAAGCGGGCGATGCCTTCATGAAGCCCCAGTACTATGTTCTGGACTGGGAAGTGAATACGGCAAGCAGCCTGTTCCTCTCCTTCAACGACGTCGACAAGCTCTACAAGCCCTACGACCAGATCACCGAATCCGCCCTGGAACCCTATGTGGCGCTCCGCAACGCCTACCTCAACATGAGAAAGAACAGACAGCAGGAGCTGTCTCTCACCTTCAACACTCAGAACTAGCCGGGAGACCTACCGTGGCAAAAGCAGATCGTTATCACAAAACCTTTCCCGTAACCTGGGAACAGCTCCACCGCGACGCCAAGGCTCTCTCCTGGCGCCTCCTGGAACGCGGCAAGTTCACAAAAATCGTAGCCGTCACGCGAGGCGGACTCATTCCCGCAGGCATCATTGCCCGTGAACTGAACATCCGTCACATCGACACCGCCTGCATCATGCTCTACAACTACCGTGAGGAAGGTGACAAGGAAACCGTGCTCAAAGACGCCGATCCTTCCTTCAATGCGGAAGACACCCTCGTCATCGACGATCTTGTGGATACCGGCCACACCGCAAAAATTCTGCGGGAAATGCTGCCCAAGGCCCACTTCGCCACCCTGTACGCCAAACCTGCCGGCATTCCGCTGGTGGACAGCTTCGTTACGGAGCTGAGTCAGGATACCTGGGTATTGTTCCCGTGGGACTCCGAAGTGCAGTATGCCAAGCCCATCATTGATCTTCAGGATGAAGGCGAAGCGAAATAACAGAGAAGGGCCGGGTTGACCGGCCCTTTTTTCATGTCTGACCGGAGCCTGCCGAAAAGCCCCGCCGTCATGACCGCCAAAGAGCGGCCCTTCTGAGAAAAAATCCGTCCGCGCAGGCGTCATGGAAAGAGAACGAAGGGCAGCCTGCATTCCGCCTGCGCCTCACTCCCGGCTCCTCTCGCCTTTTCTCCCCGCCGAAAGGATTCAGGCATGGCCGTTCGCAGCATAGGCGTTCCAAAACAAGGAAAACTCCGCGGACGCACCTTGCCTGAGGATACATATCGACGCTTCATCCCGTAGAAAACGCCGATTTCAAGCCCTACAGGCCGGAACGAGACTATAAACCGGCCTGGGAAGAAAAAATTTTTCTTTTTCTGCAAAAAAGACTTGCCAAGCCGAGGCAAATCGTCTATCTACATTCCTGCGCCGAAGTGGTGAAATTGGTAGACACGCTAGGTTCAGGGTCTAGTTCCCGTTCGGGAGTAAGAGTTCGAGTCTCTTCTTCGGCACCAGTTGAACATGAGAAAGCTCAGGATGAACATCCTGAGCTTTTTTGTTTTGTCTGCATTTTTCTGCCGCATCTTCGCCCCCGCCTTCCCGTCGTATTCCTTCCGCACCGCGCTGCCCCTCCCTCTCCGACATCCTCCTGCGCAGCGGAATTGAAATCCCGCCCCGCCTGTGTTAACTTTCGCATCAGAGCATGCTGCTTTTCTCTGTATTCTCTGTGGAAAGGATCTCTCACCTTTATGGTAAAAACCTGGAATATCGCCATTCCCGAACTCACCGGCAGGGAAAAACGCCGGGCCTATCTGTATCTCCCCACCATGTACCGGCAGCAGCCAAGACGCCGCTTTCCCGTTCTGTACATGTTCGACGGACACAACGTCTTTTTCGACGAGCACGCCACGCAGGGTAAAAGCTGGGGACTCGCCGAATACCTCGACTTCTTCGATGTGCCCATCATTGTTGCCGCCGTGGAGTGCAATCATCACCCCGACAACGGCCGCCTTTCCGAATATTCCCCCTACGATTTTTCCGATCCGGAATTCGGCGACGTAACGGGCCGCGGCGAGATTACCATGCGCTGGCTCATCCACACCTTCAAGGCCTTCATCGACCGACGCTGCCGCACCATTCCCTGGCGGGAATTCACCTTCATAGCGGGCAGCTCGATGGGCGGACTCATGAGCCTCTACGCCGTGCTGAAGCACAATGAAATCTTCTCCCGTGCGGCGGCGCTCTCCCCGCATATCTGGGCCGATCCCGACAGGCTGAATCAGCTTATCCGTACGGCCCCCCTCTCTTCCGACACCATCGTCTACATGGACTGGGGGTCCGAAGAGTTCGGCGGCAACAAAGACATGGCCCGCGATCTTCGTCTGACGGCTGATGCGCTTCTCGACCGGGGAGTGCATCTGACTACGCGCGTCGTTCCCGGCGGAGACCACAGTGAAGCCAGCTGGGAAAAGCAGGCTCCCTTTTTCATGAATACCCTGATGTACGGCCTGGACGGCTGATACGTTGACGGAGGAATGTCATGCAGACACGGTACTTCAAAGAATACAGCCCTGCTCTCGGTCGCGACATGGAGTGCAAGGTCTACGGTCATGCGGGACGCCCGCTTCTGTTCGTGCCCTGCCAGGACGGCCGGTTCTTCTCCTTTGAGGACTTCCATATGTCCGACACGATGGCGCCGTGGATCGAAGACGGCAGACTCATGGTCATTGCCGTCGACACCATTGATCAGGAAACCTGGTCGAACAAAAGCGGGGATCCTTGGTGGCGCATACGTCGCCATGAAGCATGGATGAATCATCTGTTCCATGAAATCGTTCCTATGGCGCAGCACCTCGCCCGCACGGCGAACGGAGAAAGCGGGAATCCCGGCCTCATCGCCTTCGGCTGCAGCCTGGGCGCGCTGCATGCGACAAATCTGTATCTGCGCCGTCCGGATCTGTTCAACGGCCTGCTTGCCCTTTCGGGCATCTATACGGCAAGCTACGGATTCGGCGCCTACATGGACGACGTGGTCTACCAGAACTCTCCCGTGGACTATATGGCCAACATGCCTGCAGATCATCCCTATATTTCCCTGTACAACAGCCAGCGTGCGGCGATCTGCGTGGGACAGGGAGCCTGGGAAATGCCGGAAACCACCAGACAGCTCAAGGATATTTTCGAGCGCAAGGGGATTCACCTGTGGGTCGACCTCTGGGGACACGACGTCAATCATGACTGGCCGTGGTGGTACAGACAGGTGGAATATTTCCTGCCCTGGCTTCTCGGCGAACGGGCACAGTAAAAACGACACGGACGCGCAAGGCGTTGGAAAGATACTGCAAGGAGACGGCCCCCATGAAAAACTTTGTGTTCATTTCGCCGAATTTTCCCGCGAACTACTGGAAATTCTGCCATCATCTCAAGGCAAACGGCCTGAACGTGCTCGGCATAGGGGATCAGCCCTATGAAAGTCTTCTGCCCGAGCTGAAAGCAAGCCTTACTGAATACTACAAGGTAGGCAGCCTGGAGAACTACGACGAAGTGTACCGGGCCGTAGGCTTCTATATCCACAAGTACGGCCGCATCGACTGGCTGGAATCCAACAATGAATACTGGCTGGAGCAGGATGCCGCGCTTCGCACCGACTTCAACATCACGAGCGGCTTTCAGACGCAGGACATTCCCCGCATCCGCTTCAAGTCCGGCATGAAGGAGTATTATCGGCGCGCGGGCATTGCCACGGCCCGCTACCATATCGTGGACGACAGAGAATCCTGCCTGAACTTCATCCGTGAGACGGGCTGGCCCGTGATTGTGAAGCCCGACAACGGCATGGGGGCCTCCGACACCCGCAAGCTCGAAAGCGAAGCCGATCTCGACGCCTTTCTGGCCAGCCGGATTCCCGACATCCCCTACATCATGGAAGAGTTCATCCACGCCGAAATCAATTCCTACGACGCCATTTTCGACTCGCACGGGGAGCCGGTATTTGAAACCGGCAACATCACATTCTTCTCCCTCATGGACGTGGTGAACGACTCCGGCAACTGCATCTACTGCATTCTCAAGGATCTGCCCGAGGATACCCGGGCCGCCGGACGCGCCGCGGCCAAAAGCTTCGGTGTGAAAAGCCGCTTCGTACATTTTGAGTTCTTCCGCCTTACACAGGATCAGCCCGGCATGGGAAAAAAGGGCGACGTCGTGGCTCTTGAAGTCAACATGCGTCCCTGCGGCGGTTACTCTCCCGACATGATGAACTTCGCCAACAGCACGGACGTCTATAAAATCTGGGCCGACATGATCGCCTTCGACCGCTCCACCCTGCCGGAAGGAGAACACTTCTACTGCGCCTTCGCAGGGCGCCGTGACGGCAAAACGTTCCGCCTCTCCAACGAGGAGCTGATGCAGAAATATGCCGCCAACATGAAAATGACCGGCCGTATTCCGGAAGCGCTGTCCGGCGCCA
Organism: uncultured Desulfovibrio sp.; assembly: GCA_900553065.1. Lineage (GTDB taxonomy): Bacteria > Desulfobacterota > Desulfovibrionia > Desulfovibrionales > Desulfovibrionaceae > Mailhella. Next base: position 23,631 of record USBZ01000008.1, on the reverse strand, counting down.
TGGCCGACCAGATGTTCGTCGCCAACTTTTCCGAAAAGAAGGACATGGAACAATTCTTTGCCGACGCCCTGGCAAGCGGCGATCCTGCCTGATCCCGGCATTTCCGCCATGTGCGGAAAAGTCTTCTTACCGCTCTGCATGCCGCGCTGAAGTCGCCTTCCCGCCTCTTCAGCGCGGCATGCAGGCAAGCGGATCAGGCAAGAAATCAGAAGAATCGTCTATGGACAGAGCGGAAGAAAAAGTCCAGCCTGAAAGGGTGATGAAGCAACATTCCGGCACGCGGCACGCTTGCCGCATTCTGCCGGAAGCGATCATCAACGCCCGGCACTATCGCCTGCAAGCGACAGCGCCGTTCTCTTCTTCCCTCTTCCGGGCAACGTGTGCCCGCACGCAGGAGCCGCTATGAAAAACATTCTCATTCTTTCCTCCAGTCCCCGCAAGGGCAGCAATTCCGATCTTCTCTGCGAAGAATTCATGAAAGGCGCGATCGAAGCCGGACATACGGTGGAAAAAATCACGCTCCGTGAAAAGAACATCCATCCCTGCCTCGGCTGCGAGGCCTGCCAGAACACCCATGTCTGCGTGCAGAAGGACGACATGGCGGATATTCTCGACAGCATGGTGAAAGCCGACGTCATCGTCATGGGGACGCCCGTCTACTTCTACACCATGTGCGCGCAGATGAAGGCGCTCATCGACAGAACCGTCCCGCGCTATACGGAAATTTCCGGCAAGGAGTTCTATTTCATCATCACTGCGGCCGACAGCAACGTCAAGGCGCTGGAACGCACGCTGGACAGCTTCCGGGGCTTCACCGACTGCCTTGAAGGCGTTCAGGAAAAAAGCGCCCTTCTGGCTCCCGGCGTATGGAAGCGCGGCGAAGTGGCAGGAAGCGACGCCATGGCAAGAGCCTTCCTCATGGGCCGCAACGCCTGATTTCTCTCTTCATCTCCAACCTCCCCAGCCCGACCGGAACCTCTATGCGACTTCTTCTGCCTTCCGTCATCATGGCGGTCTACGTTTTTCTGAGTCTCGTTCTGCCCCTGAAGGCCGCCCTCTGGCTGAAGGCTCTCATGGGCGCCGGGCTCATGGCCGCCGCACTCAAGTATATCTTCTATCAGGTGGTGGGTGGGGGCTTCTTCCGGCCGGAGCTGCCCGCCCCCGTCATGCTCACCGCCGAGGCGCTGTACGCCTCGCTGATCATGCTTTTCTTCCTGGCGCTGATCAAGGATGCGGCAGGCCTCTGTCTGCGTCTGACCCGCCTGTTCGGCGCTTCCCTGCATCTGCCGTTTTCCCCCGGTCAGCGCTGCGCTTTCCTCACGATTCTGGCCCTTGCCTGCGGCGCATGGGGCACATGGCAGGCCGTCAGGGTGCCCGACGTGCGCACCGTGGAAATCGCCCTGCCGAACCTTCCGGCAGAACTTGAAGGTTTTACGCTGGTTCAGCTCAGCGACATTCATATCGGCCCGGTACAGAAAAAAGACTGGCTTGAAGCCGTGGTCCGCAAGGTCAACGCGCTCTCGGCCGATGCCGTAGTCATCACCGGCGACATGATCGACGACCTTCCCCGTGCCCTGCGCGCGGAAGTACAGCCACTTAGCGAACTCAAAGCCAGGTACGGCGTTTTCGGCGTCACCGGCAACCACGAATACTACTACGACGCCCGCGGCTGGACAAAGGAATTCCGCTCTCTCGGCGTAGACATGCTGAACAACGAGCACCGGGTATTGCCGGGAGGACTTATCATAGGCGGCGTGCCGGATAATACCGCCACCCGCTTCGGAGACGGCGGAACCGATGTGAAGGCGACCTTTGCCGGAGCTCCGGAAGGTCCGCGCATTCTTCTGGCCCACAAGCCGAACGACGAGGAGCTGCCCGCCCCCGGCGTTTCCCTTCAGCTCTCCGGCCATACCCACGGCGGACTGATCTTCTTTCTTTCTCCTCTCATCGGCGCCTATAATGCGGGTTATGTCCGCGGCCTGTATGAAACGCCCGAAGGCGGCCTTCTGTATGTCAGTCCGGGAACAGGCCTGTGGAACGGCTTTTCCTGCCGTCTGGGCGTGCCTTCGGAAATCACGCGCATTGTCCTGCACCGCAAGACGGAAGGCTCCCGGTAGCCCGGGCCTTCTGCTGAATCGCCGCCCTTACCGCCCCTGCCGCGGCACGAAAAGCAAAAAGCGCCGTCGAAAACAAAAAGAAAAAGCGGTTCCCGGCAAAAGCCGATACCGCACCCGCGGGATTTCTCCCCCGCGTCCCATTGAACAAGGCAAAGACGAAAAAGGCCGGGAAACCCCGGCCTTTATTGTTCGTCATGCGTACGATCAGACGTCCATGCCCGACGTGCCGCGACGCACTTCGATCACATGCTCGATGGCGCGCAGCTTGTCTATGGTCTGATAGAGATGCACGGCGTCGCGTACTTCCACGGTGAAGTCCATCTGGGAGCGTCCGTCCACGGTGGACTTGATCTGAAGCGCATTGATGTTGACGTCCTGCTGTACGAACACAAGGCTGATCTTGGCCAGAAGGCCCTTCTCGTTGACGCCCATGATGCTGATTTCCGCCGGGAAGGGCTTGCTCTCCTCGTTGTTCCAGGTCACGGAAATGAGCCGTTCGGACTCCAGAGTCTGGAGATGGGGGCAGTTGGCCGTATGAATGATGACGCCGCGCCCGCGGCTGATGAAGCCCACCACCTGATCGCCGGGAACGGGCTTGCAGCACTTGGCGAAGTGGATGAGCGTGTCTTCGATACCCTTGATGGTGATGCCGTCGGCGGGCTTTCTGGCAGCCGAGGAATCCTGCTTCTGCGTGGAGGAGCTGTCTGCGGCGGCCTCCTGCTTGGGAGCCGGGGCCAGCAGCGAAAGCAGCTTCTGCAGCACCTTGCGGGGCGTGAGACGTCCCGTACCCACGGCGGCGAAAAGGTCGTCCAGCACGTTGAGCGAAAATTCCGGCACCACAAACTGGAGTCTGCCGTCCTTGGCCGCCTTCGTGACATTGAAGTCCATCCTGCGGCCTTCCTTTTCCAGGAGTTCCTTGCCGAGCGCCACAGCGGCCACGCGCTCCTCGGTGCGCAGATAATGCTGAATGCGGCTTCTGGCCTTGGACGTCTTCACGATCTTCAGCCAGTCGCGGTGCGGATGCCGGTTCTTGTCGGTAATGATCTCGACCATGTCGCCGTTCTTCAGCGGCGTGGCAAAGGGTTCGAGCTTGCCGTTGATCTTTGCACCCACGCAGTGCGCGCCCACGTCGGAGTGAATGAGAAACGCGAAGTCGAGGGACGTGGCGCCCTTGGGCAGCTGCTTTACCGCGCCCTTGGGGGTGAACACATAGATTTCGTCATTGAAGAGGTCCATGCGCAGCGAGCTCATGAACTCCCGGGAATCCGCTTCGTCGCGCTGCCGTTCCATAAGATCGCGCAGCCACTGGAACTGCGGCATGTCCTGCATGGCTATGGCGTGATTGCGCTCCTTGTACATCCAGTGCGCGGCCACGCCGTGTTCGGCCATGTTGTTCATCTCTTCGGTACGGATCTGAATTTCGATGCGTTCGCCTTCGGGCCCGATCACCGTGGTGTGCAGCGACTGGTAGCCGTTGGCCTTGGGCATGGAAATATAGTCCTTGAAGCGGCCGGGAACGGGCTTCCACAGCACGTGGACAAGACCGAGCATGGCATAGCAGTCGCGCAGATCATTGACAATGACGCGGAAGGCAATGATGTCGTGCATCTCGTCGAGCGGCGTTTTCTGCGCCATCATCTTGCGATAGATGCTGTAGGTCTGCTTGATGCGGCCGAACACGCGTCCGTTGATGCGGTTTTCGACCATGATGTTTTCGATCTTGGCGATGACCTTGGAAATGAGCTGTCTTTCGACGATCTGGTTATCGGAAAGCCATGTGGTGATCTCGGCATAGGCATCGGGCTGGAGATAGCGGAAGCTCAGATCCTCAAGCTTCTGCTTGAAAAGATGCAGACCAAGTCTGTTGGCCAGCGGCGCATAGATGTCCATGGTTTCCTGGGCGATGCGCTGCTGCTTGTAGGGCTTCTGGAAATCCAGGGTGCTCATGTTGTGCAGACGGTCGGCCAGCTTGACCACGGGAACGCGGATGTCGTGCGCCATCGAGAGGATCATCTTGCGGATGTTCTCCGCCTGCGCCTCCTCCTTGGTGTCGAAGGTCATCATGTTGATCTTGGTCACGCCGTCCACGATGTCGGCCACCTGCTCGCCGAACAGTTCATCCAGCTCGTCGATGGAGGAATCCGTATCTTCCACGGTGTCGTGCAGAAGGCCCGCCGCCACGGCGTGTTCATCGAAGCCCATCTTGGCCAGCGTAAGCGCCACCGACGCGGGGTGCAGAATATAAGGATCTCCGGACAGACGAAGCTGACCGGCATGCGCGGCCGAAGCGTAGTCGTAGGCACGGCGCACCATGTCCGTATCGGCATCGGGACAGTGCCTGACAAGCTCCTCCACAATGCTGTCGGCCGAAGGAACCTTCGACGCCGGCGAGCTTTCTCCCGTCACGGGAGAAATCACCATGGAGACGTTTTCCTGCGGGTGAACATCTTTCTGCTGGGCCGTGTCCGCTGATGTCTGGAGAATGGAAGTCTGACTCATAAGAACCTGCTATTGCTGGAGCGCTCTGGGAACCCACCACCGGTCGAAATTGTAGGTAATGCCCGCAGGAGCTGGTTGAATGCCCTGGAACCTCGCCTGAACCATGGGCAGGGAATACGGAACGTAAAGGAAAAGGTACGGCTGCTCCTCATGCAGAATTTCCTGGAAACGATCGTAAATAACCTTACGTTCCGCCCTGTCCGCCGAGGCCCGTCCCTTCTCCAGCAGCCGGTCGACCTCTTCGTTTACAAAGCTCACGAAGTTGAGGCCATGGCCCTCGATGGCCGAGGAATGCCATACGTCGAAGATGTCCGGATCGTCCAGAATGTTCCATGCCAGAATCAGGGCATCGAACTTTCTCGTGTCGACGAACTCCTTGAGGAAGGCGGCCCATTCCACCGTCCGTATGGAGACCTTCACGCCGACGTCGCGGAACATCTGCTGAAGAATGACGGCAACCTTGATGCGTTCATTGTTGCCCTGGTTCACCAGAATGGTGAACTCGAAACGCAGGCCGTCCTTTTCCAGTATTCCGTCCTTTCCCGGCGTCCACCCCGCCTCGGCAAGAAGACGGCGTGCACGCTCCGGGTCATAATCATACGCCTTGAGCGAAGTATTGTATACCCATGTTCCGGGCTTGTACGGGCCGAACGCGGGTTCTCCCATGCCGAGCAGCGCGCCCTTGATGATGCCTTCCCTGTCCACGGCGAAGGAAAGCGCCTGACGCACCCTCTTATCCTGGAAGAACGGACTCTTCTGATTCAGACCGAGATAGGTATAGCCGAACGACAGATACTTGTATTTGCGCCAGTTCTTCTCCCACCACTCGCCGCTGGTCTGCCTGAGGTACTGCTGGGGGGAAAGTCCTATGAAGTCCAGCTTGCCCGCCCGGGCCTCGAGAAACATGGTGGTGCTGTCGGGAATGATACGGTAGATGACCTCATCCAGATACGGACGTCCCTTGAAATAAAGGTCGTTGGCTTCGAGCACGATGCGGCTTCCCGGCTCCCATGACTTGAGCTTGAAGGGCCCGGCCCCTATGGGATTGCGGGCATAGCGCGTGGTGGCGATGTTCTCATGCTCCAGAATGTGCTTGGGCAGAATGGGCTGCATCCAGGTGACGGCCGCCCGGGCGTAGGGAGCGTCGTAGCGGACCTCGAAGGACAGCGGGCCGGTCTGGCGGTATTCCTTCACGTTGAGAAAGTCCGCGGCATAGGCCGTGGGCGTTTTCGGATCTATCATCAGATTATAGGTGAAGGTCACATCGTCTGCGGTGAGGGGATGCCCGTCCTGCCAGCGCAGCCCCTCCTTCAGCTTGAAGCGCATGAAAAGGCCGCCCTCAAGCACTTCCCACTCTTCGGCGGCACACTTTACTATATTGAAATCCTTATCATATTCCAGCGGCGACGTATAAAGCAGCCCTGCCACTTCAGAAGATGCCGAATCCGAAGCCAGGTAGGGAATGAGATTCGAAGGCTCCCCTATGCTTCCCATGATGATGTGGCCGCCGTACTCCGGTTCGGAAAAATTTTTTTCATCGGCAGCATGCGCGGCGCCCGCACAGAGGCAAAAACAGAAGAAAACTGTTGCGGCAAGCCGCAGCGCAGAAGAAAAGCAACAGCGTCTTCCCGTTTCGTTTTCCGTGAAAAACGGCAAAAAACATTCACGATACATGGAAAAACATAACTTTTTTTTCATGAAAAAAGCCTAGCACAGTTCCCTTCTCTTGAAAACTGGGATATTATCGTATAATCCTAGGAAGCAATGGTCGGCACTGTCTTTTCTGCTCTGGCCTTCTGATTTCATGGATTTTTTCTGTCCGACCGCTGCCACCAGGCACTGCATTCATCTTCTGTCACTCATCGAGGTCTGTTACCATGAACCGACGCGAGGAAGTCGCCGCCCGTGGGCTTGCCGAAACTTTCATTCAGAATACCATTCCCGAATACATAACGGAATACGGCCGCGCCATTGAAGCCGAAGGCAATCTCAGCAAGTTCACGCTGCGTTTCGAAAACGACGTGTGGACCGTGGAAAGCACCGTGCAGGGAGAAGACTTCGAGGCCTACAGTCCTGTGGTCAACATCAATCTTGCGGAACAGAGGGTGGACTCCATGTGCAACTGCATGGAGGCCTTCAACGGTCCCTGCCGCCATGTGGCCGCCACGGCCATTCACTTCATCAACTCGCTGGACATTTCCGAAGGCAAGGCCGACCCCGCTCCCGCCCCCCGCGAAGACTGGCGGCAGAGCTTCCGTCACTTCTTCGGCGGCACCTTCGAACCGGAAACGGGGCGTCACTATTTCCTGTTCCGCTTTTTCCCGGAACCGGGACGGCTCTCCGTGGAATTCTTCCGCGCCCGTCAGAACAAGACCGGCCTCTCCACGGTACGGCAGGAAGTCACCATCGAGCAGATTCTGCGCAATCCGGAATGGTGCGAGCATTCGCCGGATCTTCCCGTGGTCTGCCGTCAGATCGCCCAGTATCTGGACTACTACGGCCATCGCGTGGAAATTCCCGACGGACTGCTGTCGTGGTTCTTCTGGGCCATCCGCAAGGAAGACTATCTTTTCTGGAAGGATACGGAAATTCCCTGCCGCATCGAAAGCTCCACGATGGCGCTCAAGCTCCGCCCCTCTCTGGATGACGACGGGCTGCGCTTCGACGTGCTGCTGCAGCGCGAGGGCAAGAAACCCTTCTCCATTGTCGACGAGGAACCGGAAGACGGCGGCGACATTCCCGCTCCGGCGCAGGAAGGAGCCACCTTCCACGGTCAGATGCCGCTGTGGGTGTGCTGGAATCAGGGCTTCTATCCCGTGCAGACCTGCCTGAATCACCGTGTCATTCAGGCGCTGGTGCACAAGGGCCCCGTCATTCCGCAGGAGGACATTCCGGAATTTCTCGATCGCGTGTGGACGCGTCTGCCCGCCTCGGAACTGTACGAGCAGGACGAGTTCCTGAAGATCATGGAACCCGTGTTCCAGCCCGCCACCTACAATCCCAAGCTCTTCCTCGACGAAGAAGGCAGTCTGCTCACGCTGGAAGTGCAGAACATCTACGAGACGCTGCACGGCGAATTCACCCTGCCCGGTCCGAACCCCGATTTCCAGACCGGCAGCTATGTGTATGAAGGCAAAACCTTCCTCGTGCGCCGCAATCAGGTGGAGGAAAACGCCCTCATCACCCAGCTTTCGGACATGCGCTTCCAGCCCAGAAGCAGCCGTTTGTGGTTCATGGAACCCGAAGAGGCCATTTCCTTCCTGCTGGATTCCTACCCCACGCTGCTGGAAAACTGGCGCGTGTACGGCGAAGCCACGCTTTCGCGCTACAAGGTGCGAGCTTCCACGCCCGTCATCAATGCCAGCGTGGAAAGCAACGAAAAGGAAAAGTGGTTCTCCCTCGACATCTCCGTGGATTACGACGGTCAGAATCTGCCGCTCGACCGCATCTGGAAGGCCTGGCTCAAGGGCAAGCGCTACGTGCAGCTCAAGGACGGCTCCTATGCGAGCCTGCCCGAATCGTGGCTGGAAAAGCTCGCCCACAAGCTCAAGGTGCTCGGTCTCGATCCGGCCAAGCCGCCGAAGCAGAAGTTCAAGCAGTACGAAGCGCCCGTGCTCGACAACCTGCTCGAAGATCTGCCCGGCGCGCTGGAGGATTCCTTCTGGAGCAAGCTGCGCGACAATATCCGCAACTTCCACGAGGTAAAACAGATAGAAACGCCCAAGGGCCTGCAGGCTTCCCTGCGTCCATACCAGATTCAGGGCATCTCCTATCTCAACTTCCTCAACGAATACGGCTTCGGCGGCATTCTGGCCGACGAAATGGGCCTCGGCAAAACCATTCAGACCCTGGCCTTCGTGCAGCACATGGTCAATCACGGCTCGCAGGGGCCGAACCTCATCGTGGTGCCCACCTCCGTGCTGCCCAACTGGGATCGCGAAGCCTCCAAGTTCGTGCCCAACCTTTCACGCGTCATCGTGTACGGCACGCGGCGTGAGGGACTGTTCCGCAAGATCGCCTCATCCGATCTTGTGATCACCACCTACGCCCTGCTGCGTCGCGACATGGAGGAACTCGAACAGCACGAGTTCAATGCCATCATTCTCGACGAAGCCCAGAACATCAAGAACCCCAACACCATCACGGCCCGCTCCGTGCGGCAGATCAACGCCAAGATGCGCCTGTGCCTCTCCGGTACGCCCATCGAAAACAATCTCTTCGAGCTGTGGAGTCTGTTCGAGTTCCTCATGCCGGGCTTCCTCGGCAGTCAGCACGCCTTCCAGAGGGGCGTCATCAAGCCCATCAAGGAAGGCGATGCCGAAACGCTCGAATACCTGCGTTCGCGCGTCAAGCCGTTCATCCTGCGTCGTACCAAGGCCGAGGTGGTCAAGGATCTGCCGCCCAAGGTGGAAAACGTCATGTACTGCGCCCTCGAAGAGGAACAGGCGGAACTGTACGCCTCCCTCGCCCGCAAGCTGCGTGAACAGGTGCTGGCCGACGTGGACAAGAAGGGCATGGCCAAGAGCCAGATGTCCATTCTGGACGCCCTGCTCAAGCTGCGTCAGATCTGCTGCCATCCCAAGCTGCTCAAGCTGGACATGCCGGGATTCAACGCCAACATGCCTTCCGGCAAGTTCGAGGCCTTCAAGGACATGATCCTCGACATTGTGGAAGAAGGTCACAAGGTGCTGGTGTTCTCCCAGTTCGTGCAGATGCTGCAGCAGATACGCTCCTGGCTGCAGATGACGGACATCCCCTTCTGCTATCTCGACGGCTCCAGCAAGGACCGTCTGGAACAGGTGGACCGCTTCAACAATACGCCTTCCATCAGGATCTTCCTGATTTCCCTGAAGGCCGGCGGCACGGGTCTCAACCTCACGAGCGCAGACTACGTCATTCACTACGATCCGTGGTGGAACCCCGCCGTGGAAAGCCAGGCCACCGACCGCGCCCACCGTATCGGTCAGTCCCGTCAGGTGTTCTCCTACAAGCTCATCTGCCAGAACACCGTGGAAGAAAAGATTCTGAAGCTTCAGGAAATGAAGCGCGGCGTGGCAGAAGCGGTCATTCCCGGACAGGAATCCTGGAAGTCGCTCACAAGAGAAGACCTCGAAATGCTCTTTGAAGTCTGATCTTCCCCCTGCAACATATCGGCGGCCCTGCGGAAATCCCGCACCGGGCCGCTTTTTTCATGCCGTCGCCTCTTGAAATTTCAGGGCGGCGAAGTATCGTTCCGGCAGAGGCACGAAAAAGCCCCGGGATACCACGCCCGTACAGACGCGCTTTTTCCGCCCGCCGCTCAAATCGTCCGCAACGGAGCGCAGGGTCTTTCTCCCCGCGCTCCGCGTCTCCTTCATCTGCAACGTCACGGGAGTTCCGTCATGACGCTTACCGAACTTCTTTCTCAGGCAAAGCATGCCGTCGTGCTCACGGGCGCGGGCATTTCCACCCTTTCCGGCATTCCCGACTTCCGGGGCGCCGGAGGCCTGTACACCCGTACCGACATCGACGCGAACAAGCTCTTCGATCTCGACTACTTCATGAAGGATCAGCGCTACTACTACGAGCACTCCAGAGACTTTCTCTACAATCTCGATGAAAAGGAGCCCAATCTCGTGCACAGGGCCCTGGCGAGACTGGAAGAAAAGGGCGTCATACACGCGGTCATCACCCAGAACATCGACCTGCTGCATCAGAAGGCAGGTTCGCGCAAGGTGCTGGAACTGCACGGCTCGCCGCTGGTGCATCACTGCCTGCGCTGCGGAAAGAGCTGGAGCTTCGAAGAAATCGCGCCCCGCGTGCGGGCCGGAGAAATCCCCGTCTGCGACAAGTGCGGCGGCATCGTCAAGCCGGATATCGTGTTCTTCGGCGAAGGTCTGCCGGAATACGCCCTCACCGAAGCGGAACGGGAAGCCCGCGCCGCCGACCTCATGCTCGTGCTCGGCACCAGCCTCACCGTGTACCCGGCGGCCGCCGTGCCTGAAATCACGCTTCGCTGCGGCGGAAAAATCGCCATCATCAACCGCGATCCCACGCATCTTGACCGCTATGCCTGCTGGCTGGGACGTGATCTGAAGAAGGAAATGGAAGAGCTCGCCATCTGAACCGCATAACGCGGCAGGAACGCTTTCACGGAAAGATCTCTTTCGGACGCCATGCAGGCGGACGGAGGCTTCCGCACCAAGGCGAACTCAGGAAAGAACGACTTTCTCCACCCCATCCGGCCCTGTACTGCAACCACAGGCGGCCCGGCTTCTCCCGTGAACCAGCGGAAGGGCCGGGCCACTTTCGTCTCCCGGGCGCAAACATTGTTTAAAACCGCCTGTGCCACGCCGGAAACTCCGGCGGAAAATTCCGGGGATTTTCTATTCTCCCAAGGCTGCCGAATGATATCCGCAGTATTCCCCCTCCGAACAGGCCGGAAAAACTCCCAGAACAAGCCGTTTCGACCGCCTTTTCTCCCGAACCTTCCGCAAGCCCTGCAGCGGCAAGAGTGCCTCTGCCTTGCGAACGCAGGCAGAAGGAAGCCGGCCATGGCGCGCCCTTCGCCACCACCCCCCCCGGCATGATGGGCAGACGGTCATCGGGCAGGCAGCCCCTGCTGTTCCGCGCTCCGTGAGGCTGATTCCTCCCTGCTCAGGCACACTTCTTCAAGCTTTCCTTCAAGAATCCTCCGGCAAGGAGCCCCGGCATAGCGCTTCAAGCCGTTGCCTCTCCGCACTCTTCCGTCCTCCCCGTCCGCACTCCGGCATGCTTCTCTGCGCCTTCTTTCCCCCCTTGCAGGGCATTCTCTCCCGGTCTCGAAAAAAAATTTCGTTCCCCTGACCGGGCGGCTCACATTTTTTCCAACTTTTTTTCGTTCCGTTGCGGCAAAAGGAAAACGCGCTCCTTTATTTTGCTGTTTGGCCTTTTTGCAAAATATAAGGCAGCCGGATATCCCGGCACAGCAGATCAGGGAGCCATCATGGCGGCAAGCTGCGCCTGCCGCTCCTGCGCCTGTTTGTCAAGGCTGGCCGAAGTCGCCGTAAGAAACTGACCGAGGCAGGTGAGCTTCAGCGAATAGTACACATGCAGTCCCCGCTTCTCATCCTTCACGATGTCGGCAGACTTCAGTACAGCCAAATGACGGGATACTGTGGACATATCCGCGCCCACAAGCTGCTGAAGTTCGGCCACGCACAAAGGCCCGTGCGACAGAGCCTCCGCCATGAGCAGACGACTCGGATGACCGAGTGCCTTGAATATTCTGGCCTGGGCTTCAATGTATCTGCCGCCCGTACGCTTCATGGAAAGAACTCTCACCCCTCTCTGCTCCTCTCCGGTTTTATTTGTATAGTTTGCAAAATATGCAAGGAAAATTTCAGCTGTCAAGCGTTTTCTCTCCGCAGTTTTTCCACAGAACGACCGTCATATTCACATTTTCGTCATTTTCCATCCTATTGCGCTCTGCAGAAAAGCGTGACAGTATCCGCTCCTCAGGCAAAAGGAACAGAAGATCACGTAAAAAAACGTCCTTCCCGCTCATCAATTTTGACAAAGCTGAACTTTTCAGGAGGCACCTCATGTTCAGAAAATTCTTTGCCGTCGCTCTGGGAACCGCCATGCTGCTCTCCGGCGCTCTGACCGGTGAAGCCGAAGCCGCCAAGTTCGTCACCATCGGTACCGGCGGCATCACCGGCGTGTACTATCCCACCGGCGGCGCCATCGCCAAGATCATCAATGCCAAGAAGGACGTCTACGACATCCGTGCCAGCGTGGAATCCACCGGCGCCTCCAAGTTCAACATCAACGCCATCAACAACGGCGACATCGAATTCGGCATCGCTCAGGCCGACACCCAGTATCAGGCCTACAAGGGCATCGGCGACTGGGAAGGCAAGCCCGTGACCAAGCTGCGCTTCGTGTTCGCCCTCGCCCCCGAGGCCGTGACCTTCGTGGCCGCTGAAGATGCCGGCATCAAGACCCTCACCGACGTGAAGGGAAAGACCATCAACCTCGGCGACCCCGGCTCCGGCAACCGCATCAACGCTCTTCAGGTGTTCAAGGAAGTCGGTCTCGAACCCGGCAGGGACTTCCGCGGCGAAGGACTCAAGCCTGCCGACGCTCCCCACACCCTGCAGGACGGACGCATCGACGGCTTCTTCTACACGCCGGGTCATCCCAACGGCAACATCAAGGAAGCCACGGCCGGTAAGCGCAAGTGCCGCATCGTGCCCATCACCGGCATGGACAACCTGCTCAAGGAGTGCCCCTACTACTCCAAGACCACCATCGACATGAGCCAGTACCCCGACGCCAGCAACGCTTCCGACGGCACCGTGGAAACCATCGGCATGCTGGCCACCTTCGTCACCTCCGCCGACACCCCCGACGACATCGTCTACGCCATCACCAAGGAAGTCGTGGAAAACCTCGACGAATTCAAGTCTCTCCATCCGGCTCTCGCCGCCATTACCAAGGAAAGTCTGCTGGAAGGCCGCACCGCCCCCTTCCATCCCGGCGCCGAAAAGTACTTCCGTGAGGTCGGCCTGCTCAAGTAGTCGTCCGAACGAGTCCGAACGGAACCAGGGAGCCTTTCCGGGTGATCCGGAAAACGCCCCGGCATGAGGCCGGCTGCGCTCCCGATCACGTGCGGACACCGCGTCCATCGTTCCGCGCGGGGGCTGCATCGTCCGCCCCCGCGTGCCGTGTTTCCTCTTCCAATCCCTTACGCTTTCGGAAAACGTTCATGCCCCAGAAACACATTCAGACCACTCCCGCCGGAGACAAGTACAAGGAAGACTTGGCCAATGCCGAACACGGCATGCGCGGCGACACGATGGGCATCACGGCGAAGATCACCTTCGTCATCGCCCTGTGCTGGTCGCTCTTCCAGATGGCCAGCGCCAGCGTGCTGCTCATCGACTCCATCTATGTGAAGTCCATCCATCTGGCCTTCGCCATCACTCTCGTTTATTTCAACATTCCCATGCTCAAGCCCTCGGCCTCCTCCCGATGGGACCTGCGCATTCTTCTGGCCATGAACAGGGTCACCGTCATGGACTACATCCTCGGCATCATCGCCGCGGTGGCCGCGCTCTACATCTTCCTTGATTATGCCGGTCTGTCCTCGCGTCCCGGCTCGCCCAACGCCAGAGACATCGTCATGGGCATCATGCTCGTGGCTCTGCTGCTTGAAGCCACCCGCCGCGTGCTCGGCCCGGCCCTGCCCATCATCAGCAGCGTATTCATTCTGTATGTGTTCACCGGGCCGTATCTGCCCGATTTTCTGGCCTTCAAGGGCGCCTCGCTCTCCCGCTTCATCTCCCAGATCACCATGGACACCCAGGGCGTGTACGGCATTCCCCTGCAGGTCTCGGCCACTGTTGTCTTCCTGTTCGTGCTCTTCGGCACCATGCTCGACAGAGCCGGCGGCGGCACCTTCTTCACCCAGCTTGCCATCAGCGGTCTCGGCCGCTATCGCGGCGGCGCCGCAAAGGCCGCCGTGCTCAGCTCCGCTCTTTCCGGCATGGTCTCCGGCTCCAGCATCGCCAACGTGGTAACCACCGGTACCTTCACCATTCCGCTCATGAAGCGCGTCGGCTATCCCGCCGTCAAGGCCGCGGCTATCGAAGTCGCCTCCTCGGTCAACGGTCAGCTCGCCCCGCCCGTCATGGGCGCCGCCGCCTTCATCATTGCCGAATACGTGAACGTGCCCTACATCGAAGTGGCCAAGGCTGCCGCCATTCCGGCCTTCGCCTCCTACGCCGCCCTGCTGTGGATCACCCATGTGGAAGCCTGCAAGCTCGGTCTGCGCGGCCTCTCCAAAGATGAACTGCCCCGCACCAGAGACGTTCTGCGCGGCGGCGTGCATTTCCTCTTCCCGCTCGCCATGCTGCTCTATGAACTCATAGCCCTGCAGCATTCCGCCGAACTTTCCGTGTTCCGTGCCATCATCGTGCTCGCCGTCATCATGGTCTTCCAGCCGGTGTGCGTCGCCATTGTGCACAAGACCTCCAAATGGCAGGCCCTGAAGGAAGGCATAAAGCTCACCCTTGCCGCCATGGCCGCGGGCGCCAACAACATGGCCGGCGTGGCACTGGCCACGGCTTCGGCCGGCATCATCGTAGGCTGCGTATCCCTCGGCCTCGGCCAGCAGATCACCTCCTTCGTGGAAGTGCTATCCATGGGCAACATCTTCCTGCTGCTCATCATCACCGCCGCCGCCAGCCTCCTGCTCGGCATGGGCCTGCCCACCACGGCCAACTACATCATCATGGCCTCGCTGACCGCGCCCGTGCTCGTGGAACTGGCCTCCGGCTTCTCCATCCACGGCATGCAGCTCGCCGTACCGCTCATGGCCGCCCATCTGTACTGCTTCTACTTCGGCATTCTGGCCGACGATACCCCGCCCGTGGGCCTTGCCGCCTACGCCGGAGCCGCCATCGCCAACGCCTCGCCCATCGCCGTGGGCATTCAGGGCTTCTTCTACGACATCCGTACCGCCCTGCTACCGCTGGTCTTCATCTTCAACCACGACATCATCCTGTAGAACATCGACAGCCTGCCCATGGCCGTCATGATCTTCTGCATGACCTCCCTCGGCATGGTGTGCTTCTCTTCTCTGGTGCAGGGCTGGTTCGTGACCAGAACCAGCATTCTCGACAGAGTGCTTCTGCTGGGAGCGAGCATCGTACTCATGTACCCCGCGCTGCTGACCGGCTTCTTCCTGCCGAATGAACAGCGCCATCTGGGCTACATCGTGGGTCTGGCCCTCATGCTGCTCACCTATCTGCGTCAGAAAGCGGGGGCGAAATTCGCCGCCTCCAAGGAGGTCGTGGCATGAAAAGAAGAACCGGCATCATAGCCAAGCGTTCCCTGCGTCCCAAAATCGAAAGAAAGCCGCAGGACTCCGCCGTACAGCAGGAACTGCAGTGCGCTCACTGCAAGACCATCTTCCCCGACTATCTCGGCCGCTGCCCCGAATGCGGCAGCGACGAATGGACGGCCCTTGTGGAAGTGAATCCCTATGCCCGCGTTCCCGTGGAAAGCCTCATCAAGGGCTGCGCGCATCTCATGTGGATGCTGGGCATCCTGGGCTTCTTCCTCTTCGTCTGGCAGATGGACGATCCCGACATGGAAGTATGTCTGCTCTACCTTTACGGCGGCATCGCCACGCTGGTGATCTGCATACTCATTTCCACGGCGTTCTTCAGTCTGAGTGAACTCATGCGCCGGGTGCTGCGCATACAGCGCCGCCTCAAGGTCTTCCACGAGCACTACAACGAAACGCATCCCGTCAAGCACGTCTGGAACACCCATATCGGCAAGTAACCTTTCCGACCACGCATAAAAAAGCTCCCGCTGGCCCTTCTCGCCGGCGGGAGCTTTTCTATGCCCCGAACGGTGTGGAAATGCCTGGGGAGGCGCTGCGCAGGCCGCTCCATAAAGGCATAATGCGGCGCATGGCGGTTACGGCGTTTACTCATCTGCCTGCATGCCTCTCATCGCCCGGCAGCAAAAGCTCCGGCGTCGATTTTTTCCACTCCTCACCACACACTGCTACATAATATCAGCAAAGCCTGACCGCCTCTCTTCATGGACGCAGGTACCGTGCTTTCTGCGGTCTGCAGCACCCCGCGCGCAGAAGGCCTGCAAAACGGGCACAATCATGTGACCCCGAGGAGCGATGCCCCCTCTCCCGCCCGCGGCACGATCCTCAGGCCGCGAAACGGGCAGCACTCGCCGTCTGCGCGCACGGCCCCGCATCAAAAGCAAAAGGGCGGCGGAGTTCTCCGTCGCCCTTCCTGTTTTTCCTCCGAAGCCGGATGCCATCCGGATCAGTTCTTCGGCATATAATTCTTCAGAGCCTTCTGTCCGGCCTTCGAGCTGAAGGTCACCGGCAGATCGTCCGAGCCCATCATCGCCATGGTGAACAGCTCCAGAAGGCTTATCGGCGCTGCAGGCTCAAGATCCATGGCAAACTCACCGGGCGTGGCCAGCTGTTCCGTGAGCGCCGTACCGAGCTGTCGGGCGGCCCTGTTCGGCAGCTGACTGGTCATGGCCAGCACCTGCGAAGCCTCCATCAGCAGATCATCGGGGCTTCTGCCTTCCTGTCTGGCCAGGATCTCCACAGCCATGGCCAGCAGACCGGAATCTCTGTAGACCAGATTCAGATTCTTCAGCTGCACGCGCTGCATCAGTTCTTCGGGAGCGAGATCGTCCATGCCGGACCAGCTCTGCAGAGCCTTGATGTCACCCCGAAGCGCCAGACTGCCTTCCATCTCACCGAGGCCCTTCAGTTCGTACCGGCCCTTGCCCTCAATGCTGTCGTCACCGGAAACGCTCTCGCCGCTCATATTCAGCACAAAGCCCTCGGGAGCGTATCGCGCAATGATGGCGTCCGAGGTCAGCTCGGGCACATCCAGCTTCAGGGCGTCGAGAGAAGCCGTGCTTCTGACATCCCCTTCCGCCGTCAGCGCCTGCGTATAATTAAATCCGTTCAGAGCCAGCGCAGCCATCTTTTTACCGGCGCTCTCCGCAGCAGCGTCGCCGCCGGTAAGCTCAACCCGGGCGCCCTGCATGCCCATGCGGGAGAAAGGAACCCTCTTTTCGTAATTCTGCTGAAGCACCGTCACCAGTCTGGTCAGCTGCTCCTCAAACGCCATCGAACCGGCTTCGGTGTCCAGATCGGCGGCATCCAGAGCCTCGTTGATGCCGGAAAGCTCAACCATGACGGCAGGATCCGGCAACAGCACATCCCTGACTTCCAGACGCTGAACGCCGCCGGAAATCATATCGCCGGAGCTGTCTTTGCCGGAGAAACGAACGCCGGAAAGATACATGCTCACGGGAGCGACCTTTTCCTCGATACGCGGAGCACGCACGCCTTCGGAAAGCGCAATCTTGTCGATGGTTGCGGTCACCGGCGCCGTATCGGGTTCGGTGATCGTGAGCGCCACGTTGCTGATGTCCAGCCCGTCCAGACGATAGCGATACAGCTCCTCATAATAGGAAAGCTCGCCGTTGTGCTGCCGGTGCTGATCGAGGAACATGCCCAGACGCTGATACCAGCCGCGCAGCTGCACATCGGAAATGCGCTGCTCCACCTGCGTATTGTCAACATGCAGCCTGTCGATGATGCCCTGAGCATGGATGGACTCCGCCACGATGGGAAGCGTATCCGGATCATAGGCGGGCATGTTGGGCTTGACGAACATGCACTTGCGGTTGAAGCCCGTGACTTCCACGAGCTCAATGGAGCCTTTGTGCATGATCTTTTCGTCGGGCAGCTCATATTCCACGCCCTTCAGCGTGAGCGTATTGCTGAGAAACGAATACCGGATTTCCCGGGCCTCGGCAGGCACGGCGGAAAGCGCCGCAAACACGGCGTCTTCGGTATAGCTTTCAAGAATGCGCAGTCCCATGTAGCCGGAAAGTCCGGCCCAGAAGATAAGACCGCCGACGATATACTTCTTGTTCATCCATGCTCCTCTGACTTGTTATGAACCGTATCTGAAACAGAACGGAAAACTACTCGATTCCGAGCAGCGTCTTGACGGCTTCTTCGCGGAATCCCACCGCGCTGCGGCCGTCAGGCACCACCAGCGTGGGGAAGGAGCCGCGCGGATTGTACGAACGCAGCGTCGTCATGATCTGCTTGCGGGCCGGATCGGCAAAGTCGTCCACATAAATCAGGCGATGCGCTATGCCGTGGTTGTCAAGAAAATCCTTGAGCCGTACGCAGTGCCGGCAGGTATGCAGGGTGTACATCACCGGCATGCCGCAGCTGCAGGGATCCACCCCGCAGCGATAATCCTCTTCCAGCCCCGCGGGCACGCCGTCCTGAACAGAAGAGGCTTTTTTCGCCGTCGTTCTCTTTTTGCCGCCCTTGCGGGAGAACAGCACAAGAACACAAACCGCCGCAAGAATACACGCCACAAATATGGGCAATGAGCCTGAACCAGACACTGCTTCCACGGAATGCTCCTGAATTCGGCCCGACGGGCCGTCTGCCCGGGCCCACGGCCCGGAAAGAAATCAGGAGAGCCGGACAATCCGACTCTCCCTCATACATACGACTAAAGGCTATTCAAAACGGCTCACCCGGGTGATGACCACCATGTCCACGGGCACGGCTTCATGTTCACCCTGAGGTTTCACTTTAAGTTTGGCAATCTTGTCCACAACGTCCATGCCGTCTTCCACGCGGCCGAACACGCAGTAGCCGTAGCCTTCAGGCGTGTCGTCCTTGTGATCGAGCTCCTCATTGTCCACCAGATTGATGAAGAACTGCGCCGCAGCGGAATGAGGCTCGGACGTGCGGGCCATGGCAAGCGTGCCGCGCTTGTTGGAAAGACCGTTGCCGGCTTCGTTCATCACCGGTTCGTGCGTGGGCTTTTCGTCCATGCGCACGCCGAGTCCACCGCCCTGGATCATGAAATCCTTGATGACGCGGTGGAAAATGGTGTTGTTGTAAAATTCTTCATCGACATAGCGCAGGAAGTTCGCCACGGTAGCGGGCGCCTTGTCTTCAAAAAGTTCCAGCAGAATGTCGCCGGAGGAAGTTTCCATAAGGATAAGAGGATTGCTCATCGTCATCTCCACAAAGATAATTTTTTCTTTTGTGACGCAAAAAGGGGGAAAAGGCAAGGCGGAACGCCCGCGCTATGCCGACTGTTCCATGAATCCGCGCACCTCTTCCATGCTGCCGCAGTAGTGCAGCGCCTGCATGAGACACACCGTCAGCGTTTCCACGGTTTTGTCCCCGCCGGAAACCGCGCCGAGTCTGGCGGCCAGCACCCCGATCGGATACCGGGAAAGATCCACGCCGTCGAAAATGCACTGGGAGGCGCATACGATGACCACGCCCTTTTCCACGGCCCGGCGTATGGCAGGAAGAAAACTGCCCCGGCTGTCGTTGGGCACCCCGCCCGCGCCGAAGCCTTCAATGATGACTCCCCGGTATCCGGCATCGACCAGCATGTCCAGAAGCGCAGGAGACGTGCCGGGAACCAGCTTGAGCACGCATACCCGGCGCTCCAGACCGGTCACCAGTTCCAGAGGTCCCGCAGGCAGCGGCCGCCGTTCCTTCCACTGCACCCCCTGCGGCGTGATGCGGGCCAGAGGCGCATTCACGCTGGCATAGGCCGCAAAGCTTTCCGTATGCATCTTCTTGGCACGGCTGCCGTCGATGACGTCGCCGTGAAACACCACGAACACCCCGGGCACGCCCTCGCAGGCCACGAAAAAGGCATCACGGAGATTCCGCGGGCCGTCGGAGCCTGCCGCGCCGAGCGGCAGCTGCGAGCCGGTGATGATCACGGGCTTGCCGAGATTTCTCAGCATCTGATGAAGAGCCGCCGCCGTATAGGCGAGCGTGTCCGTTCCGTGCGTGATCACGAAGCCGTCGTAGCGCTCATGCGCCCCGGCCACGGCGCGGGCCATGCGCTCCCAGTCTTCGGGCTGCAGATTGCTGCTGTCGAGATTCATGAGCTCCTGCACGTCCACTTCACAGGGTATGCCGGAACCGTGCAGCGCTTCCAGCATGGCCGACCCGGAGAGGCGCGGTACAAGCCCGTCTTCCGAAGGCTCGCAGGCAATGGTGCCCCCCGTGGCCAGCATGAGTATCCTTTTCATATCGTATCCTTTTCTTCCGAAACAAGTTCGCTGGCGCCGTCCGTGGCCTCACGGAGCGCCTTTCCGCACTCCTGCACGAGGTCTTCGGGAAGTTCCAGCGTAAAAAGAGCCCGGTCGGCAAAGTCCTCGTCCACGATGCGGGCCTGAAAACGGGGAAGCAGCCGGTGAAAACGATCGGCATGCGCATAGTCCACTTCGGCCAGAACCCGGACAAGCACCTTTTTCTCCGTTACCGGCAGAAGCGTGAGCGCCTGCTTCACGCCGTTCTGATACGCGCGGGTCAGACCGCCCGTGCCCAGCTTTATGCCCCCGAAGTAACGCGTGGTCACGGCAACAAGTTCGCCTACGCCGCCGTAAAGCAGCTGTGCCAGCATGGGCCTGCCCGCCGTGCCGTGCGGTTCGCCGTCGTCGCTCTGCCCCACCTGCGCGGTATCGCCGGGCCTGCCCACGGCATAGGCCCAGCAGTTATGACGCGCGTCGGGAAATTCCCTCCGGACGCTCTCCACAAAGGCAAGCGCCCTCTCCCGGCTGTCGGCCCGGGCCAGCGTGGTGATGAAGCGGCTGCGCTTTATCTCCTCTTCAAAGCGAATCCGGTACTCCTCACCGGAAGAAGACGAAAAGCCGCGCTCCCCGAACAGAGGAAGATCGGGAACCTTATAGGACAAAGACATAAAAAACCTTTTATTTCAAAAAGTTGGAAAAAATTATAAAAAAACTTTCCCGACCCCGCAAAAAAACACTTTACAAAGCGGGAGCCCTGTTCTAAATAAGAATCGTTCCTGTTATGGGAACAACCGAACACAACAACACAACGTCAACGTTTTTTCGCACAAGGAGCCCTTATGAGCAAGACCTATGACAACCTGATGGAAGCTTTCGCCGGTGAATCCCAGGCCAACCGCAAGTACCTCGCCTTTGCCGCTCAGGCTGAAAAGGAAGGCTGCAAGCAGGCCGCCAAGATGTTCCGCGCCGCTGCCGAAGCTGAAACCATTCATGCTCTGGCCCACTTCCGCAACGCCAAGGAAGTGAAGAGCACCGCTGAAAACATTCAGGCCGCCATTGCCGGTGAAACCCACGAATGCGTGAACATGTATCCCGGCATGATCCTCGACGCCAAGAACGAAGAGGAAATGGCCATCGCCAAGTACCTCGACATGGTCTGCAAGGTGGAAGGCGTGCACGCCGAACTGTACAAGGACGTGGCTCTTGATCCCACCACCGACGCCGAAGACTACTACATCTGCCCTGTGTGCGGCTTCATCAGCAAGGGCCAGTTCGAAGGCAAGTGCCCCGTCTGCGGCGCTGCCGGTGAAAAGTTCTACACCGTGAAGTAAATGCTTCGCCGCCTTCGGGCGGCAGCTGCCTTTCAGGCCGTCGGTTCTCCGGCGGCCTTTTTTTGTACCCTATCCAGATTTTCCGGCTGCCCCGCAGATTTCTTCCAGATTCTGCCGCGCTGCGCAAGCCCGCAGCCTCCTCGCTGACGCCGCCATGCCGACGCCTCACGCCCCTTTTCCATTTACAAAAGGACGTTGGAGGCATAGAAATTGTTTTCCTACCCCTTTTCCCCGAGGCAGTCATGGACAGCGATATTCTCATCACCGGCGCGGCCTGGTTCATCGGAGCGTTCATCAACGGCCTTACAGGCATGGGAGGCGCCCTCATCGCCCTGCCGCTGATATCGCTTTTCGCGTCTTCAAAAGACGTCATTGTCGTCAGCATGCTGTCGGGCTTCATGGTCGGCCTCATGTGCCTTTCCCTCTACTGGCGCTACATCAATCTCAGGGAAGTTCTCGGCTTCTGGCTGGCCGCCGTTCCGGGCATTCTGCTCGGCGTCTGGACGCTCAAGATCGTGAACATCGCGTGGCTCGAGCTTCTGCTCGGCATTCTGCTCGTCATACACATCATCGTGCAGATCATTCAGGACTGGCTCGGCACCTGCATGGCTCCGAGGGCGGTCATGAAATACCTGTGCGGATTCGCGGCAGGCTTCTTCAGCGGATCGCTGGGCGTCAACGGCCCCATCATGGCCATATACACCTCGCTCATGTGCATGGAAAAGAACAGGGCCCGCGGCTTCTTCACCAGTTCCATGATGGCCTCCTTCGTGAGCATTTCCGTGCTCGTGAGCAACGGACTCGTGACGGAAGACGTGCTTCACGCCGTCTCCTGGGTGGCCCCCGCCGCCGTGACGGGCTTTATCTGCGCGTGGCCTCTGGCAAAGCGCATCAAGCAGGAAACCTTCCACCATGCCCTGCTCATTCTGCTCGGCGTGGCCGCCGTCTCGCTGTTTCTCCAGGTGCTGCCCTTCTTCACCCGGTAACCGGCCGCCCGTCACTCAGATTCCTCGCCCTTCCGCCGGGCCGCGTTCCGCATGCGGCTCACAGTTTCGTCCCGGCCGCTGATGTTCCTGCCGAACGTGTCCTTTTTTCACGCCCATTTTCCATTTACAAAAGTCCTCCAAAGGAATAAGAGGCTTTCCTCACACTTTTTTTTCGAGGACTTCATGTTCAGCGATCTATTCATCATCGGCGGCGCATGGTTCGTCGGGGCCTTCATCAACGGCCTCACCGGCATGGGGGGCATGCTCATTGCGCTTCCGCTCATCACCCTGTTCGTATCTTCCAAGACGGTCATTCTCATCAGCTTCATAGCGTCCGTCATGGTCGGTCTCATGTCCTTTGCCCTGTACTGGCGCTACATCAACATCAGAGACGTCATCGGGTTCTGGCTTCCCGCCCTGCCGGGCATCCTGCTCGGCGTCTGGACGCTGAAAGTCGTGGACATGGCCATTCTCGAGCTCATGCTCTGCGTCATCATCATCCTGCACGTCATCGTGCAGCTCATTCAGGACTGGCTCGGCTCCTGCATGGCGCCGCGGCCTCTTCTCAAGTATCTTTGCGGCTTTTTTGCCGGATTCTTCGGCGGCTCCATAGGCATCAACGGCCCCATCATGGCCATGTACGCCTCGCTCACCTGCATGGACAAGAACACGGCCAGAGGTTTTTTCACCAGCTCCACGGGCGCTTCGCTCATCAGTCTCGCCGTCATCATCAGCCACGGACTCATCACCGAAGACGTCATGACCAGCGCCTCCATGGTGGCCCCTGCCGCCGCTGCGGGCTTCCTCTGCGCATGGCCGCTGGCACGGCGCATCAAGCAGGCCACCTTCCACAACGCCCTGCTCATTCTGCTCGGCATGGCCGCCGTCTCCCTGTTCATGCAGATGTCGCCCTACTTCATCGGCTGACGACGTCTTCTGCCCGCCGGGCGGCCTGCCGGAAATCTCCGCAGCCCCTCCCCGCCCGCAGGCATGGCATCCGTTTCCCGTCCTTCAAAAGACACAATGGGGCCCCACCGGCATAGCCGGTGGTTCCTCTTATGCGCCTGTAAGGCTCTC
>USBZ01000007.1 GCA_900553065.1 uncultured Desulfovibrio sp. | reverse complement strand
CATTGCCATGACTAACCAGATAACCTTTTTAGGTCCTTTCAGCTAGTCAAGAGCCTATAAAAAATTGTGATCCTGCGGGAAGTTGGAAGGCTTTCTTGTCGGGAGGAAGGAAGTCTTTTATGATGAAAAAAAAGCCGTGACGGAGGATACCCCATGCTGTACCGGGTGACCCTGTTTCCCCTTTTGCTGCTGTGTCTGATGTTTGTTCCTGCTTTCGGCGCATCGGAGGCTTCCCCGGCTTTTGTCCGTGCCCTGCTTTCTCCGCCGCCTTCGGGAGACGACGTGCTCCGCGTGATGCTTGAACCGGACGAGCCTTTGTGCCGGGAAGCCTATGGGGATGCGTGGGCCTCCCGCTGCTTTGCGTTGTTGGGGCAGGAAGGTTCGCCTGTCGGCGGCGTGCGCCTTCAGCCGAACGTTTCCGGCGACTGGCGCTGGGCTGACGGGCGGACGATGACCTTCCGGCCGAAGGAGCCGTGGCCTGCCGCAGCTTCGTTTGAGCTGGTCATGGACGATCTTCCCCTGCCGTCGAGAGTGAAGCTGACCTCTTCCCGTGCGGAATTTTCCACGCCGCCTCTGACGGCGTACGGCATGAACGCGCAGATGTGGATTGATCCGGACCTGAACGGCGAGCGGGCCGTCACGTTCGACATTGCGTTTTCCACGCCGCCCGAGCGCAGTCTTGTGGAGCGCGATGCCCGGATTATTGTCTCCGACGCCGCGCTTCGTCTGGCGGAACCGCAGTTCATCTGGAGCGGCAATACGAACTGCCTTGTCAGGTCGCGCATTCTTTCGCTCAGCGAGAAGCCTGCCGTGGTGACGATGGCGCTGCCGGGCGTGGCGGCGGAAGTGCGCCTCAACGGAACGCGCTGGATCGTGCCCGAAGGGCGGCAGGAGGCGGCGGCTCAGGTGACGGTTCCCGGCGTGTCCACGCTGTTCTTCATAAAAAAGGCCGCGCTTGAACCGGCGAAGGACAAAAATCTTGCCGGAGAATATCATCTTACGCTGGAAACAAGCCTGCTGGTGCGGCCCGACGCTCTGGCCGGAGCCATGACGGCGCTTCGTCT
The DNA here is from genome assembly GCA_900553065.1 of uncultured Desulfovibrio sp. GTDB lineage: Bacteria > Desulfobacterota > Desulfovibrionia > Desulfovibrionales > Desulfovibrionaceae > Mailhella. The sequence continues at coordinate 51,137 of USBZ01000007.1, read as the reverse complement.
TCCGCGTGTTCTGGATGAAGGCGCGGTGTCGCCCACGGTGTGGACGGCCGCGCCCGTCATTGATGAGGAAACGCTCTCCCGCTCTGTTCCCGTGGCGCTGGAGCTTCTGCAGCCGGCCGACGTGCCGAGCGGCCGCATCACCTTCCGGGTGAAGGCCGAGCCGGACAGCTATCTTCTTTTCGATCTTCCCCGTGGCTTCGGACCTTCTCAGGATTTTTCGCTGGTTTCTCCCTGGTGGGAAGTCTTTCATGCCGCGCCCTTCGGTCCGGAGCTTGAATTTCTTCAGCCGGGCAATGTGCTTGCCCTCGGCGGCGCGCGCAGGCTGGACATCCACTCCAGCGGCCTGACGGCCATACGCTGGCGAGCCTCTCGCGTGCTTGATCCTTTCCTGGGCCTTCTTGCCGCGCAGTCTGCGCCGTTTTCCAGCAATGAGATTCCCTTTGACGCCGTGTCCGACGTCCTCGAAGGGGTCATGCCTTTGCAGCGCACGGAGCCGGGTGTGCCGCAGTTCTCCGTATTCGATGTGACGCCGCTCTCTGGAAACGGGCACGGTCTGGTTCAGCTGGAACTGACCGGCATGGACGGAGACAGGGAAGTGGCCTCGGCCCGACGTTTTCTGCTGATGACCGACATGGGCATGATCGTCAAGAAGGGGGCTTCGGGTGGAAGAGACGTGTTTGTCTGTTCCCTTTCTTCCGGCAAGCCGGTCTCCGGGGCGAAAGTCGGCATACTCGGCATCAACGGCAGACCCGTGGCCGAAGCCGTGACCGACGCGGACGGACGGGCCGTGCTGCCTTCCGTTTCCGGGCTGGACAGAGAACGTCGTCCGGTGGCGGTGACGGCGTGGAAGAAGAGCGGAAGCGGCGAGGACATGGCCTGGCTTCCCCTCGATGATGAAAGCCGCAGCGTGGATCTTTCCCGCTTTCCCACGCAGGGACAGACCAGTCAGGCCGACGGGGTGAACGCCTATGTCTTCAGCCAGCGGGGGCTGTTCCGCCCCGGCGAGACGATGCATTTCGGCATGCTGCTCCGCAGGGGCGACTGGAAGGCGCTGCCTTCCGATATGCCGTTCGTTGCCGAGCTGGTGGATCCTGCGGAACATACCGTCCTGCGGCGTATGTTTACGGTCGGCGCCGACGGCATGGCGGCGCTGAGCTGGAATGTGCCGGAAAGCGCCTCGGCCGGACGATACCGGCTGGACGTGCGGACTCCCGACGCGCAGGGCATGGACGTGGTGCTCGGCTCTGCAACGGTTCGGGTGGAAGAATTCCAGCCCGACACCATGAATCTGTCACTTGTGCTGTCGCCCGATCCGGGAGCCGGCTGGCTGGAGGCCTCGCAGGGGCAGGTGGAAGCCACGCTCCGCAATCTTTTCGGACTGCCCGCTGCCGACAGAAGAATCCGTGTGCAGCTTTCCGTATGGGCGGCTCCGCTTTCGTTCCCCGGCTATGGGGACGTGACGTTCCATGACGCCATGCCGTACCGCGGCTCTCCGCTCACGCTGGAGCTGGGAGAACTGCGAACCGATGCTGAAGGAAAGGCCGTATTTTCCCTGCCTCTGGAGAAGCTCCGCGGCGGCACGCTGCACTGCCGCCTGCTTGTGGAAGGTTTTGAGCCGGGAGGCGGTCGCTCCGTCACGGAGGAGAGAAGTTTTCTTGTGTCTCCGCTGGGATACGTGCTCGGATTCCGTCCGGCAGGCACGGCGGGCAATCTTGATTTCGTGCCGCAGGGCAGCGACGCCGCGCTGGAGTTCGTGGCGGTAGGCCCCGATCTTGCGCCGGCGGATCCCGGCGAACTTTCCTTCCGTGTGTCCGCCAGAAGCTATGTGACTTCGCTTGTTACGGACGCGGACGGGCGTTACCGCTATGAGGACACTCCCGTGGACAGCGTGGTAAGAGCTTCCACGCAGTCTTTTGATGCCGACGGGCATCTGCGCTGGACGTTGCCTTCCGATATCTGCGGAGAGTTCCTTCTTGAAGTGTGCGACGCCTCGGGCCGGAGCATGGCCCGCGTGCCTTTTACCGTTGCCGGAAACGGCGATCTGCGCCCGGCAACGCAGACGTCACTGCCGTCGTCCTCCCTGCGTATGCACCTGGACAGCACGGAGCTTGCGTCCGGCGGAAAGGTGAAGGTGTTTCTTTCCTCGCCGTACGAGGGAACCGGCCTTCTCACCATTGAGCGCGACAGCGTGGCGGCCTGGCGCTGGTTCCATGCGCCTGCCGGGGACAGCGTGCAGGAAATCGACGTGCCGGAAGACTTCGAAGGCCGTGCATACGTCAGTGTTTCGCTGGTGCGTTCTCTCTCGTCGCCGGATGTATTCATGAATCCGTATGCTTTTGCCGTGGCGCCTGTTTCCGTAAATGTGGGGCGTCGCGACATGAAGCTGCGTCTCGACGTGCCTTCAGCGCCGGTGAAGCCGGGAGAAAGCATTCCCGTAACGCTTCACTCTCCTCATGCGGGCAAGGCGTTTCTTTTTGCGGTGGATGAGGGAGTGCTTCGCCTGACGGCGTTCCCCACGCCGGATCCTCTGCGCTATCTTCTGCGCGACCGGGCGCTGGAAGTGGAAACACGGCAGATGTTTGATCTGCTCATGCCCGAACACGGCAGTTTCCCCCTGCCTGCCTTCGGCGGCGACATGGGCATGGCCGGAGGCCGTTTCCATAATCCCTTCAAGCGCAGAAACGAGCCGCCCATGACGTTCTGGTCCGGCCTTGTGGACGTGAAGGAAGGGGAGCAGCGTTTCGACATACCCGTGCCCGGCTATTACAGCGGTACGGTGCGCGTCATGGCGGTGGCGGCTTCGCCGCAGACGGCGGGCAACGCCGAAGCGGATGTGGTGGTCAGGGGGAATGTGGTCATCACGCCGCAGCTTCCGGTGCTGGCTTCGCCCGGCGACGTGTTCGAGGCGTCCGTAGCCGTGGCCAACAATACCTCAGCCGCGCTTCATGCGGGGCTTTCGCTGCAGGTCGGGGAGGCTCTTCGACTGGTGGATGCCCCGCCTGCCGACATAACGGTGGAGCCGGGGGCGGAACTCGTGCTGCCGTTCCGCGTGGAAGCGGAGGACGTTCCGGGCAATGCGGAAGTAACGTTTATCATTTCGGGAGAAGGCGTGGAGGCCCGCCGTACGGCGTCGCTTTCCGTACGGCCCGCATCGCCTCTGCGTGAGAGTCTTCGTGTGGGCTCGACCACGTCGTCGATGACGTTGAGCACGGGCCGGGAGCTGTATCCGTATCATGCGGAAGGTTCGGCCTCCGTGTCGGCCATGCCGCTGCCTGCTCTGCGCGGACTGATCCGGTATCTTGAGTCGTATCCGTACTCCTGCGTGGAGCAGACCGTCAGCCGGGCCATGCCGTATGCGCTGCTCATGAACCGGCCGGAATTCTTTTCCGACACGGGGCGTACGCCGGAAGAAACGGCACGTCTGGCCCGCGAAAGGCTGGATGAGGCGCTCGGCGCGGTGGAATCCGCACTGACCTGGCGCGGCGTGTCGCTCTGGCCGGGCGGGGAGCCGGATCTTCTGGTGACGGCCTATGCCGCCGATTTTCTTCTGACCATGCGCGAGAACGGCGCGGCGCTTCCCGGCGGCCTTCTTGCCGATGTGTTCAGCGCGCTGGAACGGGCGGTGGATCGGGTGCCTTCCTCGCTGGAGGAAGGGCGTGAGCAGGCCTACGGATTGTGGGTGCTCACCCGGGAGGGGCGCATCACCACCAGGTCGCTGGAGCAGCTTATCCGCAACCTGGAGGAACGTTTCCCCGGCTGGAGAGAGGATGTGACCTCGTCGCTTCTAGCGGCGTCCTGTGCCGTCATGCGGCTGAAGGACGATGCCGAAGCGCTTCTTGCCATGTACCGCAGCCCCGGCGCCGATTTCAGGGAAAGCAGGCTTGATATGCTTGCCTCCCTCAGCCTGCGCGCTTCCGTTCTGGCACGGCAGTTCCCCGGAAAGCTGGAGGATATGCGTGCCGCGCTTGTGGATGAGCTTTTCGATGCCACGAACGGCGGCAGATATGTGAGCCTGTCGGCGGCGCTGGCCGTGCGCGCCCTGCTGGACATGGAAAAGGCCGCGCCTCTGCCGGACGGTGTGACGCTTCGCTGTACCCGCATGCAGCCGGGCTTTCACTCGGATTCGGCGTTGCCTGAGGACGTGAACGCCATGCTTACGCTTTCTGCTCCCGGATGCGGCCTGTATGACCTGACGGTACCGGAAGGCGGCGCAACCCTGTACTGGGAGGTCTCCGACCTCGGCTTTGACCGCCGTATGCCGGAAGGAGAGAGCTTTGAGGGGATGGAGGTCAGAAGGCGCTATCTTGACGCCGAGGGCCTTGATGTCACGCATGTGCGTCAGGGCGATGCGGTGACGGTATCCGTGACGGCCCGCGCCTACGGCGGCCGCCTTGATGATGCCGTCATCATCGACATGCTGCCCGGCGGCTTTGAAATGGATCTTTCAACGCCGGTGACGGCGGAATCTCCAGAGCTGAACGATTCGATTCTGGCCGACCGCAGGGAAGACCGTATGATCCTGTTTGCCGATCTCGGAACGGATACGGTGACGTTCACCTACCGCATCCGTGCGGTCAACAGGGGCGTTTACGCCGTGCCTCCCGTGCAGGGCGAGGCCATGTATCGCCGAAGCGTTCATGCCTTCTCTTCGGGCGGAAGCATCACGGTGGAATAGCCGGTGCGGGATGCCGGAAGCGTGATAAGGTTTCCGGCTTACTGTGCGGATCGCTGAGATCAGGTCAGCAGGTTTGTTGCTTTAACACTTTGAAATGTATGTGTTCCGTTGCCCGGAAACATCACTTCCGGGCAACGGAACAAAGAGGCTTGGCGTTTGTGCGCGGCATTATTCTGAAAGCTCTTGCGGCGGTGATTCTCGTTCCCGTGCTGGTGCTTGTGGGCTGGCTGGCATGCAGCCCGAAGCCTCCGCTTCTCGACGGTGTGGCCTTTTCTCCCGTGGTCTTGAGCGCCGACGGGCAGCTTCTCCGCATGGGGCTGACGGAGGATGAGAAGTACCGGGTGCGCGTGGCCCTTCACGACGTGGCGCCGGAAGCCGTGAATGCCGTACTCCTCTATGAGGACAGGTATTTTTATCGACACCCGGGCGTGAATCCGCTTTCTCTGCTGCGGGCCGCCTTTTCCATGCTCGGCGGCTCCCGTCGCATGGGCGGATCCACCATCACTATGCAGGTGGCGCGTCTTCGGCTCGGCCTGACCACGGATACGCTGCCGGGCAAGCTGGAACAGATGCTCCGGGCGCTGCAGTACGAACGCCACTACGACAAGAACGAGATTCTTGAGGCCTATTTCAATCTTGCGCCCTACGGCGGCAACGTGGAGGGCATAGGCGCGGCGGCGCGCCTGTATTTTCATGTGCCTGCCGCCCGTCTTTCACTGTCTGAAAGCCTCGCGCTGGCGGCCGTGCCTCAGAATCCCGTGAGGCGCAATCCTCTGAACGGGCCGGAGTTCGAGCGGGCGCGCGCAAGGGTGACGCGTCTTGTCACAGGCGATGTCTCCGAAGCTCAGGGAAAGAACGGCGCGTTTCGCTCCGGCGTTTTTCTGGCGAACCATGAGGGCGTGCTTTCGCCGTTGCGCGTGCACGGGCCTTCCGAGCTACCCTTCGAGGCTCCGCATGTGTCGAGCTCGCTTCTTTCCCGGTCGGGGAATGGAGAGCCGGTACGAACGTATATCGACCGGCGTATGCAGCAGCTTCTGGAGCGGGCGCTGAAGGGTTTTGCCGCCCGGGGCAGGCGGTACGGGCTGAACAATGCGGCGGCGCTCGTCATTCACTGGCCCAGCATGGAGATCCGGGCGCTGGCCGGTTCGGCGGATTTTTTCAACGAGGCGATCTTTGGTCAGGTGGACGGCACGCGTGCCCGCCGTTCTCCGGGCTCCACGCTCAAGCCTTTCATTTACGGCATGGCGCTGGATCAGGGGCTGATCCATCCGCGAACGCTTCTTGAGGATTCTCCTCGGAGCTTCGGCGGCTATGATCCGGAAAATTTCGACCGTATTTTTCGCGGACCTCTTCCCGCCGAGGAGGCGCTGCGGTCAAGCCGCAACATTCCCGCCATCATGCTGGCATCAAAGCTCAGACCGGGGCTGTACGCCTTTTTGAAAAGAGCCGGGGTGGAGCTTCCCTTCAGCGAGGAGCATTACGGGCTGAGTCTTGTTCTCGGCGGCGCGGAAGTGACCATGCGTGAGCTTGGCGGCCTGTACGCCATGCTGGCGAATCGGGGCGTATGGCGGCAGCCCCGGCTTTTTACCGGAGAGCCTGCCGCGCCTGCTGTGGCCCTGCTTTCCCCGGAGGCCGCCATAGTTACGCTGCGTATGCTGGAGGACGAGGTGCATTTTGTCCGGTCCTTTTCCGGCCCTGTTCCTCTGCGTTTCAAGACCGGTACATCCAACGGCTTTCGCGATGCCTGGACGGCGGGTGTGGCCGGTCCCTATGTGCTGGTGGTATGGGTGGGAAACTTCGACAACTCTCCCAATCCTCTGCTCGTGGGAGGCGAGGTCGCCGCGCCGCTTTTCACCGACATCGCCCAGGCGCTGGCCTCATCCGACAGATCCTTCGCCGATATTGTGCCCCGTCAGCAGGAAGGACTCAACATCATTCGGGAAAAGGTCTGTACCGCCACGGGGGATCTGGATACGTCGCTTTGCGAAGATACGACGGAAACCTGGTATATTCCCGGCCGGTCGCCGACCCGTTCTTCGGGCGTGTTCCGAACCATTCTCATCGACAGGGAAACAGGCCTGCGGGCTTGTGAGCCCGTTCCGGGTCGAACGGAGGAAGTGGTCTGGGAGTTCTGGCCTTCCGATCTGCGGAAGCAGTTTCTGCAGGCGGGCGTGGTCAAGCCGCCTCCTCCGCCCTTCGGCCCCGGCTGCGGGCAGGAGCGCGTTTCCGGCATGCCTCCCCGCATGATCTCCCCCAAGGACGGCGTGATCTATCAGCGCAGTCTTTCCGCGCCGCAGAGAACGGCCATTCCTCTGGAGGCCGGCGTTGATGCCGACGCAAAAGCCCTGTTCTGGTTCGTGGGCGGGCGCTTCATCGGCAGGGCGGCACCGGGAGAGACGCTGCTCTGGTATCCGGAAGACGGCGTGCAGGAGCTGCGTGTCGTGGATGACAGAGGCCGGGCCTCGTCGCGGAAGGTGACGGTACGAACCGTTCCCTGAGTTCAGACTTCCGGGTCGGGAAGAGATGACGGAAGTTCGGCCTTCCAGGGATCTTTCCACGGAGGGAGAAGGCGGAATGTGCGCCTTCTTCCGCCCGGAACGGGAATGGAGAGACGGAAGGCATGCAGCTTCAGGTCTCCTTCCTGCCTTCCCGGTCTGCCGTACCACGGATCGCCGGCAATGGGGTGCCCCCGTTCCGCGAGCTGCACGCGTATCTGATGCGTGCGTCCGGTAAGAAGACGGATGAGAAGCAGCGTGTAAGAATGCCCGTGTATGGTTCGTTCCGTCAGGCATGTCACGATGCAGCGGGCTTCCTTTGCTTCGGAATCCTTCTCCGGGGCACGGCTTCGTACGCGCTGCTCCTGCCTGTCTTTGGCAAGAAAGTCCCGAAGCTCGGAAGGCGAGGGCAGCTTCCATGTTCCTTCCACCCATGCCAGATATTCCTTGCCCGGCCTTTCGTCGTTTCTTCCGGCAAGGGCGTCCGTCAGAAGGCGCACGGCCGCGTAGGTCTTGCCAGCCACGAGCAGACCGGAGGTGTCTCTGTCCAGACGATGCACGGGCGCAGGGACAAAGTCCGCATGAGCGCGCTCTTCGGCAAGAATGGAGGCCACGCTTTCCTTGTGACCCGTGCCGCCCTGCACCGGAAGACCGGCGGGCTTGGCCAGCACGAGAACGTCCTCATCCTCGAAAACGACGGTGAGTCTGGAGCGTTTTTTTCCTGCGGGCGCAGAAGTGGGCGCAGACGCGCCGCTTCCTGCTGGCAGGCGCTCGGCAAAGGGCGGCACCCGTACGAGATCGTTTTCGTTCAGCCGGTCGAAGGCGCGGGCCCTTGCGCCGTTGACGCGCACCTGACCGGTGCGTATCCAGCGGTGAAAATCGCTCACGGGCGCGTTGATGCGGCGCTGAAGAAAATTGAGAAGTTTCTGACCCGATTCCGCCCGGCTGACGGAAAGAGCCCTGCTGTCCCTTTCGTTATCCATGCCTTTTGAACGTTCCTTTTACATCATTTTTTGAGCGTGTTGCTTTGCTGAAGCATAGATGGTTTCCTTTTTTGCGTCCAGATTGCGGACGAGAAGGAAAAACGCCCTTTTCCCGGAAAGCGGGAAAGAAACGACTTGTGTATCCATGACATTCCTGCTATGTAGAGAGACCTGCCCGACGAGGGCAGAAATCTGTTTGTTTAGGTTGGAGGATCCGTATGGCAACTGCCGAGAACATGGAAAACCAAATCGATTCCGAAATGAGCTTTGCGAGCGCACTCGAAGACTATCTCAACCCTGATATGGGCGACCTCGAAGAAGGTTCCATCGTCAAGGGCGAAGTCGTGCGCGTGGACGACGATACTGTGCTGGTGGACGTGAACTTCAAGTCCGAAGGCCAGATCCCCGCTGAAGAATTTCGGGACGCTCAGGGCAATATAACGGTCAAGGTCGGCGACCGCGTCGATGTGTACGTTGCCCGCAAGAACGAAATGGATGGCACCATCACGCTTTCGTTCGACAAGGCCAAGCGTATGCAGCTGTTCGACCAGCTCGAAGAAGTGCTGGAAAAGAACGGCGTCATCACCGGCACCATCACCCGCCGCATCAAGGGCGGCTACACCGTCGATCTCGGCGGCGTGGAGGCCTTCCTGCCCGGTTCCCATGTCGATCTGCGTCCTGTGCCCGACATGGATGCTCTCGTCAACCAGCAGTTTGAATTCCGCGTGCTCAAGATCAACCGTCGCCGCAGCAACGTGATCGTTTCCCGCCGCGTGCTGCTCGAAGAAGAACGCGATACCAAGCGCAGCGCTCTGCTCCAGACCCTGGCCGAAGGCCAGATCGTCAAGGGCAAGGCCAAGAACATCACCGAATACGGCGTGTTCGTCGACCTCGGCGGTCTCGACGGTCTTCTGCACATCACCGATATGTCCTGGAAGCGCATTCGCCATCCTCGCGAAATGGTCTCCCTCGGACAGGAACTGGAACTCAAGGTTCTTTCCTTCGACAAGGAAAACCAGAAGGTTTCTCTCGGCCTGAAGCAGCTCGTGCCCGATCCCTGGCAGGACATCACCGCCCGCTTCCCCGAAGGCTCCCACCACACCGGCAAGGTGACCAACCTTGTTGACTACGGCGTGTTCGTGGAACTCGAACCCGGCGTGGAAGGCCTCGTGCACATTTCCGAAATGTCCTGGACCCGCAAGCTCCGTCATCCTTCCCAGATGGTGCATCAGGGCGACGAAGTTGAAGTCGTCATCCTCGGCGTGGACAGCGAAAAGAAGCGCATCTCCCTCGGCATGAAGCAGGTCAAGCCCAATCCCTGGGAACTCGTCGGCGAACGCTTCCCCGAAGGCACCGTCATTGAAGGCGTGATCAAGAACATCACCGAATTCGGCATGTTCATCGGCATCGAAGACGGCATCGACGGCCTCATCCATGTGTCCGACATTTCCTGGACCAAGAAGCTGCGCCATCCCGGCGAACTGTACAAGGTCGGCGACGTTGTGCAGGCCAAGGTTCTCACCGTGGATCAGGAGAACGAAAAGTTCACCCTCGGCATGAAGCAGCTCACCGAAGATCCCTGGAGCAGCGTGCCCGCCCGCTATCCCGTGGGCAACATCATCACCGGCACCGTGACCAACGTGACCGACTTCGGCCTGTTCGTGGAAGTGGAAGAAGGCATCGAAGGCCTCATCCATGTGACCGAACTCGGCAAGAAGGTGAAGTCTCCTTCCGAACTCTACAAGGAAGGCGACACCGTTCAGGCCAAGATCATCCATGTTTCCGCTGATGAACGCCGTCTCGGCCTCTCCATCAAGCAGATCAAGGACGATGAAGAACGTCGCAAGCCCAAGGATTATCATTCCGGCGACAACAGCATCAGCCAGACCCTCGGCGACCTTCTCAAGCAGAAGTTCAACGACTAATCGCTGATTCTGATGAATGTACGCGGGGCGGAAAGCATGGCTTTCCGCCCCGTTTTTTATAAGCGGACGTTTGCAGAATGCACCCGCAGACGTCTTGTTCTACGGCAGAAGAGCGTCCGTTACGGATGCTTCGGGAGAGCGCATGAAACAGCAGGAAATAGAGCGCAAGTTTCTGGTGAAGAGCGACGGCTGGCGCGGCAGGGCGGAAGGCGAGCTTTTCCGGCAGGGCTACATTGCCCGTACCCAGGATCGCACGGTCAGAGTCCGGGTGACCGGAAAAAAGGGTATGCTGACCATCAAGTATCGGGGAGAAGGCATTGCCCGCAGCGAATTCGAGTATGAAATTCCTCTGGAGGAAGCTCAGGCTCTGCTGGACGGTCTTGACCCCGGCGAGATCATTGAAAAGATGCGGCATACCTTTACCTGCGACGGCAGCGTATGGGAAGTGGATGAGTTCCTCGGCGCCAATCGGGGGCTTGTGGTGGCCGAAATCGAGCTGGAATCGGCAGATCAGCCTTTTGTGCGTCCTGAGTGGCTGGGGGAGGAAGTCAGCAGAATTTCCCGTTATCTCAACGTGGAGCTTTCAAAGCTGCCTTATACCGCCTGGACGAAAGAAGAAAAGGAAGTCGGTAAAAATAGCTGAGACTGAAAAGGAAACGTGCCATGATGTGATCAGGGACACGGTTTTTGAGCGGAAAGTCTTCTATATTCGAGAGACTGAAAGCTCTGTACAGAGTACATGTAACATCATGGAGAAACGCTATGGGCGAAATGTTCTGTTTTCAGTGTGAGCAGACGGCCGGCGGCAGCGGCTGCACCAGAATAGGCGTGTGCGGCAAGAAGCCTGGTACCGCCATGCTTCAGGATAGACTTATCGGCGAGCTTGTCGCTCTTGCCGGAGGCGAAGGCTTCACCCGCACGGCTGAACTGGACACGCTGGTGGAAAATGCGCTTTTCACCACGCTGACCAATGTGAATTTCGATGATCTTTCTCTGGCTGCCATGGTGGAGACCGTGGCCAGGATCCGCAAGGACAGCGGTGTGGCGGAAGCCTGGAACATGGATCTTCTCTGGAATGCGGAAGAAAATGTCCGCAGCCTGAAGTCTCTTCTGCTTTTCGGCATGAAGGGTATCGCCGCCTACGCCAGCCATGCCCGGACGCTGGGAAGAAATCTTGAGGACGTCAGCGCGTTTCTGTACCGGGGACTTGCGCTTCTTGCCGCCGATGCAGGCAGAGAAACGCTGCTTGATGCCGTCATGGAAGCCGGAAAGGTCAATCTGGCCTGCATGGAGCTTCTGAACGACGCCAACAGAACGTATGGTACTCCTTCCCCTGCAACGGTTTCCCGAACGGTGGAAAAGGGCCCCTTCATCATCGTGTCCGGTCACGATCTGCATGATCTGGCGCTGCTTCTCCGGCAGACCGAGGGGAAGGGCGTGAATGTGTATACGCACGGTGAAATGCTGCCCGCCCACGCCTATCCCGAACTTCGCAAGTATGCTCACTTCAAGGGGCATTTCGGAACGGCATGGCAGAATCAGCAGAAGGAATTTGCCGGCGTGCCCGCTCCGGTGCTTTTCACCACGAACTGCATCATGCCCGTGAAGGACGCCTATGCTGACCGCGTGTTCACGACGGGCGTTGTTCGCTATCCCGGTATGCCGCATATCGACGAGGGCAAGGACTTTTCTCCCGTCATTGCCAAAGCTCTGGAGCTGGGCGGTTATGCTGAAGATACGCATTTTTGCGGCATCAACGGCGGAGAAACGCTGGTTACCGGCTTTGGCAGCGAGGCAGTGCTTGCCCATGCCGGGGCCATTGTGGATGCCGTGAAGGCCGGAGCCATCCGCCATTTCTTCCTTGTAGGCGGCTGCGACGGCGCAAGACCCGGCCGCAACTACTATACGGAGTTCGTGAAGAACACGCCCTCCGACACGGTCGTGCTTACGCTGGCCTGCGGCAAGTTCCGCTTCAATGATCTTGATCTCGGCACGGTGGGCGGACTTCCCCGTCTGTTGGATATGGGCCAGTGCAACGATGCCTACGGCGCCGTGCAGGTGGCCCTCGCCCTGAGCAAAGCCTTCCAGTGCGGTGTGAACGACCTTCCGCTGACTCTGGTTCTGTCGTGGTATGAACAGAAGGCCGTGGCCATTCTGCTTTCTCTGCTGTACCTCGGCGTGAAGAACATCTGGCTCGGCCCTTCGCTGCCCGCCTTTGTTTCTCCCGCCGTACTTGATGTTCTGGTGAAGGAGTTCGGCATACGCCCCATTTCCACGCCGGAAGCCGACATGGCCGTCATGCTCGGAAACTGATCTTCTGCATTCCTTCTGCCCCCGCGCGCCCTGCGCGGGGGCTTCTCGTCCGTCCGGAAGTCTGGTAGCCTCGAGGCATGGAAGGCAGGAAGTATCATAAGCGCTTTGCCGGATTCGATCTTGGAAAGCGAAGCGGCAGAACGTCGTCGCTGAGCGATGCGCTCGAAGGCTGGCTTTCGGCGCACGGCATGCAGGTGCAGCATCACATGCTGACGCAGCTGTGGAAGAACTGGGACATCGTCATGGGGCCGGACATTGCGGCTCTGGCGCATCCTCTGGGGCATCGGGGGAACATCCTGCTGGTGGGCGGCGAGGATTCCTGCGCCATGCAGGAACTCTCCTATGCCGTGCCGGAAATTCTTGAGCGCGTGAACGCCTTCATGGATGAGGATTACTTCCAGAAGGTGGAGCTGCATCTTCTTGTGGGCAAGGAATCGCTGCGCAGGGTGGACATTACGCAGCCGCCTTCGCTGCCTCCGCCGCCGAGGCCGCCGCGACTGGGCAGGCTGAAGCTTCCGCCGGATTCTCCCATCGCCGCATGCTATGAAGCGTATGTCCGCTGCTTTGAGCGCGATGAAGACAAGTAGAACGATAAAAAAACAGACGGGGTAACCCGTCTGTTTTTTTTACGCTCATCGGTCATGAAGGCTTTGGAGTGCTTCTGCCGGTCTACAATGCCGACATGGGCGAACGCTTCGGATTTCAATCATCCAAAAGTCGGTCTGCTCCGAAAGTTCTTCGACTCTCAGCTCAGGTGGAAATCTTCGCCGAGGTACACTTCTCTCGCTCTGTCGTTGCTGACGATTTCATCCGGCGTTCCGGAAAGGATGATGTTGCCCTGGAACATGAGGTAGGCTCTGTCGCAGATGGAAAGGGTTTCTCTCACGTTGTGGTCGGAAATGAGCACGCCGATGCCGCGTTCCTTGAGGCCGCGGATGAGCACCTGAATGTCGCCTACGGCCAGAGGGTCGATGCCGGCAAAGGGTTCGTCGAGCAGGACGAAGAGCGGATCCCGGATGAGGCAGCGGGCGATTTCAAGGCGACGGCGCTCGCCGCCGGAAAGATAGGAGGCGTAGGACTTTTCCAGACGGGTCAGTCCGAATTCCTCCATGAGCTGGTCGGCGCGCTTTTTCTGTTCGGCGCGGGAAAGTCCCGTGTGCTCAAGAATGATCTGCAGGTTCTGCCGCACGGTCAGTCTTCGGAATACGGAGCTTTCCTGCGGCAGGTATGAAAGGCCGACTCTGGCACGGCGGTACAGGGGCCAGTTGCTGATCTCCTGTCCGTCGAGGAGAACTTTACCCGTCGTGGGTTTGATGATGCCCGTGATCATGTAGAACGACGTTGTCTTGCCGGCGCCGTTGGGGCCGAGAAGGCCGACGATTTCTCCCTGCTTCATGGACACGGAGACTTCGTGAACGACTTCCTTCTGGCCGTAGCGCTTGCACAGATGCTGGGCGGAAAGCGTGGAACTCATGCTATTTTCCCTTCTTGTCGTTGGAGGAGAACACGGCATGCACGCGCTGCTTGGGGCCGCCTTCCACCACGCTGCGGTTTTCGTTCACGAAATAGCGGATGACGTTGCCCTTGATGGAGTTGTCGCCGTCGTGCAGCACGGGGTTGCCTTCGAGAACCAGCAGGTTCTGGGAGGCAAAGTAGGTGGCTTTCTGGGCGGAACCCGTCTGCGTGCCGTTCTGGAAGCGCACATTTTTTTCCGCAACGATGCGGTCAAGATCACTTTTTTCCGTGGCGGGAACCGTGCCGGTCTTTCCCGTTTCGGTGCCGCCCGAGGATTTGAGGTACAGGGTCAGCGTTTCCGACCACATCTTGAATTCGCCACGCACGGCTTCCACCTTGCCCTGGAATACCACGGTATTTTTGTCAGCACTGTAGACCATGTTGTCCGCGGTCACGTCCACGGGCTGATTGCCGTCTGCGCCGGGCAGGGGGGCAGCAACGGCGCAGACAGCGGAAAACGCGCAGATAAGAAGGGTAAGAAGAAATCTTTTCATGACAGACGTTCCTCCTGCGCGCTGCTCGGCGCGGCATCGGGTGAAGAATCGGCGCCGGTTGCGCCGTCGGAAGGGGCTGATGCGGAAGGAATCCAGCGCATGCTGACGCCTCCGTCGCCCGTCAGAACATTGGTATTGAGATCCCAGACAAGACGGGTCGTCGTGCCGGACAGAACCGGTCCTGCAAGTTCCGCGCCTTCAGGGAAGGTCAGTGTGCGGTCGGTATTGAGAAAAACGGCCAGATCGCCGCTGAGCGTGCTTTCCTCATACGTGGCTTTGACGCTGCCGGACATGGAGATTTTCTGATTGCCATCTTCCACGCGACCAACGTCGGAAACGGCCTGTATGATACGGGCATCTCCCCCGTCGGCGTTCTCAAGCATATAGTGTATGTCCGGATCGCGCACGGTTATGGCGCCGGACTCCTGATTCAGCGTGGCCCAGTCGGCCTTGAGATCAAAGCTTTTACGACCTTCGTGCCCTTGGGAGAGCTGAATGCCGCGCACGGCCAGATCCACGGCGTTCTTCACTTCTTCCGGCGGATCGGAAAGCAGCTTGTTGAGGTCTGCAGAACGGACCACGTCTTCCAGCGCTTCCAGCGCTTGACGGGTCTTCCAGCTCTGCCACCCGTACCAGCCGCCCCAGACGACGGCGCCGAGAACAACGAGGGCCAGTGTCCTTTTCAGGGAATCGTTCATGATTTTGCCGGTCCCGTGGCCGCGGTCCAGAGATCGGCGGGATTTTTGCCGTCCCTGCGGGCTGCCAGAAGAAATTCTATGGCCTCGCGCACGGCGCCTTCTCCGCCCCGGGCGGAGGTGATGTACAGCGCTTCCTTTTTCACCTGCGCAACCGCGTTGGCTACGGCCATGGGCATGCCGACGGAACGCATGGGATCAAGATCGATCCAGTCGTCTCCGAGATAGGCCATTTCTTCCTTCTTCAGGCCGTACTTCTGACGGATGGCTTCCAGCTTCGGCAGCTTGGATTCAAATCCCGCATAGTAATCCGTCACGCCGAGCTGCGACATTCTGGCCAGCACGCAGGGATCGTTTCTGCCGGTGATGATGCCTATGCCTATGCCCGAAAGGAGGGCTGTCTTGATGCCTATGCCGTCCTGGGCGTTGAAGCATTTGACGGGGTGACCGTTTTCCTGAAAGTACAGCTTGCCGTCGGTGCATACGCCGTCGACGTCGAGCACGAGAAAGCGGACCTTTGCGGCGGCAAGGAGCACTTCTTCGCTGACGGCAGTATCGGAAAGGGGGGAAAGTATATGGGATGAGGACATATCCTTTTTCTCCGTATGGGTATGGGGAAAACGCGGAACGTCGCCCCTTCTGTAAAATAGCCTGAAAACGCTGTTCCGTCAAAATACGGAGAAGGCACATACCGCCGGTAAATCCCGTGTTTTTGGAGAAAAATGTCCGAATAATCCGGCGTGGGGCATACAGAAGGCGTACTTGTCTGAGAACAGGCCGCCGTATCTTGCCAGAAGAGAGTTTATTTCCTATTTTTAATAATTATGTCTGGCTGGGGATAATCTTACTGTTGCTTGTCGTTCGTCCTGGAGAACCGGTATGGTCCATTGCGCCGTATGCTTTCATGATTCCGGCACCATGTATAAAACCGTGTATTGCGCTCTGCTGTCCTGTTTTGAGAACACGTCGGAGCATGTGCATGTTCATGCGCTCATTGATGACTCGGTTTTGCCCTACAAGCACTGGCTGGAAGAGCTGTGCGAGTCGTTTCAGAATCCCATCACGTTTTATGAGCATGTGGATGTGCCGGATGATATCGTGAACATGTTCCCCGGAGGCAAGGTCGGAGAATATACCAAGGCCAGTCTTTTCCGCATGTGTCTGCATGAGCAGCTGCCTGAAGATGTGGATAAGGTCGTCTATTTCGACTGCGATATCATTTTTGAGCGGGATATCGCCGATCTGTGGAACATGGAACTCGGCGACGCCTGGATGATTGCGGCGCATGATCCTGAGAGAGTATGGTCATCCCGCAAGAAAAAATATTATCTTGGCGCGCTGGGCATTGAGGAAGACCGCTATTTCAACAGCGGCGTTCTTCTGATGAATCTGAAGGCTCTGCGCGAGGCTTCCAGAGAGGAAAACGTATTCTGGCATGCCTATCGCGAGGGAGCGCCTCTGTTCTCAACGTTGAAGTTTACGGTGTTCGATCAGGATCTGCTCAATTACATGCTGAGCAGCGACAGAGAAAAGCTGAAGCTGGTCGACTCGTCGTACAACTATGAGCTGTGCCTGCATGACCGGCGTTTTCTGCGGCTGAAGGAAATGGAAGGAAAAATCCTGCATTTTCCGTCGCTGAAGCCGTGGCTGAAGTTTTTCCCTGCGCAGATGGCATATTGGAAATATGTTGTCAGATCGCCCTGGCGCGATGAGGCTCTTCCCATGATAGAAGAGCGCATGTTTGATCCGAAGGACAGAATATGGCCTGTGCTTCTCTGGATTTGGCGCAGGCATGAGTCTTTGCGCTGGCTGGCCAGGCTGCGCGGCGCAAGATAGTCGGACAGCGCTGAAACATCATCATGAAGAAAGCGCCCTCAGTATGTTGAGGGCGCTTTCTTCATGATGTTCTTTCTGTCCGGCCGCATTTGCCGGACCTTTCGGAGCAGACAGGTTACAGATCCAGAATGACCTTGCAGGCCACGGCCACCTGATAGAGAATTTGTGAGACTTCCTTGACGGCCTGCATATTCTTGGAGTCAACGCGGGGCAGAACGAGGATCTGGTCGCCGGGCATGACCTGTTTGGCCTTGGGCGTGACTTCTCCGTCGGGATGAACCACCAGAAGGTTGGAGGTGTCGGCACGGTTGCTGAAGCCGCCTGCGCTTCTGATGTAGTCGTCCATGTCGCGGTTTTCATTCCACACCACGGCCTGAGGCATGATGACTTCGCCGCTGATCATAACCACGTCGGTCTTTTCGGGAATGACGATGACATCGCCGTCTTCCAGTGCGATGTCTGCAATCTTGCCGCCGCTGCCCACCACGACGATGCCTTCCGGTTCCACCTTGCGGGCGCGGTCGATGAAGCTTGAAAGCATTTCGGCTTCCTTGGCGCGGATCTGGGCTTCGTCGTTGCTGGACGAGGTTGCCGTATAGGCGTTGTGTTCCAGGCGGTTCAGGGCGTCTTCAATGGCTTTTTTCTGCTGCTTGGCCGTGCTCAGGCGCTTGATGTAGAGGCCCGAGAGATTGGCTCTGTCCGGATCCACGGAAATATAGCTCAGCACTTCCTGAAGCCGGGCGTTGCGCCGGACGGGGAAGCGTGACGATCCGAGAATGGCGCCCTGCGCCTCGATCATGATGGTATTGCCGGTGGTATCGGCCTGAAAGCGCACCTGATCGTCGTTTTCCAGTTTCAGCCTGTTGAATTCCTTGAGGGAGAGATACTGGTTGTAGGGAATGCCGTTTCGGAATCCGGAAATGCTCACATGGGAGGCCTTGGAGTTTGGATCGGCCAGCCGGGTGAGCGCCTCGCCCGTCATGTTGCCTCTTTCAAATTCAAAGCGCGCGGCATTGCGCACTTCGCCGCTGGCTGAGACCGTAGGTCCTTTTTCGCCTACGACGATGGTGTCGCCGTCGTTGAAGCGGATGGAGGGAATCTGGCCGTAGAGGATGAAGGGATAAAGATCGGCGGTGACTATGGGCTGCTGATTGCGCAGGACGCGGATGTCGCGGTAGCTGCCGCGCCGCGAGTCGATGCCGCCGGCCTTGTCGAGAAAGGAGAGAATGTTGTCCGAGGCCATGCCCGGATAGTTGCCGGGATGGTTGACGAAGCCCGTGACGAAGACGGACACGTTCTGCGTGTCCAGAGGTCTGGCATAGACCTGTACGTCGCTGATGCCGGACACGTTCAGCTTGCTGACGATGGACTGCTGAATCTGGGCGGCGTCGCCTCTGGGCAGACCGGAGAGCGGAATGCTGCCGATGCCGGGCAGATCCAGCGTGCCGGTGGGAGAGACCGTGAAGACGTCGTCGAGCGTGAGGCTGCCCCAGAGCCGGACAAGAATGCGGTCTCCGTTCTGAATGGTGGAAGCGGACCCGTTGGAGGCAAAGTTCCCCTGAAACAGGTTGCTGCCGAAGGGATGCGGCTCCTGCGTGGAGGGAGAGGTCGACGTGGTGGCCGTTGCCGTGGCGGTGGCCGTTGCCGTAGCGGTGCTGGTGGATTCGGCCGCCGCAGCGGGAGAGGTCAGCACAAGCCAGGAAATGAGAAAAAGGATGAGAGAACGCAAGAGAAGCTCCTGCCCGAAGGCTGGATGAATACAGGAGAAAAGGAAATTCGACCGGCTCAGTGATCGAGACCGCGACCCCAGACACGGGGCATGAGTTCCCAGCCGTCGCCCTGACGGCAGAGAATGATGATTTCCGCCTCATGGGGAGGCTGACTGACCACGGCGCGGCGGCAGTCGCGTCCGGACGCCGAAGTGAAGGCTCCTTCGACCATGACGTCCACCGTGCCGCCGAAGGCGGGGTCGTCGATGGAGGCCTGCGCGCCGGCATTGTTCATGGAAATGAACTGGGGCACGGGAGAGAGCGGTATTTCGGGCATGGGAACTTCGGGTTCGGGAGAAGAGCCGAAGGGATTGGCAAGACAGCCGCCAAGCAGAAGGGAGAGCGCGGCAGGAATAAGGAAAATACGCATGGGAGTACCCTTATGAAATATTCGGCGGATGATTCCGCGGAAAGAATATACGTCCGGGGAGCTTATCCTGTCCAGAGGGGAGGTTCGACCTCCCTGTTGACCTGTTTTGAGGAAGCTTGTCCGGGGCGCGTCCGGTTTGAATCCGGCCCGACCGGTCCGGCCTGAAGCCTTCGCGGAGACGGGAGAAAAGACTTCGATGGATACCCGTCTCGGACTGGCGCCGGAGGAGAAGACCTCTTCAGCGTTTCAGGAACATATTTCTCCGGAGCGTTCCGGAAAGCCGTACTCCGGAAGCCGGAATGCGATCAGGCCTGATCCTTCAGGTACCAGTTCCAGGCGTCGCGTATGATGTCCTCGACGCCCGAATGCGAGGGCTTCCAGCCGAGAAGCTCCAGAGCTCTTGAGGAGTCGGCCACAAGGCTCGGGGGATCTCCGGCCCGTCGCGGTCCGATGGTGAAGGGCATGGAACGGCCGGTGACGGCTTCGATGGCATTGAGGATTTCCCGCACGGAAAGTCCGGTGCCGGTGCCGAGGTTCATGGCCGTGCCTTCGCCGTCTCCGGCCTGCAGAAGACGGGTCATGGCTTTGATATGGGCATCGGCCAGGTCCTGAACGTGAATGTAGTCGCGGATGCAGGTGCCGTCTCTTGTGGGATAGTCGTCGCCCATGACGTGAAAGTCGGGAGCCTTGCCGTCCAGAGCCATGAGTGCACGGGGAATGAGATGCGTTTCCGGCGTGTGACGTTCGCCGGTTTCACCTTCGGAATCGGCCCCGGCGGCATTGAAGTAGCGCAGGGCCGTCCAGGAAAGGCCGCAGGACCGGGCAAAGTCGGCCAGCATCCGTTCCATGAAGAGTTTGGTTTCGCCGTAGGGATTGATGGGAAAGGTAGGAGCGTCTTCGGTGACGGGCATCTTTTCGGGAATGCCGTAAACGGAAGCCGTGCTGGAAACCACGATGTTGCGCACGCCGGTATGCTGCATGGCCTCAAGAATGTTGAGCGTACCGCCGACGTTGTTTCGGATGTATTTTCCCGGATTCTGTACGGATTCCCCGACCTGGGAAAAGGCCGCGAAATGGATGATGCCGTCGGGCTTCACGGCGTTCAGACAGGTTTCGAGTCTTTGGGCGTCAAGAATGTCCCCCTCGAAAAGAGGCCCCCACTTGACGAGATCTCTGTGTCCCGTGGACAGATTGTCGTACACGGTGACGTTGTGGCCTGCGCGGGCCAGCGCCTTGGAGGTGCAGCTGCCGATGTATCCGGCGCCGCCTATGACGAGAATGTTCATGCCTGACTCCAGAAGAGATGTCCCGAGGCGCGGCCTGTCTGGAAGAAAGACGCCCTGCGGTGGGAACGGGTCTGTTTACGGGTGTACGGTACTGTCGGAAAAATTTCAATGTTCCGAGCCGGGAGCTTCCTTGGCGCCGTCGACCGGAGCGTCGGCAAGCGCCTCTTCCATGAGTCTGGCCGTGGCGTCGGATCCGCCCTGCCGGGGAAGAAGCCAGGTTCTGAACGCCTCCCTGACGGAATGTCTGTCGCGGGTGGAAGCGGCCTGTTTCAGCATGATGTTGATGACGTCTCTCGGCGTATGCGCCACATGCAGCAGTCCGGCTTCCACGAGGGAAGGCATGGAAGGATCGCCGTTTCCCATGGCCCAGAGGAAATTATGGGCGGAGGGGCCTATGCAGGGAACGCGCCCTGCGGCAAGGGCTTCAAGAAAGTTCTGTCCGCCCTGTCCGAAGCTGCCGCCGACGAAGACTGCCCGCGCCGCGGCGTAGAGCTGCGGCAGATCTCCGAACCGGTCCCAGATGAGCACGCGTTTTCGAGGCAGACAGCTTCCGGGAGTCATTTCCGAAATGAGCATGGGCATGAAGGCCAGATCTTCCAGAACGCTTTTCCATGCGGCTACGCGGTGCAGATGCCGGGGGACGATGACGACGGAGGCGTTGGGCACGGCCTTGTACAGCCGCGCAAGCTGGCCGGGAATGCGGGTTTCTTCGCACTGACGGACGGAGGCGAAGAGAAAAACCGGGCCGGCGGAGGTGAAGAGGCCGGCTGTGGCGGGAAGCGGGACATCGAGAGTCTGCGCGGCAAGATCGAATTTGATGTTGGAGATTCTGTCCGTCGGGCAGGGGAAGATGGCGGCAAAGCCCTGCTTGTCGTAGCGGGAGATGGCGTGAATCGCGGCAGGGGAGATGTCGGCCATGAGGGAGGAGAACAGACGGCCGAAGTGGGCTGTCGAGCTGTTGATGCGGCCGTTGAAGATATGGACGGGAATGTTCTTTTCGCGGCAGGCGGCCATGAGCCCCGGCCACAGTTCCGTTTCAAGCAGGGCCACGATACGGGGAGCTGCCGTTGCCAGCGCCCGTCGGACGACGTCCGGGTGATCGAAGGGAGCGAAGCGTACGGCGACGACAAGGTTCGGATGGCTTTCCTTGAGAGAGGGCAGCGCCCGCTCCACGACGTCTTTGCCCTGTCTGGTCCAGGTGGTTACCAGTATGCGCAGCGCGGCATCCCGGCGGAAGCTTCGGCAGACGGCTACGGCCAGACGGGCTTCTCCTCCGGATGCGGCCTGAAGCCATATGTCCGTTGCCCGTCCGTTTTTCTGCGGCAGATCCGGCAGAAGCCAGTCTGAAGGAATCATGCGTTCGTTCCAGCCGTCGGAAAGTCTGGCGCTGCGTTTCAGAAAAGGAAAGGCCAGTCTCCAGAGAAGGCGATAGATGCGGAAGAACGGACGGGAAAACAGAGATGATGCCATAGAAGCCCCTTTTTTTCAGTATGCTACATACCGCCGTACCGTGCAAGCCGCCCGGCGGATCCTTCGGGCCGGAAAAAAGGCAGGCATGCCTGCAACAGCGCGTATCATCACTCTGCAAAGACTTTTCAAGCAGTAAGGCGAGGCAGAAAGAAGACTGGCAGCGCGGAGGCAGGGGCGCTTATGCCGCGCGTGGCCGGATGGTTTCCAGAGGGCCGGACTTTTTCAGAAAAGAAACCGGGGGATACGGGCATGCCCGTATCCCCCGGTCATTTATGAGAAGTGGAAGCGGAGACTAGAACTTTTCTTCGTCGCCGCGCTTGCGCAGAGCGGTGTGGCCGCCGGCGGAGTTCACGGTTTCGATGCCCATGTTGCGGAGCTTGAGCTGGGCTTCATAGGCACGGGTGCCGGTGTTGCACACGAGAGCCACGGGACGGTCGGTGGGAATCTCATTCTTGGCGCGGGCGTTGAATTCTTCCAGCGGCAGGGAGAGGTACTGACCGGGATGGCGTTCTTCGATGGGCTTGCCGGCCTTGGCGGGACGGATGTCCACGAAGAGGTAGTTGTTTTCGTCGCGCTTTTCCCACAGATCGACGAATTCGTCGGGAGAGATGGACTTGTGGTAGCCGTTCACCACGTTTTCGGTCACGTTGCCGGCAGCGTTGATCACGTCCATGGCGGAGGCGAAGGGCGGAGCGTAGCAGACTTCAAGGTTGGAGAGATCGTTCAGCGTGGGACGGCCGATCTGGAGCATGGCGGCCACGGCGTCGGTACGGGCCTTGACGGCGGAACCGTCGGTGCTCATGCCCTGAATGCCCAGAACGCGGCGGGTCTGCTTGTCCACGACCACGTTGATGCTGGTATTGGTGTGTCCGGGGTAGAAGTGAGCCTTGTCGGAACCTTCCATGCTGACTTCGATGGCGTCGAAGCCGGCCATGCGGGCCTGATGCAGGGTGAGGCCGGCGCCGGAGGCATACATCTTGTTCAGCTTCACGCACCAGGAGCCGACAACGCCTTCAAAGGTGGCCTGGCCGCCGGCAAGGTTGGTGCCGATGACGCGGCCCTGTCTGTTGGCCATGGAGCCGAGGGGCAGATAGGAGAGGTCGCCGGAAATGAGGTTGCGCACCACGACCACGTCGCCGCCGGCATAGATGTCGGGGTCGGAGGTCTGCATGTGGGTGTTCACCATGATGCCGCCGCGGGGATGGCACGCGATGCCGGCGTCGGAGGCGATCTTGGAGTTCGGCGTCACGCCGATGGAGAAGATGACTTCGTCGGCTTCGATGGTGCGCTTGTTGGTCACCACTTCGCAGACGGCGCCGTCCTTGCCCTTGAGTTCCTTCACGGCTTCACCGGTAAGAACGGTGATGCCGAGTTCTTCCAGGTCGTGCTTGGCGATCTGGCTGAAGTTGTAGCACAGCTGCGCAGGCAGGATGTGGTCGACCATTTCAATGACGGTAACCTTGATGCCCCACATGTCGGCCAGAGCCACGGCCATTTCCAGACCGATGAAGCCGGCGCCGATGATGACGGCATGGTTGATCTTGCGGGCGGCGCACTGTTCCTGAATGGCCTTGGCGGCCTCAAGACAGGTGACGGAGGTGACATTCTTCAGATCCGTGCCGGGAATGGGAGGGATGCGGGGGCTGCTGCCCGTGGCGATGACCAGCTTGTCGTAGGGCATGTCGCTCTTTTCACCGGTCAGGGTGTTTTCCACGGTAACGGTCTTTTCCTTGCGGTTGATGGACAGGGCACGCGTGTGGCAGATCGCGTTCACGCCCTTGAGTTCCTTGAAGAAGGCTTCGTCACGCACCACACCCGCATTGGTGGTGCGCAGACCGTTCATCTGAGGGACGTCGCCGCCGACGAAGTAGGGAATGCCGCAGCCGCCGTAGGAGATGTAGGTCCCCTGATCGATCATTGTAATGTTGCTGTCGGGCATGAGCCTCTTGGCTCGGGCGGCAGCCTTCGGGCCGAGGGCAACGCCGCCGATGATGAGAATATTGGGAGCCATGTTGAAAACCTCCAGAGAATAAGGTTCGTATCGTCAAAAAGAAACTATCGGTGGGGAGTTTACCAGCAAGTTGTGATGAAATGCAAGATAATTACGCCAGATCACTGACTCTTCACAAATTGTTTTTCTCCCTTCAGACCTGAGAAAATATACGGAAAGACAGTAAAATCAAGATGTTGACCGACCGTTTTCTGCCGGATGCAGCCGAAGTTAAAGTTCACGGGCGCAATCTTCCGTTCGCAGGAGCGGCGTACTATGCAGCCCCGGCGGAACAGGAAGGCTCGGTCGTACCGGTACAGTTTCCAACAGCTTGTTCCCCTTGAATAAAGACTTGTTCTTTTTTTTACAAGAGAAAATCAGTAAAGGAAAAAATTCGGGGGAGAAAAAGTTCCGGACTGGAAAAGGATGGGTGCCGGAGAAAAAT
Source organism: uncultured Desulfovibrio sp. (assembly GCA_900553065.1). Taxonomy (GTDB): domain Bacteria; phylum Desulfobacterota; class Desulfovibrionia; order Desulfovibrionales; family Desulfovibrionaceae; genus Mailhella. The sequence goes on along the minus strand of USBZ01000007.1, from coordinate 26,876 downwards.
TCGGGGAAGGGGAGGAGCCGGGAGGAAAAGAAGGAACCGGCCGTACGGCCGGTTCCTGAGTGAACGAAAGAGCCGCGCGTGAAGGGGAACGTTTCGCCTTCAGCGCCGCGGATGTTCCGGGTCAGTCGGCAAGCGCCGCGTGATAGGCTTCAAGCGCCTTTTCCAGATAGGCGCCTTCGGGCCTGACGGGCAGGCTCCAGGCCAGCGCGTGCAGGCCGGCGGACAGATCCGCCCAGTCGATCCAGCCCATGTGGGCAAGGCGGAGCACCTTGTCCTTGAGATCGCCCTGTCCTGCGGTGAGAATGACGCCCCAGTCCTTGAAGGCTTTGGCTACAACGGGACCGGCCGGAATGTCGTCGGGCATGCGGATGCTGGTGAGTCCCCAGGTGCAGCGATTCTCGTCCTTGACGAAGAGTTCCATGCCCATGGCGGAAATGCCGGTTCTGGCCATGCGCGTCAGAGCCTTCTGCTTTCTGAACACATTGTCCATGCCGAATTCCCTGAGCATGGTCAGGGCTTCGTGCAGGCCGACGAGCAGACTGATGGGCGAGGTGTAGTGCGTCTGGTTCTTTTCGCAGTTGCTTCTTTCCTGGATGAGGTCGAAGTAGTAGCACTGGTTCCGGACACTTTCCGCTTTTTTCCACGCGCGGGGCGAGAGGGCGATGAAGGCCAGTCCGGGCGGGAGCATGAGGCCTTTCTGCGAGCCGGTGATGAGGCAGTCGATACCCCATTCGTCCATGCGCACGGGAGAGATGGAAACGGCGGAGATGCCGTCCGCCACCAGCAGAACGTCGCGTTTGCGGGTGACGGATGCGACTTCCTGCACGGGATGAAGCACACCGGTGGAGGTTTCGGAAATCTGCATGAACACGCCGCGGATGGCGGGATCGTTATCCAGCATGGAACGGATTTCTTCCGGATCAAAGGATTCGCCCGCGGGCCTGCTCAGAACAACGGGGTCGAGTCCTCTGGCCTTGACGATATCCACCCAGCGGTTGCCGAAATATCCGGCCGTGGCCACAAGAACGCGCTCTCCGGGCTGGAACAGATTGAAGGCCGCCGCATTCATGCCGCCGGTACCGGAGCAGGCCAGAGGAATGACGGGGGAAGCCGTGCAGAACAGTTCCTTCAGCATGACCTGGTTTTCGGCGAGGATGGTTTTGAAGGCATCCTTGCGGTGATGGAGCAGGGGAGCGGCCATGGCCAGTCGGACACGGTCGGGGATGGGCGTCGGACCCGGAGTAAGCATGCGGGTAGCCTGAATGGATGACATGGCGGAACCTCTTGTACCGGCGAATCGTCGGAGAAAGTGGCGCGGAAAAGTGCGCGTTTTTCACGGTATAGAAAAAAGAGTCGTGCGGCAAGCATGCCTTTTTCGACGGCTTTGTCCGGCCGGAAACAACGCGGGGCGGCTCCGTTTGCGGAACCGCCCCGGGATGTGACTATTCGGGCAGATGGAAAAGGAAGGTTTTAAGATAGGCCGTTTCAGGCATGGCCGGATGGATCGGATGATCCGGTCCCTGCAGGCCCTGACGCAGCAGCCTGGCGAAGCGGCGGCGCTTTCCTGCCGCACGCGTGACCATGTTGCGCAGTGCGTCCGCTTCCAGATGATGGGAACAGGAGCAGGTCATGAGCATGCCGCCGGGGCGGACCAGATCGAGTCCCAGCTCGTTGACGCGCTGATAGGCTTCCAGCCCCTGTCTGGTATCCTTCTTGCGCTTGATGAAGGCCGGCGGATCCAGACAGACGATGTCGAAAGTGCGTCCTTCCCGGCGCAGATCCGCAAGAAGGGTGAGGGCGTCGCCCTGCAGCGTTTCCGCTTCCGTTCCGAACTGTTCGGCGTTGCGCCGGGCGTAACTCAGAGCCTGTGCGGAGGCGTCCATGAAGGTGACCTTGTCCGCGCCGTTTGAGGCGGCAAGAGCGCCGAATCCTCCGGCGTAGCAGAAGGCGTCCAGCACATGGCAGCCGGGCTGCGCCTTCACGAAGGGAGTGAGCGCGGCGCGGTTCAGGCGCTGATCGTAGAACCAGCCGGTTTTCTGACCTCCCAGAAGAGGAATGGCGTAGGTCATGCCGTTTTCTTCCACCTGCGCCTCTTCAGGGGCCTGGCCCAGCGCGACGCGCTTGAAGCGTTCAAGCCCTTCGAGATCGCGGGAGGCGACATCGTTGTCGAGCACGATGGAGGCGGGATGAAGAAGCTCGTCCAGAATGGCCGTCAGCTCTTCGGCGTGGACGTCCATGCCGGCCGTGGTGATCTGGCAGACGATGTGATCGCCGTGACGGTCGGCAATGAGGCCGGGCAGAAAGTCGCCTTCGCCGTGGCAGAGGCGGTAGAAGGGGCGATCAAACATTCTTTGCCGCAGTGCCAGCGCATCGGCAAGGCGGCGGCGCAGAAGATCCGTGTTGAGCGGCTCGTCGGCTTTCCGGCTGACCAGACGCACGGCAATGAGCGAGGCCGGATTGATGTAGCCCGTGCCGAGAGGACGTCCTCCGGCATCGGCAACGAGCACGGATTCGCCCGGGGCAAAAGAGGAAAGCGGAGAGCGGCCTGCGTCGATCTCGTTGCTGAACACCCACAGGTGTCCTATGCGCAGCCGGCGGTCTTCGCCTTTTTTCAAGAAGACAGTTTTCATGGGATTCCTGTGCGGCAGTGACGCGGTCGTATCCGGTCTGAGCGGCCGGCGCTTTTCCGCCCGCGTCGGGCAGTTCCGGTATCGGGCGGAAAAGCGGAATGATTTAGAAGAGATCCAGAACGAATATGCACAGCCACAGCGCGGCGTTCAGGGCGAGCATGAGGAACACGGCGGCGGAGGCCATGTCCTTGGCGTTTTTCACGGCGATGTTGTAATCGCGCGTGATGAGGTTGAGGGCCTCTTCAATGGCGGTGTTGATGAGTTCGGCCATCATCACGAGCAGCCATGCGCCGACGGCGATGAGCCATGTGGTCACGGGCTTGCCGAAGGCCGCAAGCAGAATCACGAGAAGAACGAGGACGCCCGTTTCCTGCCGGAAGGCAAGGCTGAGCCGCAGACCGGTGGCAAGTCCTGCCAGAGAGTAGCCTGCGGCCTTGAAGATGTGAAAGAACCCTTCCTTCAGATGTTCTCGATTCATGGCTACGCCTTCTGCTGAGGATCCGCGCCGATTTCAAAGGTACGGAACTGGTTGGCCTGACCGTTGGCCTTGGGGCATTCCTTGCGAAGATAGCAGATGTCGCAGGCGCCGTGGAAGGGATAGGGCGTGAGCACGCTGAACTTGGGAAGCATGGAATGGGTCACGTCCTGATAGTCCAGACCTTCGGCGGCAAGAGCTTCGCGGAGGGTTTCCGTGGGCTGCGGTGCGGGAGCGCAGCCCGCTTCTTCGACTTCGGGCATGAGCTGGTAGACGGCGCACTGGCACATGGTCTGGGCAAGAGCGCTCAGCCGGTATCCGTATTCTGCGGACTTTGCCCATTCCCTGTCGACTTCTTCCTCCACGTCGGTGTCGAGCCACAGGGCGAGATAGCGGCCCTTGCCGGTTTCCAGCTTGATGGCATGCAGCTTGGGAAGCCAGCGTTCCCATACTTCGGCCAGCTCTTCCACGACCTTTCCGCCCAGACGTTTTTCGGAAAGAAGACCGAGCAGCAGTTCAAAATCGAAAACAGGACGAACCTGCAGCGTTTCCTTGGTATGATTGCTCATGGAAATTCCTCTTGCAGTAGTGTCGGACAGGCAGCACCGCCTGTGCCGCCGGGAGTGTTTCAATGTGCCGCGCGGCCGTCGTTCCGTCAAGGGGAGACGGGGGCGGAAACGGTGTGCGGAAGGGAGGATATTCTTTACTTGCAGGGCAAGGCGGGCTATGAAAGGAAATTCGGCTCCGCCTGAGGGGCGGCTATTTTTGAGAGGTTTGCATGAGTCAGATCAGATATCCCAGCAGAGTGCGCTACGAGTACAGCCAGGATCCCGACTGCCGTCTTCAGTACACGCACGGCGTATGGGGCGGCATCAATCCGCAGGGTGAAATAGAGGTGAACTTCTACGTGGAAAGCGACAAGCTTCCTTCGTTTTCCGAACGGGCCGTGGAGCCCGACGGCGCCTTCGGCGCGGAAGTGGTGCCCTTTGACGAAGAGGAGCGCGTGATCACCCGTCATATTCACTCCCGGGTGCTGTTCAACTATCACACGGCCCGCGCGCTGATGGAATGGCTGGAAGAGAAGATTGATACGCTGGAGATGGAAGAGAGCGCCAATTTCAATCCTGACGAGAGCGGACCCGAGGTACAGCAGTAATGCCCCGCAAGAACCGTTATCAGATAGGCGGCGAGGAAGAGCAGGAACGCGTAAGCCGTTCCCAGAAGAAACGTGACAGTGCCGCGCTTCAGGTCGTGGGAGAACGCCTTGCCCGGATTCCCGCCGTCAAGCGGGAAAAGCTGCCGCTGCCCCCGGATCTCAAGGAAGCTCTGGACGAATACGACAGACTGTCCGGATTCGAGGCCAGACGTCGTCAGCTTCAGTTCATCGGCCGCCTCATGCGTGAAGCCCGCGAAGAGGGTACGCTGCAGGGCGTTCTGGACGCGCTGGACAGGATGGAATAAAAAAACTGACCGGAAAAATACGAAGACGGACAGATTTTTCTTGACGAATCTCTTCGAATCTGTCAGATCTACACCTGCAACGGGGATGTAGCTCAGTTGGGAGAGCGCTTGAATGGCATTCAAGAGGCCAAGAGTTCAATTCTCTTCATCTCCACCAGAATTTCAGCCGCCTGTGTAAAACAGGCGGCTTTTTTCATATATCGGGACAATTTCACGGTGAATCAGGGCATCCGCCTTTGATGGGGATGCTGTGCGTGCGTTGCCGCCGGGGCTTGCGGCGCAACGCAGTCCCGGAGTGATGATCCTTAAAATACGGTCGAAATTTTTATTCTGGAGCAGATATCATGACGCCCGATATGCGCATGGATGACGAAATACGTTCTCTCTGTCCGGACTGCCGTCTGGGCTGGCTGACGTACGAGGCCGAACCGAAGGAGTCGGGAGACGAGATCCGGGCGGCCTTTGCGCCCGTGCTTGCCGCTTTGCGGGAACATCTGGAGCATACGCCTCTGGCGGAGATGCCCAATCTCGGAGAATCCCGGAAGGGATACCGTGCCTGCGGCAAGGATCCGGGGCGCTGGCGCGTCTCGTCCGAGGCTTTGTACCGCCGTATCCGGCAGGGGAAGGAGCTGTACCGCATCAATACCGTGGTGGACGTGAACAATCTGGTATCGCTGGAAACGGGCTTTTCGCTGGGCTCGTATGACAGGGATCACCTGCAGGGCACGGTAACGCTGCGTCGCGGTCTGCCCGGAGAGTGCTATGCCGGTATCGGCAAGGACAACGTGGATCTGGAATGCATGCCGCTTCTGGCCGACGAGGCCGGCCCTGTAGGCAGTCCCAGCAGTGATTCCACGCGGGCCATGGTGACGTTTGAGAGCCGCAGAATCCTGACGGTTATTTATTCTTTTTCCGCCCGTGAAAATCTGGAAAAGGCCCTGGAGCTGGCCTGCGGGCGGTTCAGCCGACTGACGGGCGTCAGCGCACTTTGTTCCGGAATACTGGAGAAATAGGTCATGAAGGCAGATCTCAGCAGTCGCGGTTTCCTGATCGGTACGATCTACTGCGTACTGGCCGCACTGGCATGGGCCATTATCGGTCCGGTTTCCCGCATATGTTTTGCCGAGGGCATGGATCCCGCTTCGGTGGCCTTCTGGCGCATGGCCATTTCCGGACTGTGTTTTCTTGTGCATGCGCTGCTTCGCGGCGGCCTGAAGGCTTCCGGACGGGATTTCGTGAGCATGGTGCTTTTCGGCGCCATCAACGTTTCCCTCGTTATTCTTTCTCTGCAGATCTCCATCCAGAAGAGCGGCGGCGCCATTGCCATCATTCTCATGTTCACGGCTCCGGCCTGGGTGGCTCTCTTTTCCCGTATTCTGTTCCATGAGGCGATCAACAAGGCGAAGCTCGCCGCGCTGACTCTGGCCATGATAGGCACAAGTCTGGTCTGTCTTTCCGGCGGCAGTCTCGGCGGCGAAGTCTCCTATATCGGCATCGGCTGCGGTCTTCTTTCCGGCTTTACCTATGCCTTTCAGTTCCTCTTCTTTGCATGGTACAAGGACCGCTATTCCACACAGGCGCTGTTTGCCTTCACGTTCCTTCCCGCCGCGCTGGTGCTGGCCTTCTTCGCCACGTTCAACAGCATTACGCTCCACGCGGCAACGGCGCTTTTCATTCTCAGCTTTGTATCCACCTATGTTTCCTACTTCTGGTACGGTCAGTCGCTGCGGTATCTTTCGCCCGTGCAGGCTGCCATTCTGGGCAATCTGGAACCGGTGGTCAGTACGCTTCTGTGCTGGTGGCTCTGGAATGAGAACTTTTCCTTCATAGGCTGGGTGGGCTGCGCGCTGGTCATCGGCTCCGTGCTGCTGCTTACCGTAAGGCGGTAGACTTTCCGCAGCCCCTGCAACGTTCTCGACGCATTGGAGCGCAGCGCCTCTCAGATGAGGCGCTGCGCTTTTTCATGTATGCGGCTATGCGGGAATCTGAAGGTCGATCAGAAAAAGACGGGCAGAGCGGAAGTCGATGAACACGCTGAAACGACCGATGACCGGGCTGATGAGGGGTGAGGGGAGCATTGCCGGATCGATTCCCATGCGGATGACGGGCTGTCCGGCAGGCGGCAGTTGCTCTTTGCCGGAGACTCAGATCGTCAGAATATCGCCTACGGCAGGGGCGAACACCTTGGTTCCGCAGCGGGATTCGAGCTGAGCTGCCATGATCCGGGCCCTGTCGAGAGGCGTATGCACGAGAATCATGGCGGAAGGGCGGACGGCGGATGCCGCCTTTTCCACGTCGCGCATGGAGGGATGAACTTTCCACGGCAGACGGCGGATCTGCGGATGGCCGCTGTCCAGAAGCTGTCGTCCCGGCGTTCCCGGAGCGGCGTGTCCGCTGAAGAGAATCAGGCCGTCTTCGGCGAGCACCTGCCTGCCTGCAGCGGCGGAAAGGCCGCTGCTGAGCATGGCGTTCGCCGTGCCGATGACGCGGGGACCGTGGGGAATGTCCTCTGTGCGCGAGACGGCAAGCCATTGCCCGCTTTCAAAAAGCTGTTTTGCCCGGATGAGGGCCGCACGTCCCCGGGCGGAAATATCCTTGTCCTTGAGCCAGATGTCGAGTCCGTTCACCAGCGCTCTATCCATGACGACCGCTCCGGCCGTGCCGGCAAGCTCCGGCATGGCCGCCATGACGGCCAGCATTTCCTGAGAGCGGCCGACGACGGGCAGCGGCAGAAGAATCGGCCTTTCCCGAAAGCACGACAGCAGCGTTTCCAGTTGTTCTCTGCCCTCGTCGTCCTTTTCGGAGCCGGAGGCGTCGGTAATGAAAAGGTCGCAGGGGGGAAATTCCGGAGAGGGATAGACCGCACTTTTGGTGGTCCAGTCGCCGCTTATGCCTATGGAGAAGGAAGGACGCTCTGCATGGGACAGGATAAACCAGCAGGAGCCGGGAGCGTGGGCCGCCATGCCGTGCCGCAGCGTCCAGGGGCCGATGCGGCATATTCTGCCTTCCTGCAGTGGATGCCATGCAATGGCGGAAATATCCTCTTCGCGATACGGACGCCTGCCTCCGGATGCCGCAATGGCCTTGTCCACGGCTTTGAGCCAGGTTCGGCAGTAGCCGGGAGAAAGTTCGACCGTCAGCGGAGTGGCGTACACCTGCGGGCGGAACCCTTCGGCGATGAGCCGGGGGATGGCGGCAACGTGATCTTCATGGGTATGGGTCAGCAGCAGCGGAAAAGTATCGGGCAGATCGGCGGGAAGAGAGGGATAGCGTCCGGGATGACCGGGCGTGAATTCATGAGCGACGCCGCAGTCCACCATAAGCCATGAACCGTCGTCGGCCTTCAGCAGGAGACAGCTTCTTCCGTGTTCGCCGATGCCGCCGCAACAGAAAATATGCATGAAGAACTCCGGGACACGACAAATAGGAGTCGGGCATCCTGAATCTGGAAGGAAGAGAGTGTTCAGGATGCCCGGGGGGAGTGCAGTCTGCAGTCTGTGTCCGACATCCTTTTACCGGTCAGCTGTTGCCCGGGTATGAACGAAATATGTCGATTCCGTGTCCGTGCCGCGGCATGGCGGTTTTGTGCAGCTGCCGCGCTGAGGAAAGAAAAGTCGCCCATACGTTTTTCCGTTCTTCGTTTCTCCGGTTCGGACAGAAAGAAAAAGGCCCTTCGTCGTTTCGGACGAGGGGCCCTGGATGGTTTCAATCAGTCCTGGTCAGACTTTCTGATCCCGTATCCACTGCATGGCTTCGGGAAGATTGAGCGTGCCTTCATAAATGGCGCGACCGGATATGGCGCCTTCCAGATTGGCGGTGACGCTGAGAGGATAGAGCGCCTTGATGTCGTCCAGCGTGGCCACGCCGCCGGCTGCCACCACCGGCACGGAGCTTGTGCGGGCAAGGTGGGAGAGCATGGGCAGATTGACGCCGCTCTGCATGCCGTCTCTGGCAATGTCGGTATAGATGATGAAGGCCGTGCCGTCGCCGATCAGGCGGGGCAGCACTTCATCGACGGTAAGACCGGCATCGGCAACCCAGCCGCGGGTCTTGAGGCGTCCGTCCACGGCGTCGAGGGAAACACCGATTCTGCCGGGGAAGAGAGAGCAGAGTCGGGCATATTCCTCGGGCTTTTCAAGCGCCATGGTACCGATGATGAGACGCGTCACACCGGCATCGAACCACATGCGGGCCGCGTCTTCGTCGCGTACGCCGCCGCCAAGTTCAATGGGAATGTTCAGCGCCGCGCTGATGCGGGCCACGATGTCGGCATTGACGCTTTTGCCCTGAAAAGCGCCGTCGAGATCAATGAGATGCAGCCACTCGGCGCCCTGCTCCTGCCAGTGCAGGGCCGCGGCAACGGGATCGTCGTTGAAGACGGTGGATTCCTCCGCCCGTCCCTGCTTCAGTCGTACGGCCTTGCCGTCCTGCAGATCGACAGCGGGAAAGATGATCATAATCCGAACTCCTCCACGGCCTTGTCCATGCCTTCGGCGGCCAGTTCCTGGGCCGTGAGCCAGCTGCCGCCGCGCCGGAAGAAGGCGCCTATTTTGGTGAGGTCGTTGGCGAGGGGCTTCTGTTCTTCGGCAAAATGGGTACGCATGACGAGCGTTGCGGGCTCGCGGGCGTCGATGAGGTAGAAGTCCTCATTGACGGCTGCCGCCGTAACCACGCCAGCCTTGCCGCCGACGCGTTCCTGCATGGTGATGATCTGGGGAACGATGATCATGTCGGCCCCGGCTTTTCTCGCACGCTCGGCCCAGGTGACGAGGGCGCTGCGGCGGCCGCGTTCATCTCTGGCCATGTCGCCGCGGATGTCGGCGTTGCTCAGAAAGACGTAGGGGTGCTTGGAGCGGTCCAGCTTGCCGCGGAAGAGATCATCGAGCTGTGCCAGCGTCTGGTCCGAGATCTTCTGCTGATCTTCGGGAATGAAGCCGGAGAGCAGTTCGGTCGTCTGCGTGGGCTGAGTGAAGGGCGCCACGGCCACCACAAGATCGGGCATGATGAGGCGCTGCTGTTCGGGGGCCTTCTGGCAGCCGGCCAGAAGACAGAGACTGCACAGAACGAGGAGAAAATGGCGGAAACGCATCAGTCAAGACTCCCTTTGGTGCTGGGCATACGGTCGTCGCTGCGTCGAACAGCCTGCGCCAGCGCAAGTCCCAGACCCTTGGCGGCGGATTCCAGCAGGTGATGTCCGTTCTTGCCGTACTGGAAGGAAATGTGAAGATTGCACCGGGCCGCCGAAGCAAAAGCCTTGTAGAATTCCCTCCACACATCCTTTTCTTCGCCGGACATGACGGGGGGCAGCAGCTCGTCGCCGCGGAATTCCAGCCAGGGGCGGCCGGACAGGTCGACGGTCACGTCGGCCAGCGCCTCGTCCATGGGAACTCTGGCCCAGCCGGTGCGGGCAATGCCCTTTCGGTCTCCCAGCGCTTCGTACAGAGCCTGACCGAGGCAGAGCGCCACATCTTCCGTCGTGTGATGCGCATCCACATGCATGTCGCCGGAACAGGTCAGGCGAAGATCGAAATGCGCCCAGAAGGCCAGGAGCGTCAGCATGTGATCGAGCATGCCGAAGCCCGTGGAAATCGTGCACTGTCCCGTACCTTCCAGCGCAAGCTCCAGCCTGACCGAGGTTTCGCCCGTTGAGCGGGAGAGCGTTGCGGTGCGCGGGGAAGCGGACTGCATCATTGTTTTTCCTCCTCCGCGGCTTCGTCATCATCCGTCTCGGACTGAGGTTCGGGCTTGTCTTCTTTTTTCTTGTAGGCCATGGCCGACACATAGATGCTCACTTCATAGAGCACCAGCATGGGAAGAGCCATCAGGCACTGGGAGAAGACGTCGGGCGGAGTGAGTATGGCGGCGACGATGAAGATGACCAGTATGGCGTAGCGCCGGGAGCGGCGCATGAACTCGGGAGTAAGAAGGCCGAAGCGCGAAAGGAAGTACGCAAACAGCGGCATTTCAAAGACAAGACCGAACGCCAGCAGGAGCTTGAGGGCAAAGCTGAGATATTCTTCCACCGAGATCATGGGAACGATGGTGTCGGTGGCAAAGCCCATGAAGAACTGGAAGGCGATGGGGAAGACCAGGAAGAAGCAGAAGGCCGCGCCCGCCAGGAAGAATATCGAGGAGCAGAAGGCCAGCGGCAGTATGGCTTTCTTTTCCTCACGATAGAGTCCGGGCGCAATGAAGGCCCACAGCTGGTAGAAGCTGAAGGGACTTGTGCCGAACAGCGACGCCACGAGAGCCACCTTCATGTAGGTGAAGAAGGCGCCCTGGGGCGAGGTGTAGATGAGCTTGCTGCCTTCGGGCATGCAGGCCTGAAGCGGCGCGGAAAGGAAGCCGTACAGCGGTTCGGAGACGCCGTAGAAGGCCACGAATCCCAGAATGACGATGATGACGATGCGGAAAAGGCGGCGGCGCAGCTCGTTGAGGTGGCCGAGAATGCTCATGGGTTCATCGTCTTCCGCGCCGTCCTCGTCTTCGTCGTCCCTGCTTTCAGGCTTCTCGGGAGCCTGGAACGCGGCGTAGACCGGCGTGTTTTCGTAGGGCGGTACGGGCTCGCGGGGAGCAGACTCTTCTTCGTTCTGCTTTTCCTCATCGTTTTCGGCATGCTGCGTGTCGGCGTCCTTCTGCTCGGAGAAGAAGTCCAGAGGCCCGTGAGGACTGCCGTCTTCGGAAATGTCGGCGGCTTCGGGAGCTTCCGATGCGTCGGCATCACCGCTCTGCGGAGTGTCGCTGCCGGGAGCGACATTCGCCGCTTCGGAAGCGTCGCTGGTCGGGAGGGCGTCGCCGGACGCGGAGGGAGCAGCCTCGTCGTCGGCTTTTTCCGTGCCGTCTTCTTCGCGGAATTCGTGCCCGGAGGCCGCGGCCGAAGCGGCTGCCGCGTAATAGGATGCGAGATCAGACTCCTTGACGGAGTCGTCGCCATGCTGCTTCTCCCCCTCGGCGGGGGAACGGGAATAATCTTTTTCTTCCATGCCGGTAGTCCGCTCAGGCTTTGTTTTCCGTATCGGAAACAGTGCTGCCGGCAGAACCGGAAGACGTCTGATCCTTGTCGGCTGCGGCCTTTCTGGCCTTGGCCTTTTCCGCTTCTTCCTCAAAAGCTATTTCGGTATTGAGGGTGCGCTGAAATTCGGTGGATACACGGCGGAATTCACCCATGGCGCGGCCGAGCGTATGGGCGATTTTGGGCAGATTCTTGGGTCCGAGTACAAGAAGCGCCACAACCAGGATGACCAGCAATTCTGTGCTGCCGATGCCAAACATCTATAAAAACTCCTCGCGAGGGTTATCTCTCCGTCAGCCTTGGACGGTAGCATATCGAAGTTGCGCCTTCAAGTGCATCATACGCTTTCGCCATGCTTTGTCCGGCGCCTGCAGAACGATTTCATGCGACAGTTCGTGCCTTCCAGAGGCGCTCCGAAATGAAGGCGTTCCACTCTTCCTTCCTCATCGAAAAGAACGCCTTCCCGAAGAAGGAGGCTTCGCTGTCTGTCCGAGCCGTTTTCGGAAAAGGAAGGGAGCGAGCCGTCCTTTCTGACCACTCTGTGCCAGGGAACATCCGCCGGGCAGGCATGAAGCGCCCAGCCGACCTGTCTGGCCATACGCGGATTTCCGGCAAGAAAGGCCACCTGACCGTAACTGACGACCTCCCCCGGAGGCACGGCGCGTACGACGTCATAGACACGTTCAAAGAAATTCATGCGACGGCTCGAAGGATGGTCGGCGTGCTGCTTGTCCTGCCGGGCCGGAATGTCGGCGGGGCAGTCGGGCGCTGAGGTGCAGCGCTTTTCATGCAGCGTACGACCCTCTTCAGGGAAGGAAGGTTTCGGGAATGGGGAAGAAGGCGTTGTCATGAATGACGGATCCGGCGATGCCCGCGGGTGAGTTCGGAAGACATTCTGTGCCAGGCGAACAGGAACGTGAGCGAGCTGAGCGTCCAGGTTGCCGGGTAGATCCAGTAGATGGTGGCTATGGTCGGCGCAAGCGTCATGAGCGTGGAGAGCGTTCCCACACGGACGGCGCACCAGCAGATAAGAATGACCGCCATGGCGAACATGGGTCTTCCTGCGCCGCGGAAGGCCGCGGCCATGCAGTGTGTGCAGGCGGGCAGAAAATAGAACGGGGCCGCAACGAGGGCATAGTCGGCGCCGATGCGGATGACCTCGGCATCGGCGCTGAAGACGGACATGAGCGGTTCTCGCCAGATGAAGACGCCGATGCCGATGAGTTCGGCAAGCACCATGGAAAGAATCAGGCCGAAGCCAGTGCCTGCGCGGACGCGAAGAGGATGTCGCGCGCCTGTGTTCTGACCGACGAATGTGGCGAGCGCGAGGGCCAGACTCATGACGGGGATGAGACAGAATCCCTCTATTTTCTGATAGGCGCCGCATCCGGCCATGGCGGAGGCTCCGAACAGATTGATATGGCTCTGGATGACCACATTGGAAACGCCGATGACGCAGCACTGAAGTCCGGAAGGAAAGCCGTAAGCGGCAAGAGTTTTCAGGCATCCGGCATGGAAGCGGATGCTTCCGGGCTCAAGACGCCAGGAAGCGGAACTGCGGCACAGCACCAGGGTGCAGAGCAGGGCGCTGAGAACCTGGGATATGACGGTGGCGGCCGCCGCCGACCATACGCCCCAGTGCAGCAGCGCAATGAAGACGAGATCAAGGACGATGTTGACGACGGAGGAGAGCACCAGAAAGTACAGAGGATAGCGGCTGTTGCCGACAGCCTGCAGAATGCTGGCAAGAGCGTTGTACGTCGTCAGCCCGAGGGCTCCGGCAAAATAGACGCGCAGATACTGCATGGTTTCCGGGAACACGTCGGGCGGGGTGTTCATCCAGTGCAGAATCTGCGGGGTGCAGAGAACGCCGAAGATGGACAGTCCCAGTCCTGATGCAAGACCGAACGCGGCGAGCGTATGGATGGAGCGGCGCATTTCCCGGATTTTTCCCGCCCCGAACTGCTGCGATATGACGACGCCCGCACCAAGGCTGATGCCGTTGATGAAGCCTACGAGCAGAAAGATCAGGTTGCCTGTTCCGCTTACGGCGGCAAGAGCCCTGTCGCCGAGCAGATTGCCCACGATGAGGGAGTCGGCGGCGTTGTAGAGCTGCTGGAAGAAGTTTCCCAGAATCAGGGGAACCGCAAAGGAGACAATGGCCTTCCAGATGCTTCCCCCGGTCATGCTGTCTGACTGTCTGTGCATGGCAGAAACCGGCGCTGTGAGGAGACAAGAAAAGCCCCGGGAGCCTTAGGCTTCCGGGGCAGAGTGTTTTTTTTATTCCCACTCAATGGTGCCGACGGGCTTCGGCGTGAGATCGTAGAGAACCCGGTTGACGCCTGTCACTTCTCTGGTGATGCGGTCGGTGATGTGCTGCAGCAGGGCAAAGGGCACATCTTCCACGGTGGCGGTCATGGCGTCCACGGTGTTGACGGCGCGGATGATGACGGGATAGGCGAAGGTACGCCTGCCGTCGGACACGCCCACGGACTTGAAGTTCGGCACTACGGTGAAGTACTGCCAGACCTTGCCTTCCAGACCGTTCTTCGCGAACTCTTCGCGCAGGATGGCGTCGGATTCACGCACGGCTTCGAGGCGGTCGCGGGTGATGGCGCCGAGGCAGCGCACGCCGAGGCCGGGGCCGGGGAAGGGCTGACGGTACACCATGCCGTCGGGCAGGCCGAGGGTCTTGCCCACCATGCGGACTTCGTCCTTGAACAGGAATTTCAGAGGTTCGACAAGGCTGAAGCGCAGATCTTCGGGCAGGCCGCCCACGTTGTGATGAGCCTTGACGGTGCCGCTTTCCAGAATGTCGGGGTAGATGGTGCCCTGAGCCAGGAATTCGATGCCTTCCTGCTTGCGGGCTTCTTCTTCGAACACACGGATGAATTCGGCGCCGATGATCTTGCGCTTGGTTTCGGGATCGTCCACACCGGCCAGCTTGTCCAGGAAGCGGTCCACGGCGTCCACATAGACGAGGTTGGCCTTCATCTGATTGCGGAACACTTCGACGACCTGTTCCGGTTCGCCTTTGCGCAGAAGACCGTGGTTGACGTGCACGCACACGAGCTGCTGACCGACGGCCTTGATGAGCAGGGCGGCCACGACGGAGGAGTCCACGCCGCCGGAAAGGGCGAGCAGGACCTTTTTGTCACCGATCTGTTCTCTGAGTTCCTTGACCTGTTCGTCGATGAAGGTTCGGGCAAGAGCTTCACTGTTGATGCGTGCCATGGATTCGGGGCGAACATTGTTGGACATCTTGTCTCTCCTCGAAGGTTGGGGGACGGCTATGGTCGGATTATTCCCATTCGGCAAATTCAAGTACATGGGAGTGTATTTGGGGTGATTTTATAGGCAAAACATTCGCAAATATGTTAATGTTTTGCCCGCTTATTTGAGGCAGTTCGCTTTCTTAGTATCAAAATAGTATCACAAAAACCGAGAAATTGTAAGGGTTTCAGGCCATAAACGGCCACAATCAAAACTTCTCTCAATTTGATGTAAGTTTCTGTCGAAATGGGTCTCAAATCGAGACCCGTTTCGACCACCGCCTGGGAGCGTAAACGCTCCCAGGCAATAGGGGATTGATTTCCGCCCCGGCGGAAATCAATCCCACCATGGGACGCAATTCGACCATTGACGACCCCGACGGGATTTGCGATGGTTCAAAATGTCGAAGTTATTGATGTAGCAAACAGGTTTTATTTCTAATTTTTTCTTTTACTGTGAGAACGGTATCGTTAATCGAAAGATTAGTAGTGTCTATAACATTTTTCTCGTATATTCCGAGATTGCAAAATTGTTCCCACATCGTTTCTACCAATTCGATATTTGTATCTCTATCTAATTTTGAGCGCCCAATCGCCCGTTTTATGGTTTCTTCTTTATTAGTTCTCAAAATGATGTAGTGTACCTCATATCCCTCTTGAACGACATTTAGCCACGGCTCCAGAAACCACGGGCCGATAATGCCATCTACAATTACATCATATCCACCGCGAGCAAACCGCTTTGCGGCTTCTAAGAAAGACTCAATCACTACCAAGTTTTGGTCGTTAGATTGCGGCAGATGTGGAGGAATGGCGTTTTTGCTCAGATAATGATAAAAGTCATCCGTATGCATATGAACAGACTTTTCCATGCTAGATTCTTTCGCAATAATAGATGATGTTGTAGTTTTTCCGGTTCCTGGAGATCCTGTAATCACAAGAATTCTTCCTTGTTCCATTTGTATTAGGCCCTCCATAACTCTCGGTTAATCTTTCCATTCCTTAAAAAGAAGTATATCATAGAATACCTTATAAATCCACTTTTTACCTTTCTCCCCGGTTAAGGGAGTGCCGTGGCCGTTTGCGGCCTTTCTCCGTCTGTTCCCTCTGCTTGTCGGCCTCCACAGCCGCTTCCGTCTGCTCCGGGCCGCCGTACCCGTTTGACCTGTGGATCGTCGGCGGAGCATAAAAAACCGCAAGTCCCGATAAAAGGGACTTGCGGTTTTCATGATTTATTCCCACTCGATGGTGGACGGAGGTTTGGAAGATATGTCGTACACGACGCGGTTGACGCCCTTGACTTCATTGATGATGCGACCGGAGATTCTGGCCAGAAGGTCGTCGGGCAGACGAGCCCAGTCGGCGGTCATGGCGTCCACGCTTTCCACGATGCGCAGGGCAATGACGTGCTCATAGGTGCGACCGTCGCCCATGACGCCGACGGTCTTGAGCGGCAGGAGAACGGCAAAGCCCTGCCAGACCTTGCGGTACCAGCCGGAGGCACGCAGTTCTTCCATGACGATGACGTCGGCCTTGCGCAGAATTTCAAGGCGCGGCTTCGTCACTTCGCCGATGACGCGGATGGCAAGGCCCGGACCGGGGAAGGGATGACGCCACAGAATGGATTCGGGAATACCGAGTTCCGCGCCCACGGCGCGCACTTCGTCCTTGAACAGCTCGCGCAGGGGTTCGATGAGCTTCATGTTCATCTTTTCCGGCAGGCCGCCTACGTTGTGGTGGCTCTTGATGACGGCGCTCGGTCCCTTGTAGGAGACGGATTCGATGACGTCGGGATACAGGGTTCCCTGGGCCAGGAACTTTACGTCGTGACCGGCGTCCTTGATAGCCTGAGCTTCCTTGTCGAACACGTCGATGAAGGTATGGCCGATGATCTTGCGCTTCTTTTCCGGATCATCCACGCCTGCGAGCAGGCCGAGAAAGATATCGGCCGCCTGTACGTACTTGAGGTTCAGATTGAAGTGTTCGCGCAGGTAGCCTACAACTTCCTCGCCCTCGTTCTGCCGGAGTACGCCGTTGTCCACAAAGATGCAGTGCAGCTGCTGGCCTATGGCCTTATTGAGCAGCACGGCCACCACGGTGGAGTCCACGCCGCCGGAAAGCGCGCAGATGACGTGGCTGTCGCCCACGGTTTCACGCACCTGTCTGACCACGCGTTCCACAAAGGAGCTCATGGACCAGTCGGGTTCGATGTGCGCCACCTTGAAGAGGAAGTTGCGGATCATCTGCGCGCCGTCTTCGGAGTGATGCACTTCGGGATGGAACTGCAGCGCATAGATGCGGCGCTCATCGCAGCTCATGGCAGCAACGTCGAGCGTGGCGGTGCGGCCGGTGACGATGAATCCGGGAGGAGGCGTCTGCACCTTGTCGCCGTGGGACATCCACACGCGGGAGGTTTTGCCTTCGGCCAGAGATTCGATGCCGTCCCAGAGGGGGCAGTCGGCCACCTTTTCAAAGTCGGCGGGGCCGTATTCGCGGGTTTCGGACTGGGCAAGCTCGCCGCCCAGTTCATGGGCGAGAAGCTGCATGCCGTAGCAGATGCCGAGCACCGGCACGCCGAGTTCAAGAAGCCCCCTGTCGAGACGGGGGGCATCCTTTTCGCCTACGCTGGCGGGGCCGCCGGAAAGAATGACGGCATCGGGCTGCATGGCGGCTACGTCCGCGGCAGAGGTGATGCAGGGATGAATTTCGGAGTATACTCCGGCTTCGCGCACGCGGCGGGCAATAAGCTGCGTAACCTGAGAGCCGAAGTCCAGAATGATGACTTTGGACATGGGCGGTTCCGGAAAAGTTGAGGCCCTGTTCCGCCTGCGTAAGGTGGAACAGGGCCGTGTTATTTAGTTTTCAACCTTGTAGTTGGGGGCTTCCTTGGTGATGATGACGTCGTGGACGTGGCTTTCACGCAGACCGGAAGCGGAAATCTCAACCATGTGGGCCTTTTCGTACAGTTCATCCAGCGTGGAGGCGCCGAGATAGCCCATGCCGGACCGCAGACCGCCGACCAGCTGGAAGATGGTGTCGGCCACGGGGCCGCGTGCGGGCACACGGCCCACGATGCCCTCGGGCACGAGCTTCTTGGTGGGGTTCTGGAAGTAGCGGTCGGCGCTGCCGGCGCGCATGGCGTCGATGGAGCCCATGCCGCGGTAGGTCTTGTAGGCGCGGCCCTGGTAGAGAATGGTTTCGCCCGGGCTTTCGTTGGTGCCGGCGAGCATGCTGCCGATCATGACGGTGTGCGCACCGCAGGCAAGAGCCTTCACGATATCGCCGGAGAACTTGAGACCGCCGTCGGCGATGCAGCAGCGGTCGGCTTCGCGGGCGGCGCGGCTGCCTTCCATGACGGCCGTGACCTGCGGAACGCCTACGCCTGCAACCACGCGGGTGGTGCAGATGGAGCCGGGGCCGATGCCGACCTTGACGGTGTCGGCGCCGGCCTTGATGAGGGCCTTGGCGGCTTCATAGGTGGCGATGTTGCCCGCGATGAGCTGGCAGTTCGGGAAGGTGGAGCGCAGCATTTCGATGCTGCGCAGAACGTTGGCGGAATGACCGTGCGCACAGTCGAGCACCAGAACGTCTACGCCGGCGGCCAGGAGTTCGGAGGCGCGGTATTCGCAGTCCTTGCTGATGCTCACGGCGGCGCCCACGCGCAGGCGGCCCTTGTCGTCCTTGCTGGCGTTGGGATACTGCTGCACCTTGTCGATGTCCTTCATGGTGATGAGGCCGCGCAGCTGGCGGTTTTCATCCACAACGAGGAGCTTTTCGATGCGGTGGGCGTGCAGGTGATGCTTGGCTTCTTCAAGCGTGGTGCCCACGGGCACGGTCACCAGATTTTCACGGGTCATCACTTCGCAGACGAGGGTGGTCTGCGGTTCGGTGACGAAGCGCACGTCGCGGTTGGTGAGAATGCCCACAAGAGCGCTGTTCTTCACCACGGGCAGGCCGGAAACGCGGAAGTCGGACATGAGTTCGAGAGCGTGCTGAACCGTGTCGTCGGGGGCGACGGTGACGGGATCGAGGATCATGCCGCTTTCGGACTTCTTGACCTTTTCCACCTCAAGGCGCTGGCGGGCGACATCCATGTTCTTGTGGATGATGCCTATGCCGCCCTGACGGGCCATGGAAATGGCCATTTCGGCTTCCGTAACGGTATCCATGGCTGCAGAGATGAAGGGTACGCCCAGCTTGATGCTGGGAGTCAGCCATGCCGACACATCAACCATGTCCGGCGTGACTTCCGAATATTCGGGAACCAGAAGGACATCATCGAATGTCAATGCCTTGCCAAGCACAGTGGCCATATTTTCCTCCGGGGTTGGATTAAATTCGGAAAAAGATAGGCCAGAATATCTAGGTGCCCTGTGCCTGTCAACCGCGACGGAAGGGTCTCCGAACGCGGGGAGAAGAAAGAATACGGGCAGATAACAAAGAAAGGCGACCGGAATTCGTTTTGCCGGCCGCCTTTTCTCTGATGCAGGATCGCAGGGGAAATCAGCAGTGGAGATTGGATGACGCGCTGGAGTTTCTGGAGATGGTCTCTTCCGCCGGATCACACTCGGCAGACTCTTCCTTTACGGGAGCCTCTTCTTCTCCACAGCGCAGATTGGAATCACGGCTGGAGTTTCTGGAAATGGCTTCCTCGGCGGGATCGCATTCCGCGTCGTCGGCAGGCTCGGCTGCCGCAGCCGCGTCGTTGCAGCGCAGATTGGAATCCTGGCTGGAGTTTCTGGAAATGGCGGATTCTGCAGGATCGCATTCATGATCGGCATCCGTGGCATTCATGGCGCGGCGGAGTCGTTCCTCGTCTTCATGGGAAAGCGACGTCTGAATGATGGTTCCGCCGGTGCCCGCCAGTTCCTGCAGGGCCTTGTCCATGGTGATGCTGCGGAAGAGAATGAACAGCATGGAACCGCCGGGCTTGAGGTTCCTGCCGAGATTTTTCATGAATTCATCATCAATGCCCACATCGGCCAGCGCGCCGGAAACCGCGCCCGCGCCCGCGCCGACGGCGGCGCCGAGCAGGGGATTCAGGAAGAGCAGGCCGATGAGCATGCCCCAGAAGCCTCCGGAGACCGCACCTGCGCCGGTGAGATTGTGGAGCTGGAGCAGCTTGATTCTGCCGTTCGGCTTGCGCACGGCGATGACGGCATCTTCCAGATCGACAAGATATTCCTTCTGCATCTTGAGCAGGCGCAGACGTACCTCTTCAGCCTGAAATTCATCGGGATAAGCGACGACAACAAGAGTACTCATGGAACCTCCTTTTTTTGAAAAGGTAGCATGGGAGAAAAGAAAAATCCATGAGTATTGTGCAGAAATATAAAGGGGATACGAAGTTATTTTTTACACTTTCAAAGAAGGAATGCGTAGTCTTCCTCTTTCTTGAAGAAGGTATTGATGAGAAAAAGAGCGCATTCAGGCAAGCCTGAGGTGAAGGATGGGAAAGGGACGCCCCTGAGCGTCTTCGGGACTGCGCCCGGCCACGACAAAGCCCATGTGACGGTAGAAGCCGAAAGCCTGAGGATTCTGTTCGTTTACATCCACCCGGCAGGCTCCTCTGCTCAGCGCGGCACGCATGAGAAGACTGCCCGCTCCGAAGCCCCGGAAGGCGGCATCGACGAAAAGCATCTCCACGTTCTCCCCGTCCATGCCGAGAAAGGCGACAGGCTTCTCATTCTCAAGAGCAATAAAAAGAACGGGAACATGGCGCAGGGCGTTCAGCACGTCGGGGCGCAGCAGGATGATGTCCTGTTCGGAAAGAAAGTCGTGGGTGGCCCGTACCGAGGATTCCCAGACGGAAAGCAGGATTCCGATCAGCGCTTCCGTACGGTGTCCGACTTCTTCAATGATCATGCAAGCCTCCTTCGGCATGAGGGCGCGTGGGAAAACGCGGAAAAAGGGTGCAAAAAAGGCCATGAAGCGCCTGAAACATGCTTCATGGCCCGGTTGGACTATTTCTTTTCTTTCTTGGTGTGGGCGGATCTCAGATGCAGGCGCATGGGAGCATGGCGTATACCGAAGATCCGGCGCAGAGAGCGTTCAAGGTAGCGCGCATAGGAGGGCGCCACGCGGTCGGCATCGTTGACGAAGCAGACGAAGGTCGGCGGTTCGCTTTCGGCCTGCGTGAGATAGAAGAACTTGGGACGCACGCGGCGGACCACGGGAGCCTGATGACGGGTGAGGGTCTCTTCCATGGCGCGGTTGAGCAGACCGGTGGACACGCGGGTGCCGCACTCGGTGTAGATGCGCTCGGCCAGAGGAATGAGCTTGTTCAGACCTTCGCCCGTGCGGGCGGACGTGGGCACCAGCGGCACATGATAGCAGAAGCTCAGTTCTTCCTGCAGGTTCTTCATGAGCTCGGTGCGGGCCTTCTGGGGAATGAGGTCCATCTTGTTCACGATGATGAGGAAGGGCGTCTTGCGCTCGTCCAGAAGCTCGATGAGTCTCTTGTCCTGCGTGGTGAGGCCTTCGGTGGCGTCCAGCAGCAGGAAGGTGACGTCGGCCTTGGTGGTGCTCTTCAGCGAGGAGTTCACGGAGAAGCGTTCCACGGTGTCGGTAATGCGGGAGCGACGCCGTACGCCCGCGGTATCCACGAAGGTGTAGGTCTTGCCGTTCTTTTCCACGGTGACGTCCACGCTGTCGCGCGTGGTGCCGGCCTGATCGCTGACGATCATGCGGTCTTCGCCGATGAAGGCGTTGGTTATGGAGGACTTGCCCGCGTTGGGACGTCCGAGCATGCAGAGACGCAGATGATCCGTTACCTTGCGGCGACGGATGCCGGGCTTGTCGCGGTCTTCTTCCAGATCTTCCGAAGCTTCTTCCTGCGTGTCGTCGTCGAAGCCGTCGTCTTCCGGCAGCATGTCGCGGATTTCTTCTTCAAGCGCGCGCAGATTGTGGCCGTGTTCCGCGGAGCAGGCGATGACCGGAAAGCCCAGACCGTGGAAGTCGGCCAGCATGAGCTCTTCCTTTTCTGCGCCGTCCACCTTGTTGACCACCAGCAGAATGGGCTTGCTGCACTTGCGCAGATACGAGGCCAGATGTTCGTCGAAGGGCATGAGGCCGTCTCTGCCGTCCACCACCATGCAGATGACGTCGGCTTCCCTGAGGGCCGCCTCGGCCTGACGCAGAATGTCGGCCTCGAAGCCGCGGATGCCGGCGGGACCTTCGGCCACGGATTCATGATGATCGAGCGTGATGCCGCCGGTATCGACGATGGCGAAATCGCGCCCGTAACGGGAACGCACCACGCCTTCCATGCGGTCGCGCGTAACGCCGGGCCGGTCGTGCGTGATGGCTCGGTTGCTGCGGATAAGGCGGTTGAACAGGGTCGACTTGCCCACATTGGGGCGTCCCAGCAGAACGACTTTGGGCATCATGGGCGGGCACCTCTCGGTAATGTATGTTGGGGGCTGACCGGAAGGTCGCCCGGACCTGAAAGGGAAGCGTCGGACAGAACGGAGGCAATCTTTTACGCCGAAGATCGACTTCTGTCCAACATTTTCAGGATACCCCCTCTGAACAGAGGAAATCAAGCGGAGAAAAAATTATATGCAACATATTGAAATATCATAAAAAATAAAAAAATCCTTGCAATATTTCTCCAATTCGTCTATAAAATCGTTCTTTCAGCTACAGTAAGGACATTTCCTATAACGGAGTTTCGCCATGACCCGCAAAGACCGTACGGAAGGCATCTACAGTCGCCGCGAAGTGCTCGACGAGAGCGAACGCCGTCAGTACAACCTCATCCAGCTCAAGGATCTGCTTTCCTACGCCTACCGCTATTCGGAAGACGTGAAGAAGCGTTTTGACCGTGCGCAGTTCAACGTTGAAAAGTTCAAGACGCTGTCCGACCTCAAACATATCCCCATCCTTAAAAAGAAGGAACTCATCTTCCTGCAGACGATGGGTCCCCGTCTCGGCGGCCTTCTGACCAAGGATATCGGCGAACTTCGCCGCGTGTTTCTTTCCCCCGGCCCCATCTTCGACCCCGAAGACCGCAATGACGATTACTGGGGCTATACCGAGGCGTTCTATTCCGTGGGCTTCCGCCCCGGCGACGCCGTGCAGGTGACCTTCAACTATCATCTCGCTCCCGCCGGCCTGATGTTTGAAGAGCCTCTGCGCAACCTCGGCTGCGCCTCCATTCCCGCCGGTCCCACCGACGCCGCCACGCAGCTCGACATCATGCAGAAGCTGCGCGTTTCCGGCTATGTGGGCACGCCGAGCTTCCTCATGCACCTTGCCCAGCGCGCCGAGGAAAAGGGCCTCAACCTTCGCAAGGATCTGTTCCTCGAAGTGGCCTTCGTTACCGGCGAACGTCTGTCGGAAAAGATCCGCAGCCAGATGGAGAAGAAGTACGACATCATCATGCGCCAGGGCTACGGCACGGCCGACGTGGGCTGCATCGGCTACGAATGCTTCCAGAAGAACGGCCTGCACATTTCCAACCGCTGCTATGTGGAAATCTGCCATCCCGATACCGGCATTCCGCTCAAGGACGGCGAAGTGGGCGAAGTGGTGGTCACCGCCTTCAACAAGACCTATCCTCTGATCCGTCTTGCCACCGGCGACCTCTCCTACATCGACCGCACTCCCTGCTCCTGCGGACGTACCAGCCCCCGCCTCGGCAGCATTGTGGGCCGCGTGGACACCACCGCCCGCATCAAGGGCATGTTCGTGTATCCGCATCAGGTGGAACAGGTCATGGCCCGCTTCGAGGAAATCAAGCGCTGGCAGATCGAAGTTACCAACCCCGGCGGCGTGGACGAAATGGTGCTCTACGTCGAAGCCAGCAACTTCAAGCGCAAGGAAGAGCTGCAGCATCTGTTCCGCGAACGCATCAAGCTGCGTCCCGAACTGCGCATTCTTGCTCCGGGCAGCCTGCCTCCTCAGATCAAGCCCATCGAAGACAAGCGCGTCTGGGACTGATGTGAGAAGTCTCGTCTGACGGGCATTTCTAACCATGCCATGAACAAGGGCGGCCGCCGCAGGGTGGTCGCCCTTTTGTCATGCTCTTTGCAGAAAGAAAAAGTCGCATGCCAGATCGGGCCTGAATCTGCTTTTCAGGCGGAACCCGTTGGACGCTTTCAGGTTTTTCGGAGAGCGTTGCCTGCGTATGCCCGACGCTTGTGATGCACGTTTTTCCTGTAGAAGCAGGCTGTTCGGTGTCTTCCGACAAACTGCTGAACCTGCCGGGAAGTTTCGTATCAGCTTGACAAAGGGGAAATTTTCACTAAAAATGTCGACATTCGACAACTCATCCGTATCACCTTTTACATTTCGAGGAAGCTATGGATATCAGCGTTGTTTCCACTACTGCGGCTCCTGCTGCCATCGGGCCTTACTCTCAGGGCATTCAGGCAGGGGGCATGACGTTCTTTTCCGGTCAGCTGGGCCTTGATCCTGCCACCGGAAAGCTTGCCGAAGGCGGTGTGAAGGCTCAGGCGGCGCAGTCTCTCAAGAACATTGCCGCGCTGCTCGAGGCCGTAGGAGCGGAAAAATCGGACATCGTGAAGACCACCATCTTCCTGGTGGACATGGCGGACTTCGCTGCGGTGAACGAGGTATACGGCAGCTTCTTTGACGGTACCTTCCCCGCCCGTTCCTGCGTGGCCGTTCATCAGCTTCCGATGAACGGCCTGGTGGAAATCGAGGTCGTGGTGGCAAAATAGTACAGATGCCCGGGTTCCGGCTTATGCCGGGGCCCGGGTTTGTTCTTACAGGAGGAACGCAGAAGAGAGAGAGAAAAGGCTGCAGGGACTGTTCGTGCCGGATGCTTTTGAAGCGCCGTTTTCCGGGCCGGCATGGATGAGAGAGAAGAATCCAACGTCACATTGAGAGATTGTATGGCAAAGCGTTTAGGTCTTCCCGCCCAGATGGGCATCGGTATGGTTCTCGGCGTCGTGGTCGGTGCCATGGCTCCTTCCTTCAGCATTGACGCCGGCTGGTTCAAGCCTCTCGGCGATCTGTTCATCACGCTGGTGCGCATGGTCGTCGTGCCTCTGGTGTTCACCACCCTCGTCGCAGGCGCCGCCAGCGTGTGCGACGTGAAGGAACTCGGTCGCGTAGCGTCGAAAACCCTCATCTACTACCTGCTCACGACAACCATTGCCGTCATCATCGGTCTTATTCTCGCAAATCTGCTTCGCCCCGGCCTCGGCCTGACCCTGTCGATGGAAAATCTGCAGGTCAAGGACGTGTCCGCCCCTCCGCTCATCAAGGTGCTCATGGACATCGTTCCCCTGAACCCCATTGATGCTCTGGCCAAGGGCAACATGCTTCAGGTCATCTTCTTCGCCATTCTTTTCGGTTTCGCCCTCAGCATGCTCGGCGACAGAGGCAAGCCCGCCTTCCTGTTCTTCGACTCCTGCGCCGAAGTCATGATCAAGGTGACCGGCATCGTCATGAAGTATGCCCCCATCGGCGTGTTCGGCCTCATGGCCTTCACCGTGGCCAACCACGGCATGAGCGTGCTTTTGCCGCTCATCAAGCTGGTCGGCGTCATGTATCTGGCCAGCCTGCTTCAGGTTCTGCTGGTGTATCTGCCCTGTGCCCGTGTGGCGGGTCTTACGCCCGGCGTCTTCCTGAAGGGGCTTTCCGAACCTCTCATGATTTCCTTCTCCACCTGCTCCAGCGCTGCCGCTCTTTCCTCCAACCTGCTGTCCGTGCAGAAGCTCGGCGCCTCCAAGTCGGTTTCCAGCTTCTCCATTCCCCTCGGCAACACCATCAATATGGACGGCGCGGCCATCTACATGGGCGTTGCGGCCATCTTTGCTGCGGAAGTGTACGGCATTCCCATGCCCATTGATAAGCAGCTCACCGTTATTCTGCTCGCCGTGCTTGCTTCCATCGGTTCCATGGGCGTTCCCGGCGCAGCCCTCATCATGATCACCATGGTGTTCACGCAGGTCGGTATTCCGCTGGAAGCCATTGCGCTTATCGCCGGTGTCGACCGCATCATGGACATGGCCCGTACCACCATCAACGTTCTTGGCGACGCCACCGGTGCCGTTCTGGTTTCCAAGCTGGAAAACAACGGTGAGTGCAGGGGATAGATCGTGATTCAGCGTTTTGCCGATCATCTGCCCGTGCCCCGCACAATAGGCATCGTGGGCGGGCTTGGTCCCTACGCCGGGTATGACCTCGTGCGTAAGATCTTCCGCTGGACGAAGGCCTCGAAGGATCAGGATCATCTGCCCATCATGCTGCACTCCTTCCCGGGGTGGATTCCGGAACGTCCCGCCTATCTTCTGGGACAGACGAAGGAAAATCCCGGGGAGGATATAGGCGGCATCATGGTGCAGCTTGCCGAAAACGGCGCAGGTGTCATAGGCATGCCCTGCAATACGGCGCACAGCCCCCGCATTCTCAATGTGGCTCTCGAGCGCCTGCGTCAGACCGGACGGGATGTGACCTTCGTATCCATCATCGAAAGTGCCGTGAATCATGTGCGTACACTCTGTCCGAATGGAGGACGCATAGGACTCATGGGAACGGTGGCTACGCTCCAGACCCGTCTGTATCAGGATGCCCTGGAAAAGGCCGGTCTTGAACCGGTGCTTCCCGATGACGACGAGTGTGCGCTCGTGCAGCGCGCCATCAGTGATCCGGAATTCGGGGTCAAGGCCTTTTCCGATCCCGTTTCCGCAAAAGCCCGTCAGATTCTGCTCGACACGGCCGGGCGGCTTGTGGAAAAGAAGAAGGTATCCGTCATACTCCTTGGCTGCACGGAAATTCCGGTGGCAGTCACCGAATCCGAACTGTGGAACATTCCCGTCGTGGACGCTACCAGCGTTCTCGCCCGGGAACTGATCCGGGCCAGTTGCCCGGAACGACTCAAAGAAGCTTCAACACTTCAATTTTAGAAGGAATCATCATGAATCTCGCCAAGTTCCCCCGTCGCGGCTACGTCAAGGAAGCTACTCCCATCGAGTATCTGCCTAATTTCTCCAAGGCTCTGGGCAACAAGGTCAACGTGTACATCAAGCGCGACGACCTGCTTCCCGGCTGCG
>USBZ01000006.1 GCA_900553065.1 uncultured Desulfovibrio sp. | reverse complement strand
CGCCAACCTAGTGATTAACAGTCACCCGCTCTGCCTATTGAGCTATCGGGGAACGAAAACAGCATCAGCTGCGAGGAATTACTTAGCGGATTACACCCCTGCCGTCAAGCATTTTTTCTATTTTCATAAAAAATTCAAGAAGACGGCATGCGAAAACGCCAATCAGCACGATTCCCGTTGAGCATGAACGCTCTACCCATAACGCAACGCGCCCTGCATACATGAGTTTATGGAGGGATGCCGCCAGACGGACCTTTGTTCCTTCATCGACGTTCCGACCTGAGGGATCCGCCTGATCAGGCGAAATCGGAATGTCGCCATCATACTCCGGCGCATGATAGTCCTGCCGTCTGAGGGATGTACACGGACCGCCCGTGCACAAGGCTGCAGTTCCATCGCCTGTCCTTTTCCGTACCGCCTGTTCGAGGGAGTTTCGCGTCGGACCGCCCGACGGAAGAATCAGAAGAACGGAAATGACAATCATGCTTCAGCAACCGAGGGACCGCCCCGGACCGTCCGGAACGGAATCACTGAAACAACGCCGCAGTGTGAAGGAATATCCGGTGTCTGCCGACACCCTCCCCTTCCATTCACGTATTGCAGGAAGCTCTGAGCAATGAGCTACCGTTTTTGCATGCGTCGGCCGGTCACACGGACAGGGCCGACGCGTGCGTCATGTTATTTCAGCACGGCGCCGGTATTGGCGCTGCTGACGAGACGGGCGTATCGTGCGAGCCAGCCGCTCTTGATGTTGGGCTCGCGGGGAACGAACGCAGCCTTTCTGCGGGCAAGCTCTTCATCGCTCACGTCCACATTGATGCTGGCGTTGGGAATGTCGATCCGGATGATATCGCCTTCCTCAATAAGTCCGATGGGGCCGCCGTCGGCGGCTTCGGGAGACACATGTCCGATGGAGGCTCCGCGGCTTGCACCGCTGAAGCGGCCGTCGGTGATGAGGGCTACGGTGGTATCCAGCTTCATGCCAGCCAGAGCGCTGGTGGGATTGAGCATTTCACGCATACCCGGGCCGCCCTTGGGACCTTCGTAGCGGATGACAACCACGTCGCCTTCATGAATATCGCCGTTGTAAATGGCGCTGATGGCTTCTTCTTCACTATTGAACACGCGGGCGGGACCGCTGTGCGTCAGCATTTCGGGGGCCACGGCGCTGCGCTTCACCACGCAGCCGTTGGGAGCGATATTGCCCCAGAGAATCTGAAGGCCGCCCGTCGGGCTGTAGGGATTGGAGAGAGGACGAACCGCCCCCGTATCCCTGATGACGGCGCCCTTGATGTTCTCGGCCACGGACTTGCCGGTGGCGGTGATGAGGCTCGTATCAAGATAGCCGCCCTTGGCAAGTTCCGCCTGCACGGCGGCGATGCCGCCTGCCGCGTACAGATCCTGCATATGGGTAGGACCGGCAGGAGCAAGATGGCAGAGGTTGGGCACTTCGGCGCTGACTTCATTGAACAGGGCCAGGTCGAAGGCCACGCCGGCCTCATGCGCAATGGCCAGCAGATGAAGCACGGTATTGGTGCTGCAGCCGAGAGCCATGTCGCAGGCCAGAGCGTTGCGCACGGATTTTTCGTTGACGATGTCGCGGGGCTTGATGTCGCGCTTCAGAAGCTCCATCACAGCCATGCCGGAATGCTTGGCAAGCTGCATACGGCGGGCGTGCACGGCGGGAATGGTGCCGTTGCCGGGAAGCGCCATGCCGATGGCTTCGCACAGGCAGTTCATGGAGTTGGCGGTGTACATGCCGGCGCAGCTTCCGCAGCCGGGGCAGACGCCGGTCTCGCATTCTTCAAGCTGGGCGTCGTCGATAAGACCGATCTTGCGCGCGCCCACGGCCTCGAACATTTTGGAAAGACTCACTTCCTCGCCGTTGTAGACGCCGGCCATCATGGGACCGCCGCTGCACACGACGGCAGGAATGTTCAGACGCAGTGCGCCCATGAGCATGCCGGGCACGATCTTGTCGCAGTTGGGCACGAGCACCAGAGCGTCGAGCTGATGAGCCATGGCCATCGTTTCTACGCTGTCGGCAATGAGCTCACGGCTGGCAAGAGAATATTTCATGCCGATGTGGCCCATCGCAATGCCGTCGCAAACGCCGATGGCGGGAATAAGAATGGGAGTACCCCCGGCCATGCGTACACCGGCCTTGACGGCCTCGGCAATCTTGTCGAGATGGGCATGCCCGGGAACGATCTCGCTGTAGGCGCTGATCACGCCGACCAGCGGACGATCAAGTTCTTCCTTGGTATATCCCATCGCATAGAACAGGCTGCGATTGGGAGCGCGTTCCACGCCCTGCGTGACATTCGCACTGCGAAGTTTCATGAGACCTTTTCTCCTGATTTCCTCAGAGCGTCGACGTGAGCCCCGTCCGCGATGACAGACACGGCTTTCTGCACGCCGCGGGCCTTCCCGGTGCGCACGCCACGGAAAAGCCCTTCGCTCAGCATCGCTCCAAGAGCGGATGCGGATAAAAATATAGAAAAATCGCCGGACAGCAGGCACTGCCCGGCGATGATTTCAAACAGATGCTACTTCTTGAGCCAGCTCATCATCTGGCGAAGTTCGGCGCCGACCTTTTCCAGCTGATGTTCGGATTCCATGCGGCGGGTAGCAAGGAACTTGCCCTTACGGCCGGCAGAGAATTCCTGCATGAATTCGGAAGCGAAGGTACCGTCCTGGATTTCGCGGAGCACCTTCTTCATTTCCTTACGGGTCTCTTCGGTGATGAGGCGCTTGCCGGTACGGTAGTCGCCGTATTCAGCGGTGTTGGAGATGGAGTAGCGCATGAAGCCGAAGCCGCCGTTGTTGATGAGGTCAACGATGAGCTTCATTTCGTGGATGGTTTCAAAGTAGGCCATTTCAGGCGCATAACCGGCTTCCACGAGGGTTTCGAAACCGGCCTTCATGAGTTCTGTCACGCCGCCGCAGAGCACGGCCTGTTCGCCGAAGAGGTCGGTTTCGGTTTCTTCACGATAGGTGGTTTCCAGGATACCGGCGCGACCGGCGCCGATGCCGGCGGCATAAGCCAGGGCATAGTCCTTGGCACGACCGCTGTAGTCCTGAGCAATGGCGATGAGGCTGGGCACGCCCTTGCCTTCCAGGTACTGGCTGCGCACGGTGTGACCGGGGCCCTTGGGGGCGATCATGATCACGTCGATGTTGGCGGCGGGCTTCACGAAGCCGAAGTGAATGTTGAAGCCGTGGGCGAAGCAGAGCACGTCGCCTTCCTTCATGTTGGGAGCAACCTGGCTGTTGTAGATGTCGGCAGCGACTTCGTCGGGCACCAGCATCATCACGACATCACCGGCCTTGGCGGCCTCTTCCACTTCCATGACCTTCAGACCGGCCTCTTCAGCCTTGGCCCAGCTGGAGCTGCCCTTGCGCAGACCGACGACAACGTTCACGCCGCTTTCATGCAGGTTCTGGGCATGGGCATGACCCTGGCTGCCGAAACCGATGATGGCGACAGTCTTGCCGTCGAGCATACCAAGGTTGCAGTCTGCGTCATAGTACTTCTTGATCATGATAACATCTCCATTTCAATAACTATAATTCATACCAGCGGCAAGGGATCACTTGCTGCTTTTCCACCAGTCACTCTGGGATCCCCGGGGCATGCCGATAATGCCGGAACGGCACATCTCAAGGATCTGATAGGTCGACATGACCTCAAGAAAACCTTCAATCTTGGAGGGCTTTCCGGTGAGTTGTATTACCATGCTACCAGAGGTAAGGTCAATAATCCTCGCCCGGTAAACCTCAACGATATCCTTGATGCGGGAAATGTTCGTTTCGCCGAAGGCGATGCGCAGCATCAGGGTTTCGCTCAGCAGACTTTCATTGGGGGGCAGAAGCGTAATGGACTTCACTTCTTCCATCTTGAGCGTCTGCTTGACGATCTGATCGAGAACGTGAGCGTCGCCTTCCGTGACGATGGTGATGATGGACACGGACGGATCGCTGGTCTGCGCCGCCGTGACGCTGGTCATGTTGAAACGGCGACGGGCAAAAAGGGAGGAAACGCGGGCCATGACGTTGGCGTTGTTATCCACCACGATGGAAATCACATGTTTCGTCATTTTGTTTCCCCCTTCTATTCCATGATGATGGAGTCACAGGTGCAGCCGCCGGGAATCATGGGAAGCACCTTTTCATCCCTGTCGATGCAGCAGTGGATCCACACGGGGCAGTCGCTGGTGAGCGCTTCGGCCATGGCGGCTTCCAGCTCAACCAGGGTTTCGCAGTGGAAGCCCTTGCCGCCGAAGCCTTCGATGACCTTCACATAGTCGGTGCGGCGATCGAGATTCGTGCAGGAATAGCGCTTGTCATAGAAGCTCGTCTGCCACTGACGCACCATGCCGAGAACATGGTTGTCGAGAATGACGGTAATGACGGGCAGTCCGAAGCTCACCGCCGTGCAGGCCTCGTTCATGTTCATGTGGAAGGAGCCGTCGCCGGTGAAATGCACGACCTTCTTTCCGGGGCAGGCGATCTGGGCGCCGATGGCGGCGCCGTAGCCGAAGCCCATGGTGCCGAGGCCGCCGCTCGTGAGGAAGTGGCGGGGCTTTACATGGTGCAGATACTGGGCCGCCCACATCTGATGCTGACCCACGTCGGTCACGTAGATGGCGTCGTCGCCGGCCATTTCGTTGACCTTGCGGACAACCTGATGCGGCTTGAGCACGGTATCGCTGTCTTCAGGATGGTAGTCTTCCTGCTTCCATTCGGCGATCTGCGCCAGCCATTCATCGCGGCAGGTCTGATGCACCTTGGGCAGCAGCGCGCAGATGACGTCCTTCACGTCGCCCACGAGGCTGACGTCCACACCGACGTTCTTGTTCACTTCGCTGGGATCGATATCAATCTGAATGAGCTTGGCGCGACGGCCGAAGGCGTCGGGCGAAAGGGCCACGCGATCGCTGAAGCGGGTGCCCACGGCAACCATGACGTCGGCATAATCGAGGGCGAAGTTGCTGGTACGGCAGCCGTGCATGCCCACCATGCCGAGGCTGAGCGGATCATTGCTGTCCACCACGCCGGAGGCCATAAGCGTATAGGCGCCGGGCATGCAGGCCTTCTTCATGAGAGCGCCGAGTTCCGCGCTCGCGCCGGAGGCGATGACGCCGCCGCCGTAGTAGATGGCCGGACGCTGGGCATTATTGATGATTTCCGCGGCACGATCGATGGCATCCATGTCGATCTTCGTAACATAGCTGTCGCGCACGGGAGCGGCGGGAACGAATTCGGCCAGAGCCGAGGTCATGTCCTTGGGAATGTCCACGAGAACAGGGCCCTTGCGGCCGGTCTGGGCAATGCGGAAGGCTTCGCGCAGGATGTCGGCAAGATCCTCCACTCTGTCCACCACGAAGTTGTGCTTGGTGATGGGCATGGTGATGCCGGCGATGTATACTTCCTGGAAGCTGTCCTGTCCGATGAGGGGCGTAGGCACGTTGCCGGTGATGGCCACCATGGGAACGCTGTCCATGTAGGCGGTGGCAATGCCGGTAACAAGGTTGGTCGCGCCGGGGCCGCTGGTCACCAGAACAACGCCGGTGCGGCCGGTAGCACGAGCGTAGCCATCGGCCGCGTGAGCGGCACCCTGTTCATGTGCGGTAATAATATGACGGATACGATCCTGATATTTATACAGAGCGTCGTACAGATTCAACACAGCGCCGCCGGGGTAGCCGAACAGCGTGTCGACTCCCTGCTCCACCAGCACTTCACAAAAAATTTCCGAACCGGTCAGTTTCATATTCTTTTATCCTTATAGGCTGAAACCATGCTGATCCGCACGAAGCGGACCTCTTCCCCCAGTCGCACGACCGCCCCGCAGGATGCCTGCCATCCCGCCTGTATGACTGCCGGCCCTGCGGCCGCATCTGCAGGTGAGGAGCGTAAATCGTAGAATAATACTGGACTGCTTTTTCTTTCCTTGTCAAGTGACTAATGACAAAATAAACAATCGAAAAAACCAAACCATTTTTTTCACATTTCCGGAAGATTTCCATAGCGTGCGCATTCCAGATCACCGATTGCACGGCACACTCACACATCTTCCCGCACTTTTTCAGAAAAAGCTCCGTTCTACTACACCGTCGGCCCGTTCATTTTCCGGCACGTCGTTTCCAAAAAAACGTCGGAACCTCATGCACTCGACAAAAAATCCGTCCTGTAGCATTCTTTCCGGCATGCTCTTCGTCTCTTCGGTGACGCCGGATCCGTCGACGCTTCCCGAACGAACGCCGAAGACGATGAAACGGCCCTGCGCTTTCAAGGAGCTGCCTATGAAAAACAGAATCTATTCCGGACTTGCCGCCCTTCCCCGCGGACAGGCATCAGACCGCATCACGCCGGGCTGCCTCGTTCTGGAAGGCGGCGCCCTGCGCGGTACCTACAGCGTGGGCGTCATGGACGCTCTGATGGAGCAGGACGTCAATTTTCAGTGCACCATAGGGGTGTCGGCAGGCGCGCTCAACGGCATAAGCTACGTTTCCGGTCAGATAGGCCGTTCGGCCCGCAGTCCCCTCACCTACCGGCATGATCCGCGATATTTCGGCGTGGGAGCCTTTCTGCGCAACCGCAGCCCCTTCGGATTCGACTTCATGTTCGGGGAGCTGTCCAGAACGCTGGATCCGCTGGATCGGGAGCGTTTTTTCCGGCCTGAACGCCGTTTCGTGGCCGTGGCCACGAACTGCCTCACCGGACAACCGGAGTATTTTGAAAAGGGAATCTGTTCCGACATCATGCTGGCCACGCGAGCATCATCCACCATGCCCTACATCTCAGAGATGGTACGGATGGACGGCAAGCCCTATCTGGACGGCGGCTGCTCCTGCAAGATTCCCTTCCGCTGGGCGCTGGACCAGAACTTCGGCGCCGTGGTCGTGGTCAAGACCCGCCCCGACGACTACCGCAGAAATCCTGCCGCCGGACGCAGACTCGCCGCCCTCGTTTACGGGAGAAAATGGCCTGCGCTTGCAACGTCGCTGGCGGAAAGCAACGCCGACTACAACAGGCTCTGCGACGACATCGACACGCTTCGCAGGCGGGGACGGATATTCGTGCTCAGTCCTTCCAGGCACATGGATATAGGACGCATGGAAAAAGATCTGGAAAAGCTGGGTGAGTGGTACTGGCTGGGCTACCGGGACACGATGGA
Source organism: uncultured Desulfovibrio sp. (assembly GCA_900553065.1). Classification (GTDB taxonomy): domain Bacteria; phylum Desulfobacterota; class Desulfovibrionia; order Desulfovibrionales; family Desulfovibrionaceae; genus Mailhella. The sequence continues at coordinate 45,430 of USBZ01000006.1, read as the reverse complement.
GCGCATGGACGAGCTTCGTGCCTATCTGGCGGGCAGCAACGCCGCCACACAGCAGAAGGCTGCACAGGACTGAGCGCCGCGCGCCCGAGAGTCTTCGGACAACGTGCCTACGCTCCCGAAGAAGAACGCCTTTCAAACACGCCCCGCTCCCGCCATTGAAAAACAGTCGCCATGAAGAAAGGCGGATGTCTCTGCGACATCCGCCTTTCTTTTACTTCTTCATGGAAGCGAAGGACTCAAGCCCGAAGTGCGGCCGTTCCTGCACCTGCCCGGCATCAAGCTGGGCGCGGAGCGCCAGAAGGGCATTGCGCAGCTGCTCGGGGCAGGACGTCACCTTCGAGGTGGAGCATATCGGCATGTCGGCAAAGCGTTCGATCACCTCGTCGATATGCAGGCCACGAATCAGACGGCCGATGCCCTGAAGATTGCCGGGGCAGCCGCCCTTGAACTCAAAACCATTGATGATGCGCGTGTTTTCGTCAACATCTATCATGAACATCTTGGAGCATACGCGCTCCGGAACATATACAAACTGCATGGGAACCTCCCTTTTGTGGAAACACGAGTCATACGAAAAACTCGCAACTATGGCAAGATGAGAACAAAAAAGCCTTTCCGGCTTTCCAAGGGCGCCGTGCCCGGAACAAGAAAGACGCTCCGCTGCCACAGCGCGATGTCGTGCGCCGCATCCCCCCCCTCTTCCGGCCGCTCCGCCCTCCTTCAAGGTTGACGTTGCCTGATTTTGTCCTATCTTGAACCTGCCGCGGCGCCGATGCCGGGCCCGTTTTGCCCGCTCTCCTTTTCGCCGGTTCCGCCCGATGGGCGGGCTCGCCGATCGCGCCGCCATCAACGCGCACTCCGCGCCTCAGGAAGGTCATCATGAAGAAAAGAAAGATAGTTCCCATCACCGTTCTGTCCGGCTACCTCGGCGCGGGCAAAACCACGCTGCTCAACCATGTGCTTTCCAATCAGGAAGGCTACAAGGTGGCCGTCATCGTCAACGACATCGGCGAAGTCAATATCGACGCCAGCCTCATCGCCAAGGGCGGCAGCGTGGAAATGGACGACAGTCTCGTTCCGCTTTCCAACGGCTGCATCTGCTGCTCCCTCAAGGTCGACCTGCTCGAGCAGGTGCTCAACCTCATCGAGTCCGGCCGCTTCGACTACATCCTTATTGAAGCCAGCGGCATCTGCGAGCCTCTGCCCATCGCCCAGACCCTCTGCCTCGGCGACGAGTCGCTGCCCAAGATATGCCGCCTCGACGGCATCGTCACCGTGGTGGACGCCCGCCGCATGGTGGATGAATTCCTCGGCGGTCAGCGCCTTGTGGAAGAAGACATCGAAGAGGAAGACATAGCCAGCCTCGTCATCCAGCAGATCGAATTCTGCACCACCATCGTGCTCAACAAGGTGGAAGGCCTTTCCGAAGATCAGCTCGGCCTGCTCAGAACCGTCATCCACAAGCTCCAGCCCGAAGCGAACATCATCGAAACCAACTACGGCAAGGTGGATGTGAAGGACATTCTCGACACCGGCCGCTTCGACTTCGACCGCGCCTGCTCCTCCATCGGCTGGGTGCAGGCTCTTGAAGCCGACGCGCCCGAAGAGGACGAACATCACGACGACCATGATCATGACCATGAACATGATCACCACGATCATGAACATCATGACCATGAGCACTGCCACGAACACGGGCATGATCACGAACATCACGAGCACGACCACGACAAGGAAGAGCACGGTCACCATCACCACCATCATCACCATCACGGCGATCATGAACACGGTGAGGAATACGGCATCTCCACCTTCATCTATTTCCGTCGTCCTCCCTTTGATCAGAAGAAGTTTGAAGACTTCGTCAACGATGCCTGGCCTGCCAACGTGATCCGCTGCAAGGGCCTCATCTGGTTCCGCGACGAACCGGACACCGCCTATCTTTACGAACAGGCCGGCCGTCAGATGACCGCCTCGCCCTACGGCGAATGGGTGGCCGCCGCACCGGCCAAGCGTCAGGCCGCCGAACGCAGGGTGGACAGCCAGCTCGACGCCGAGTGGGACGACACCTACGGCGACCGCATGCAGAAACTGGTCTTCATAGGACAGCACATGGACAAGGACGCCATCTGTGCCGCCCTGGACGCCTGTCTGGAAAAATAATCCCGAGGGGTGGATCTGCCCCGTCTTCGGGCGGACGGCTGTCTGAAACGGCGCCGTCCGCCCCTCATCTTCAGCCTCGTGCCGCCCCGCGCGGCCTTTTTCTTCCCATGCGCAGAAACATCGTTCCCATCACGCTGCTTACCGGCTATCTCGGCGCGGGCAAGACCACGCTGCTCAATCACGTTCTTTCCAATCAGGAAGGCTACAAGGTTGCCGTCATCGTCAACGACATCGGCGAAGTGAACATTGATGCCGCGCTCATTGAAAAAGGCGGCAACGTGACCATGGACGACAGCCTCGTGCCGCTTTCCAACGGCTGCATCTGCTGCACGCTGAAGGACGATCTGATCCAGCAGATTCTGGACCTCATCGCCACCTGCCGCTACGACTACATTCTCATCGAAGCCAGCGGCATCTGCGAGCCCATGCCCATTGCGCAGGCCATCGCCCTCGGCGACGAAGTCATGCCCACGGTCTGTCGTCTGGACGGCATCCTCACCGTGGTGGACGCCATGCGCATGGCCGACGAATTTCTCAGCGGCAGAAAACTTCTCGACGACAATGACGACGAAGATGTGGAAAGTCTGCTCATCCAGCAGATCGAGTTCTGCACCACCATCGTGCTCAACAAGGTGGACGAAGTCACCGCGGAGCAGCTCGCCACGCTGAAGGCCGTCATCCGTCAGCTCCAGCCGGAAGCACACATCATCGAAACCAACTACGGCAAGGTGAATGTGAAGGACGTGCTCGACACGGGCGCCTTCAACTTCATCCGCGCCGGAAAATCCGCGGGCTGGATACGGAGCCTTCAGGCCTTCGATGCCGCAAACGCCGCAGGTCACGGCGATGAGCATGACGCCCGTCATGATCACTGCAATGCGCATCACCACGCCCATCACGAGCATCACGAACACGAAGAAGGCCATTCCCATACGGAAGAATACGGCATCAGCACCTTCGTCTACTTCCGCCGCGCGCCCTTCGATCAGAAGAAGTTCAGCGACTTCGTGGAAGCCGGATGGCCGGAAAACGTCATCCGCTGCAAGGGGCTTCTGTGGTTCCGGGAAAATCCCTCCATGTCCTACATGTTTGAGCAGGCCGGAAAGCAGACGGTGGCCACGCCCTTCGGGCGTTGGATGGCTTCGGCTCCCGCCGCGCAGCGCGAGGAGGCCCGCCGTGCCAACCCGGAACTGGACCGCAACTGGGACAGCCGCTACGGCGACCGCATGATCAAGCTCGTCTTCATCGGAAAGGACATGGATGAGCAGGCGATCTGCGCCGCGCTGGATGATTGCCTCGCCGAATCCCGGTAACGCAGCAAACGTTGCTCCCCTTCCGCGGGAAGGAGAAGAAACGATACGTTTTTCAGGCGGAAGCCCTCACGGCTCCGCCTTTTTCGTTGCCCGAACGCCTCCCGCCGCCGGGCAGGCGCCCCCCCTGCGGCTGCAGAGAAGCGTCAAAAAAGGAAGCTATCCCGAAGCCTTCTCATAATCATATCACCGCTCCTCTTTTATCTCTGTAACAGTTATGATACATTGGTAGCGAATTCAGGGGCGAAAAGTCCCCTCCACAGGTATTCCGTCATGCCCCCTGCGACGGCATCTGGAGCTGATTATGCTGAATGGTTACGATGTGATAGGCGATATACACGGATGTGCGGACCGACTGGAAGCACTGCTTTCCCGCCTCGGCTACGAAAAAAGCGGCGGCGTGTGGAAACATCCCGACCGCATGGCCGTCTTTCTCGGAGACTACATAGACCGCGGACCGCAGATTCTGGAAACGCTGACCATCGTCCGCAACATGAGGGAGGCCGGCGCTGCGGAATGTCTCATGGGCAACCATGAATTCAACGCCGTATGCTGGAATACGCCCGACCCCGAGCATCCGGGCGAATATCTGCGCAGTCACAACGAAAAGCATACCGCCCAGCACGCCGCCACGCTGGAACAGCTGGCAGGCTGCTATCAGCCCTGGATCAGCTGGATGAAAACGCTGCCCCTGTGGCTGGAGCTGGGCGATCTCGGCGGCCACGGAAGCCGCCTGCACATGGTGCACGCCTGCTGGTCTCAGGAACACATGGACATGCTCATGAACGGCGAATGCGGAGGCGAACGCCTGATCACGGGTCGCAGCGACGCGCCGTGCCTGTCCGAAGCCGGTTATCTGCGCGCCTGCGGCCCTGAGCAGAGCTGTGAACATCAGGCTGTGGAAACGCTGCTCAAAGGACCGGAAATCGCCCTTCCCGCGGGAGCCATACTGCGCGACAAGGACGGCAACGAAAGAGACCGCATCCGCGTCAAATGGTGGCTCGGCATGGGCGAACGCTGCCGGGACATGGCGCTCGTGGGCATCGACGATCTTGAATCCATTCCCGAAGAGGCCGTACCGGAACCCGATGCCTGGGATGCCATTCCCGTGGAATATCCGACGTTTTTCGGTCACTACTGGCGCAGTCCCGGCGAAACCGTAGGTCTGTACGCTCCCACGGTCGCCTGCCTGGACTTCAGCGCCGTCAAGGGCGGGCCGCTTGTGGCCTATCGCTGGAACCGCGGCGACACCTGCCTGCACAACGACCGCTTCGTATGGGTCGGAAGCGAGGCCGACGCCACTTCCCGCGGGAGACGCATTTTCTTCCCGTAATGCCGCAGCATGCCGGATGAGCTGCTCCCGAAGGGAACAAGGTTCATCCTTCTGCCGTTGACGCTCAAAAAAATTGCCCGGAACACGACAGTTTCTGCCGTATTCCGGGCTTATTCGTTGACACAGCCTGAAAGCCCGCGCGCCGTACTGATCCGGAAAGCCTTCTCACGTCAGTTTCTTGTCCCCTCTCATGAGAAGAGAGGAAAAAGCTGACGAGACTGCCGGAAAGAAGACCTGTTTTCTCTCCGGCAGCTCTCTTCTCCTGCAGGAAGAAAGGCGCTCTCCGCTCAATACGTTGTTCCTGAAAAGCCGTCCGCCATCCCCGGGAGAGAGAGGGAGGCAGGCAACCACTCTTCAGTACCGCCGAATCACGCTGCGCAACCGTTCCATATACAGGGACGGGCGGAAAAACACCGGACCAGTCCGCCGATGCATCGCCCTAAAAACGCAGATCGCGTTCTCCCTGCTCCAGCCTCTTCAAATACTGAACCGTCTGCTCTCTGCGATTCTCGCGGGTGATCTGGGCAAGCTCATCGGCAATCATGCCGTCGCCGAGGGCACGAAGCTCGTCGTCGGCGTAATCGAGCAGGTATTCCTTGAACGTCAGCAGAGCGTTGGGCTGGCAGCAGTTGCTGATCTCCCCGCTCTTGGCCAGCGGCATGAAGCGGTCGCCCGTACGGCCGGAACGGTAGCACGCCGTACAGAAGCTCGGCAGGTATCCGTCGCGAACAAGGCCCTTGAGCACGTCCTCCGGCTTGCGTTCATCGGCCAGATGGAACTGCGGAGCCTCGCCGGGAACCGTGCGGTCGGGATGGGCATAGCCGCCCACGCCCACGCAGGACCCCGCGCTCATCTGCGACATACCGATATCAAGCAGTTCGCGGCGGAACTCGGCGGATTCCCGGGTGGTGAGAATCATGCCGGTATAGGGCACGGCAAGCCGGGTAACGGCGATGAGATGCTTGAAGTCCCTGTCGTTCACGAGATTGTAGGCGGAATAGTCCACGCCCTCGGCCGGCAGCAGACGGGGGAAGGAAATGGTATGCGGGCCCACGCCGGCCACGGCTTCCAGATGCTCGGCATGCATGAGCAGGCCCATCACCTCGTAGTGCCAGTCGTACAGGCCGAAAAGCGCGCCGATACCCACGTCGTCCAGCCCGCCTTCCAGCATGCCGCGGTCCATGGCCTCGGTATGCCACTCATAGTTGGCCTTGGGACCGCCCATGTGCATGAACTCGTAGGTAGGCTTATGGTAGGTTTCCTGAAAAAGAATGTAGGTTCCGAGTCCGGCATCCTTGAGCTTGCGGTAGTTCTCCGCCGTCGTGGCGGCAATGTCCACGTTCACGCGACGGATGGAACCGTTGCGCAGCTTCGTGGTATAAATGGTGTGCATGCACTCGAGAATGTAGTCGATGGGGCAGTTGCGGTCGTCCTCCCCCGCCTCCAGAAGAAGACGCTTGTGCCCGAGCGCCTCCAGCGCCAGCACCTCTTCCCGGAGTTCTTCCTGAGAAAGCTTGCGGCGCAGCGTTTTGTTGCTGGCATGGAATCCGCAGTAGCGGCAGTTGTTCACGCAGTAATCGGAAAGATACAGCGGCGCAAACATGACGATGCGGCGACCGTAGATATGCTCCTTGATCTCCCGGGCCAGCGAATACATGCGGTGCAGCGATTCCTCATCGTCAACAAAAAGCAGCACCGCCGCTTCCCTGTGCGAAAGGCCGCGATATTCGCGGGCCTTGGCCAGTATGCGGTCAACTTCTCCCTTGTTGGAAGCCAGCTTTTTTCCTTCTTCCAGAGACTCCAGAATCTCGGAGTGGTCGATAAACTCATTGGAGTCAAGCGAACGGATATTATACATCTCCATCCCCCGCGGAATCATCCGCTCCGGCTCATGGCCGGTCATGGCAAAATGCCGTTCATCCTGGCGCGCTTAAACAAAAAAGGCGCCTGCCCGCAAGGAAAGGCGCCCGGCAGTCGACAGGCTCGGAACATGAGCGGAAGACAGGCGGGGACAGCACAGACCTTTCTGCCCGGAAAGACCGTAAGGCCGTTTCTTCGCAGTCGGGATACCGTAACAGAAGCCGCTCAACGCGGCGGGACTTTCCGGGAGATAAATCCACCGGTCAGACGGAAGGAGCATACGCTTTCTGGGCAAGGAGGCAAGTATCTTTATTCATCCGGCATTCACACTGCCCCGTTGCATCGTGCACGACGCCGTGACGCGCCGAATAAGCTCATGCATCCATCCTTGACAAGACGCGCCATTCCTGAAAGTCTCCTCCCAGCCGGGCAGAACGCCTCCAGGCCGCCCGGCATACTACTCCGCCTTTTCCGACAGGCGGTTTCATCAGGAGAAACATCATGGAAGAAAAACGCCTCGGCATCGTCGGCATCATCGTCGAAGATATTGAAGCCTCCGCTGCGCTGAACGCCATTCTGCATCAGTACTCCGACATCATCGTCGGCCGTCTGGGCATTCCCTATCGCGACAGGGGCGTCTCCATCATTTCCATTGCCGTAGACGGCAGCAACGAAGCCATTTCCGCCATGACCGGCAAAATCGGTCAGCTGGAACATGTGTCCGTAAAGTCCGTCATCACCAAGGGCTAGCTGATCGGACAACAGCTTTTCCGGCCCGTCGGATGGGCTTTCCGGCGGGCTTTTCTGTTTTTCCTCAGCATCGAAACTGCCGAAAGAAAAATCCGTCTTTCCCTGAACAAGTTGTATTTTCCAAAGGCCTGCGGTTCGAGCGAACCGCGCCCCAGGAGCCGATATGCGAGAAATTTCCGCTGAACTCATACGCGATACCGTGGCAAGACTGGCCGTCGAGGCCTGCTGCCGTCTTCCCGCCTCCACTCTGGCCGCCATGCACCGCGCCCGGGAATGTGAACTTTCCCCGACCGGCCGCGACGTGCTCGACCAGCTCATTCAGAATGCAGGCATAGCCGCCGAGGAAAACGTTCCCATCTGCCAGGATACCGGACTTGCCGTGGTCTTTGCCGAAATCGGGCAGGACGTACACATCACCGGCGGTCTTTTTGAAGATGCCGTCAATCAGGGCATAGCCAAAGGATACACGGAAGGATATCTGCGCAAGTCGTCGGTGGAAGAGCCGCTTTTCGAACGCAGAAACACCGGAGACAACACCCCTGCCGTCATTCATACGCGCCTTGTCGCCGGAGACCGCATCACGCTCCGCCTGGCCCCCAAGGGCGCGGGCAGCGAGAACAAGGGCGCCCTGTACATGCTTGTTCCGGCCGACGGGCTGGAAGGTGTGAAAAAGGCCGTCGTCGATACCGTGCGTCACGCCGGAGCCAGCCCCTGTCCGCCTATGGTCGTGGGTGTGGGCATAGGCGGCAACATGGAACTCGCCTGCCTGTGCGCCAAGAAGGCCTGTGCGCGCGACATTGAAAGCCGCAACCCCGATCCCCGCTATGCCGCGCTGGAAGATGAGCTGCTCGAGCTCATCAACGGCCTCGGCACCGGCCCGGCCGGACTCGGCGGCAGCGTAACGGCCTTCAAGGTGAACGTGGAATTCTGCGCCACGCACATCGCCTGTCTCCCCGTAGCCATCAACATCAACTGCAACGCCGCCCGACACGCCGAAGCCGTTCTGTAAGGAGTCCGCCATGTCCGTCGTTCATCATCTGGTCACGCCCCTTTCCAGGGACGACATCCGCCGGCTGCGGGCGGGAGACCGCGCGCTCATCAGCGGAACCGTGTACGCGGCACGCGACGCCGCCCACAAGCGCATGGTGGAAGCGCTCGACCGGGGAGAATCCCTTCCCTTCAACCCCGAAGGCCAGCTTGTCTACTATGTCGGCCCCACGCCTGCAAAACCCGGAAAGCCCATAGGATCTGCAGGGCCCACCACCTCGGGCCGCATGGACGCCTACGCTCCCCGTCTGATGGAACTGGGCCTTGCCGGCATGATCGGCAAGGGCAACCGTTCCCGCGCCGTCATGAATGCCCTGTGCGAAAACGTCTGCGTCTACTTCGCCGCCACCGGCGGCGCAGCCGCCCTCATTTCCCGCTGCATACGCTCCTACGAGGTGCTGGCCTGGCCGGAGCTCGGCCCGGAAGCGCTCGCCGTCATGACCGTGGAAAACTTCCCCGTCACCGTTGTGGCCGACTGCTTCGGCGGCGACCTGTATGAAGAAGGGAAAAAGCCCTATCAGAAAATCTGATCCGCCCTGCCGGGCGCCCCTTTCACAGAACCCTTTCTTATGGACGGAACGATGCGGCTGCCGCGTGCAGCGCTCGTTCCGTCTTCTTTTTTACGCTCTGTTTCCCGCATGCGCCGCCACGCTGCAACCAACGCTTCGGTCGGCAGGAACGAAGCAATCAGCGCAGACATCCGTCCTCCGTACAAGTCCGGAGCGGGCAGAACGGCGCATGGCAAGCACTCGGCTCTTCCTTCGTTCTGCGGCACACGCCCTGAGCGCGCCCGGCATCTTCAACTTCCATTTCCGTGTACAACGCCCTTTACGCATCGTTCCGCAGCGCAGAATTCCTCCGCAGAAGCATCCGGAACATGAATGACCGCTGAAGAACCCGCCTTGTGCATATCGTTTATATCTTCACAAAATTATAAAGAATCTGTCACAAAAATCCGCCCGTCATTGACTGTAAAGATTGTATGAACGTATATATGACAAATCGTCATAATTTATTCATTGCCCCTTCCGGGATCAAATGCCGGCGGTATTCCCATGCCCGATATGCTCTTTTTCGACAGGCAGGACAGAGCGCTGATGAAGATGATCAATGCGATCATCGACTACGGCCCCTCCTCCGACCTGGAACACAAAATATTCAATGCCAGACTGCATCCCCACGGCATTCTCAATCTGAGTACGGCTCACGAATTCAGAATGGCGCAGGCCGTCATCAACCTTCTTGGCAGTCTCACCAAAAGCGGCCCGGCAGAAGACCGTCTGGCCGCCCTGCGCACCCTGCACGACGAAGTGCTCAACAGCGCCCAGACCACGTTCCGCTACAATACCGGCCGCGTGCTCATCCAGATCATGAAGGCCATCATCCGCTCGCGCGACGACGAGGCCACCCAGCTCAGACTGATCCACGACTTCCGCAAGGCGGTTTCCGGCAATCCGCGCATCGTCAGAGAATTCCTTACCCGTCATCATCTCATGGAGATGCCAGAAGAATGGAATCAGCTCACGATGGACCATCACGTCCACGACGCCAACACCAAGGGACGCAAGAACGCCACGTTTCTCATCATGGACGCCTGGGTCAAGGGCATACGGTTCCTTACCGTGGTCTATTACAACTATGTGGATCTCGAGGTCGCCAGAGAACTGCTGAATGCCGCCGCCATCATGGGCATTTCCATCCGTATCGGCCTTGAGTTCCGCACCGCCTTCCGCGGCCGCTACGTAGACCTCATCTGGGCGCCGCGCGGCTTTTCCGACATCGAGGACTTTCTGGAATTTCTTTCTTCCGATGCCGTGCAGGCCTTTTTCGATGAAGGACGAAAAGCCTCGCAGTGGATCCGCAAGCATGTCATGGACACGCTGGAACTGTGGAACAGCAGACATGCCCATGCGCTGACCCGGGATCTCGGCATTCCGGTCACCACGCTGGATCCGGACGCCTTTCTGGCCTTTGTGGGCAACGGACAGCCTTCACTGCTGCATCTGGCAGAGTTCACGCATAAAACGCTTCTGCCCAAGTTCCGAAGCAAGATCGACGATCTGGTCATGGAACTCGAGGAGGCCGACGACGCCAGGCGTGCGGAGCTTTTGCGCCGCATGAAGCGCATGGATGAGTTCACCCCCTCGGTCATTCACGACAGCTGTCTTGCGCCCGACTGCAATCCCGAACTGCCCTCTCCGGATGAGCCGCCCGTCTCTGCCGACGACACGCGTCCGGAACTTCTGCGCCTCAGCGTATCGCAGCTTCTCGAACGGCTGACCTCCCTGCGCAGCGGTTACCGCATCACGCTTCAGCTCGCCGGACTCACGGCCGAGGACGTTCTGGAAATTCTCTGGGACGGCCAGGGATTCATCACCCATCTGGAACTTTTCAACGTCAAGGAATGGCACGACGGCAACCTTTCCCACCTCAAGGAAATCAACGAACTTCAGGTGGCCCTGAACAAAGGCGACGTCATGCTTCTCAAGCGCATCCTGCGCGGCATGCTCGAAAAGCTCGACTGCGACTGCTGCCCTGAAGCCGAAGCCCGCTGCCTGAAATTTCAGTCCATTCTGGCCGACATTCCCGCCCTGCAGGCGCTCTACAAGTACGCGCCCCTGTCCAGTCACATGGGTACGGACTCCACGAGTCATCTCGGCATACGCTACGGCATGGGACTGGCGGTTCCCGAAACCCTGCCCGGCTCCGCACGCAAGCAGCTGAAGGGCAACCGGTACATAAGCTCCGTCACCCTTCCCATGCGCATACGGCTCGGCTACAGAAAGGACTATCATCCCCGCAGTCAGGAGTCCTCCTTCCTTTCGTGGGTACGCAAATCCCTGGGTTTCGTCACCTGCGGCATGAACCGTTCGAGAGAGTGGACGCCCCTCTATGACGACGTGCACATCGAAGAGCCCGGCAATGTGATCACCATGGGCGGCCTTACCGTGGAACAGTCCAACGGACTTGTTCCCCCCGCCGTGGAAGCGCTTCCCGGTCCGGAGGAAAAGCCGGGGCGCGCCTATCTCAATACGACGGTCTCCAACATTCTGAAGGTGCTCTTCGGCTTCATCCCCGCCCTGCTCACCTTCCTCAATACGCAGGAGTGGTGGGTGCTCGCCTGGCTCGGCGCGCCCATCTGGTTCGGCATCACGGGGGTGCGCAACGTCATACAGGCCGTTATCGCAGGCGGCGGCATACGCAAGAACATGCTGCTTTCCTGGAAAAAATTCGTCAACTGGTCCAGAGTATGCGACTCGCTCATGTACACGGGCATTTCCGTCATTCTGCTGGAAGGCATCACACGAAACATCCTTCTGAGCAGAATGCTCGGGCTCACCGTGGAAACGGCGCCGCTTCTGGTATTTTCCATCATTGCGCTGGCCAACGGCATCTACATTTCCTCGCACAACATCTACCGGGGCTTTCCCAGAAGCGCCGTCATCGGAAACTTCTTCCGCAGCGTGCTGGCCATTCCCGTGGCCATGCTCTACAATACCGCGCTCTATGCCATCTTCCCGCTCATCATAAGCATACCGCCGGAACAGATCCTCATTCCGGCCGCAGCCATCGTCTCCAAGTTCGCCTCCGACACCGTGGCCGGCGTCATTGAGTCCATGGCCGACCGGCGCAACAACTACCGCCTGCGCAGCGGAGACTACGACACCAAACTCAAGCAGCTCTTCGACTGCTACGCAAGGCTGGAACTGGCCTTCCCCGACAAGGACATGCTGGCTCTGCTCGCTCAGCCCAGAGAGTTCATACGCTTCACCAGTCAGGAAAAGGCCCGTGCCCTGCAGGTGGAGAGCATCGTCAACGCTCTCGATCTCATGTACTTCTGGTATTACCAGCCCTGCGCTCAGCAGACGCTCACGGCCATGCTGCGCACCATGACCCGTGAGGAGCGCATCGTTCTTGCACGGTTCCAGAGCATTCTGCTCAACGTGCAGGAAGTGTGTCAGCTCTTCGTGGACGGCATGCTCGGCACGAACTTCTCCAGGGCTCTGTCGTTCTATCTCGACAACTATGAGGAATACATCGACACCATAGCCCGTCACTGTTCCGGCGTGGATGCCAGACGCCGGAAAAATCCCGAACCGGAAGAATGAACGCCTTCGGCCTGACGGCATCCGCCTCAGGCCGAGGCCCCCTTTTCAGCAGGATTCCAGGGATCCAGGCGAAATCCTACGTGCGTGACGGTTCTCAGGATCGGTCGTCCGACCTTCTGCAGCGCCTTGCGCAGAGAATGGATATGCGTGCGCAGCGAGTCGCTGTCGGGAGGAAATTCCCCATAAATTTCATATTCCAGATCCTTCTTCGTCACGATGCCGGGAGCCTGCCGCATCAGTCTTGCCAGAATGGTAAAGGCCGTGGGACGCAGCTGTAAAGGGACCCCTTCGCAGGTGGCCGTATGCGTCTGCGGATCAAGCTCCAATCCCGCCCAAGTCAGTCTGTGCGGGGCGTGCTGTGCGCGAAAACGCCGCGCCACGGCGCGAATCATGGCTTCCACTTCGCGCATATCGGCGGACTTGCTGATGAATCCGTCCGCGCCCCAGTTGAGGCACAGCACCCGCGTTTCCAGCGACTCTCCGGCCATGAACATGAGTACCGGACTCTCCAGTCCGACTTCTTCACGAAGCCGACGACACAGCGTAAGACCGTCCATTCCGGACAGGACCATGTCCAGAAGAAGTACCTCATAGGATCCGGAAGAGCCGCGGCTCCACCCCGTCATGCCGCTTGATGCCCGATCCAGATTATATCCCAGCGGCGTAAGATAATCATACAACGCCTGTGCAAGAGGCTCATCCTCAGTCACGATAAGCAGGCGAAGCCCTATTCCTGAATGCAATGATTCCATACAGCTGGTACCTCTTCCACTGATCATATCGTCGCACAATGCATGATAAAAAAACGGGAAAGGCCTTTTCCAACCTCTCCCGTTTTCTTTCATGATGCTAAGTTGCGCCTGAGCCTTCTTTAGAGTAGACGGTCAATAAAACCGTTCCGCTCCGAATTAGAACTTGTAGGCAAAGCTGAGCGCAACATCCCAGCCATCCTTATCCATCTTGACGCCGCTGTGATCATCCTTGTCGAAGTCGTTGATGATGTAGGCGAGTTCAAGATTTGCCGCAAGATTCTTGTAGATCTGATAAGTATTGGATATATTGAATTCAACAGCAGTATCAGAATTGGTCATGTAGTAGTCGCTCATAGCCATATTCGACGACCACTTGTCGCTGTTGGTACCCTTGAACATGGTCACGGTAAAGTCATGCGTCAGATCTTCAAGGAAGGACACGTCCTCAAGTCCGATCTGAACACCCCAGGTACCGGCGATATTATGGCGAACCGTAGGATCGTACAGACCATATTCACCGGCAGTAAAGCCGACGGTAGGATGAAAACGTCCGTTATTGGTAGGAATCCAGCCCTGACGCGCATACTGGGAGTCGCTGTCGTCACCGGATCCGTACCATGCGCCGAGAACGGGAGTACCATAGGCAGTCTTATAGGATGCCTTGGCCTGCACATACCAGCCGGAACGGTCATTCATGTTCATTTCGCCGACGACCTTGTCATCCTGCGACATGAATGCCGAACCTTCATAGCTGGTCAGACCGTAAGCTCCGGATATCTTCAGCACAAAGGGATCAAAGTACGTCATGGCGGCGGTAGCGCCGAACCAGTAGGCGTTGCCGTCTGCAGAAAGCGTCGCGGGTTTTCCGGAAACGATCGCAGCACTGGCATCCGTAGAGGCCTTGACATCCGCGCCTCTGTCCACCGCCCCGTACATCACGTACGGAGTGAAAGAGAATCCATCGAACTTCATGTCGGCAGCCAGTCCGAAGAAGTCGGTTTTCCCGGCATGAACAGTGTCATTGTTGAAGATATCGTCTTCACCGTTATCATAGGCGCCGCGATTCCAGAATGCCGTAAGACCAAGCCAGTCCGTGACAGGCGAAGTCAATACGATACCATCACGACCAGCCCAGCCCGGATGCATGATGGCGTTCTTTCCGAAGGCATCTTCCGGCAGACCAAACAGATGCTTACCCATGCGGACTTTAATGGTCGTCTGAGGAATCATCCAGTCAATGTACGACTGACGTACAGCCAGATAGGAATTACGACCGGTGTCATCCGTACCCCAATCATACCCGTTGTTCGCATTCTGACTGATGCCTGCCTGAAGCTGAAGATAACCGGAAAGATTCTCAGAGGCCGTAAACGTCATGCCGAGACGCAGACGCTGACCGGCCATATCATAGTTATCACCGGAACCGATACGTTCGCCGGAGATAAAGGTAAACAGATATTGACCGTCCATCTTGACGTCGACAGCAGAAGCGGGAGCAGACACAGCGCACGTCATGCCGGCCGCGAGAAGAAGTGTGACAAGCTTTTTCATTGCAGTCATTCCTTTGAAAAAAGTAGTTTAACCATACCGACGTGGAAAATCCCTCTTTTTCCACAGCTCGACACTGACACTCCTTTTCGCAATGAAACGACATAATTTTGTTAATGAAACGTTAAAATAATAGTTTTCCTGCAAAAATTTTTATTCGATCTTCGCCTCCAGCCTCCCTTATCGTCAAAAAAATTATTCCGTCTGCTTCTGGGGCGTACCAGAACATTACCCTATCCGGCACGTACCCCAAAACACAGTCATACATGACTGTCCCTTCTTTTTCATGTCTTAAAAAAACACAAGTTCACATTTTCATTTCATATTCGCCATAATTATACCTTATTTCCTGCTGTTAGTCATATTATTCACAAAAAAATAATATAAAAAAGTGTTTCAACGCCACCAAATCTAAAAAGAACCATCAAAAATATATGAATTTTCCATCTTTCAAGTTTCTTTCACCATCGAACATACTCCGTGTTCATCCGCCTTTTCGTCGATCAGCGTCTTTCACGCGGGAATATCGTTCGAAAAGGCATGGCCATGCCGCGCCTCAGACTCCTGTCCTCTCGTCTCAACGTTCGGAAACAACCTGCCTTCCGCACAACATCATCTGAGATGTTCATTAAATAAAAAATGTCCGGCACGACTGCTTTCGAAGCATGTACGCCGGACAAAGAAGGAGGTCGCCCCTTTCGGAGCGACCTCCTTTATCCGATATCGGTTACTCTTCCACTCTCTCGAATCTCAGAGTTCCACCGTCTTCCGTTCTGTCGACCACCACGCGCACCTTCCAGCCGTCACGGATCTCGCCGCTGATGACGGCCCGGGCGAGCTTCGTTTCCAGATTGTGCTGGATCCAGCGCTTGAGCGGACGGGCGCCGTAGGCAGGATCATAGGCCGTTTCGGCAATGAAGCTGCGGGCATCGTCGGAAAGCTCCAGCGTGATCTTGCGCTCGTCGAGTCTCTTCTGCAGACTCTTCATCTGCAGATCGACGATGGCACCTATCTGATCCGCGCGAAGCGGATAGAACATGACCGTTTCATCCACACGGTTCAGGAATTCAGGCCGGAAGAAACGCTTGAGTTCCGTCATGACGGCGTCACGAACGCCGGGCTTGAATTCGCCCTTCTCATCAATGCCGTCCAACATGATCGAAGAACCGATGTTGGAGGTCATGATGATGATGGTGTTGCGGAAGTCCACGGTACGCCCCTGACTGTCCGTCAGACGGCCGTCGTCCAGAAGCTGCAGCAGCGTATTGAACACGTCGGGATGGGCCTTTTCCACCTCGTCGAACAGCACCACGCTGTAGGGCTTGCGGCGCACGGCCTCGGTGAGCTGACCGCCTTCCTCATAGCCCACGTATCCTGGCGGCGAACCGATGAGGCGGGACACCGAGAACTTTTCCATGTACTCGCTCATGTCCAGACGAACCATGTTGTCCTCGGTATCGAACAACGCTTCGGCAAGCGTCTTGCACAGTTCCGTCTTACCAACGCCGGTAGGACCAAGGAAGATGAAGGAACCGAGCGGACGATGAGGGTCGGAAAGACCGGCACGAGCTCTCAGCACCGCGTCGGACACGGCCTGCACGGCCTCATCCTGACCGATCACACGTTCATGCAGACGGGCAGGCAGTTCCAGCAGCTTTTCCCGTTCGGACTGCAGAAGTCTCGTCACCGGGATACCGGTCCAGCGAGCCACAATACCGGCCACGTCGTCGGGGCCCACTTCCTCGCGGAGCAGGCGGCTTTCCTTGCCGTCGCTGACGGCCGCGGCCTTTTCTTCCGTTTCCTTGAGCTGCTTTTCCAGCTCGGGAAGCGTCGCATACTTCAGCTGAGAAGCCTTGGCCAGATCATAGGAGCGTTCCGCTTCTTCAATCTGATGCCGGGTCTGCTCGATCTTTTCCTTGAGCTGGCGCACGCCGTCGATGGCCTTCTTCTCCTCTTCCCAGCGGGAACGGAGGGCCGTCTGCGTACCGCGCAGATCCGCAAGTTCGCTTTCCAGCTTCTGCAGACGTTCGCGGGAGGCGTCGTCGGTTTCGCGGCGCAGCGCCTCGCGCTCGATCTCAAGCTGCATCACCTTGCGGTTGATCTCATCCAGCTCGGAAGGCAGGGAGTCGATCTCAGTGCGGATCATGGCCGCAGCTTCATCAATGATATCAATGGCCTTGTCAGGAAGCTGACGGTCGGAGATATAGCGCTGCGAAAGCACCACCGCTTCCACGATGGCCGAATCGCTGATACGCACGCCGTGATGCACCTCAAAGCGTTCCTTGAGTCCGCGCAGAATGGAAATGGCGTCTTCCGTATTCGGTTCGTCCACAAGCACGGGCTGGAAACGACGTTCCAGAGCCGGATCCTTCTCGATGTACTTGCGGTACTCGTCGATGGTGGTCGCGCCGATGCAGTGCAGCTCTCCGCGGGCCAGCATGGGCTTGAGCAGGTTGCTGGCATCCATAGCGCCGTCGGTCTTGCCCGCGCCTACGATGGTATGCAGTTCATCGATGAACAGGATGATACGGCCTTCCGCACGCTGCACTTCATTGAGCACGGCCTTCAGGCGTTCCTCAAACTCGCCGCGGTACTTGGCGCCTGCGATGAGCGCGCCCATATCCAGAGCGATGAGCTTCTTGTTCTTCAGGCCTTCGGGCACGTCGCCCTTCACGATACGGTGAGCCAGGCCTTCCACGATGGCCGTCTTGCCGACACCGGCCTCGCCGATGAGAACGGGATTGTTCTTGGTACGGCGGGACAGAATGCGGATGGTACGACGGATTTCCTGATCGCGGCCGATGACGGGATCAAGCTTGCCCTGTCCCGCAGCCTCCACCAGATCGCGGCCGTACTTGGAAAGAGCTTCATACGTGTCTTCCGGGCTTGCGGAAGTCACACGCTGACCGCCGCGGACTTCGGCGGTCGCCTGCAGGAACTTCTCCTGGTCGATGCCGTTTCTGCGGCAGATTTCGCCCATGGCGCCGCCGGCTTCAACGAGCTGCGCGAAAATATGCTCCACGCTGATGTACTCGTCCTTCAGGCGGCGGGCCAGTTCTTCAGACTGCGCCAGCGCACGGGCCAGACGCTGCGTAATGCGAATGGTCTGCTGATCCACACCGGAACCGGTGACGGAAGGCTTCTTGTCGAGAGCCTGTTCCAGTTCCGCGGCAACAACCTCAACCTTGGCGTTCATGCGGCCGAGAATGCCGGGCACCAGCCCATCCTTCTGCCGCAGGAGGGCGAGAGCAAGATGCTCGACGTCCACTTCCTGATGATTGCGCATGAGGGCGATGTTCTGGGCCTCGCCCAGAGCTTCCTGCGCCTTCATGGTAAACTTGTTCATATCCATAGAAAATCCTCCCTGCAAAGTGCGGAACCGCATGGCTGCGTGCCTCTTATCCCCGCCTCTTCCGAAACCGGGACGTGTTGCGGCTGTTCCGCTCTCCACACTTCAGAAATCGGTTCGGCATAACCGAATCCGTAAATTTTTTTGTCGTTGATTTCCGGAGTCAAAACTCCGGGGCAGCCCGCGCTATCCGCGTTCGAGCTCTCTCAGACGGGTTTCCAGTTCCGCTATGCGGTCAAGAAGATCCACGATGATGGTTCCTGCCACGCAGGGCATCTCGAAATCCTCGCAAAGACGCGTAAGCTTTCTGGTGCGGTAGATGTCGGAACGACGGAAGAACACGGCATGGGTCGCCCGACCTGCGGGTTCGAGCCAGCCCAGTTCCATAAGTTCCCGGACACGTTCCACCGGCGTGCCCGTCTGTTCCAGAAATTCGGCCCAGGCAACAAGCGCAGAGGCTGCGGGAGAGCACGAAGTTACTTTTTCAATCGCCATATCCCACCTCTCAATCACGCAAACAGCCTATTCCCGGCCGGCAAGAGCCTTCCAGTGGTTCAGCTGTTCGTCATTCAGGTCTTCCGGTTTCGGAACGCTGATGGCAACGGTAACATATTCATCGCCGCGTCCTTCAACCGGCCCCAGTCCGCGACCGCGAATACGCAATCTGCGACCGCTGGAGCTGCCGGCGGGAATGTGCATTTCCACCTCGCCGTCCAGAGTGGGAACCCGCTTCTTCGTTCCGAAAACGGCTTCCCAGGGCTGCAGCGTCACATCGCATGTCACGTCCAGTCCGTCCACACGGAAAACGGGATGTTTGGCATAACGCACGGTCAGATAGAGATCTCCGGCCGGATCGCCGGGATTGCCCTTTCCGCGCAGGCGCAACTTGCCGCCGTCACGTATACCCGCAGGAATGGTGATCTGCAGATTGCTCGAAGTACCGCCGCCGGAAAGCGTAACCTGCTTGGTGCCGCCACGGCGTGCCTCTTCGAGAGAAATCTCGATTTCTGCTTCCACATCGGAACCGCGGCGGGACCGGCGACCGTAGCTTCCGCCGAACGAACCGAAAGGATCCCCTCCCGCCTGTCCGCCGAAGCCTCCGCGCCCCATGTGACCGAACAGCGCTTCAAAAAAGTCGCTGTTCACCCCGCTGAAGCCGCCCTGCGTTCCATTGAAATTGAAGTTGAAGTTCTCAAATCCGGGACCGCCGGTGAACTGCTGGCCGTCTTTCCAGTTGGGGCCGAGCTGATCGTACATCCGACGCTTTTCCTCGTCCTTGAGCACCTCGTACGCTTCATTGACTTCCTTGAACTTCTCCTCGGCGTTCTTATCGCCGGGGTTCAGGTCGGGATGATACTTTCGGGCGAGCTTCTTGTAAGCCTTGGCGATCTCGTCTTTCGATGCCGAGCGCTCGACGCCCAGCAGCTTGTAATAATCCTTGTAAGCCACACCCATATCATTTTCTCCTGTGATGCATCATTCTTTCCGCATCGACATTCAGATAAGCATGAGCTTTCGGCAGTCAAGGGGGAATCATTCCTGATTTCGACAGAAAATGACAACTTTTTTCTCAGGAGGCCTTGGCCGGGCGCTCGTCACAGCGTCGCGTCTCTTTCCTCTACTCTCTTGAAAGACCTACGTTTTCCCTGATGAAGCGCCTGTTTTTTTTCGATGCGAAGCAAGGGATTTGAAAGACCGCTCCGCAGTGCTTCCCACCATTCACGGGTTCCTCGTAGCGAACAGAAGTTTATTTCTGATGATGCGGCAGGCACTTTCGAAAAAAACACGCCCGGAACAGCATGGTTCCGAAGCGCCCGCAGCTAGGTGCAGGAGCATAAAAAAGTCCGCCCGGGCACGGAAAACTGCCATGCCGGGGCGGACAAAATCGCATGTAAAAAGCAGGACGTAACAGCGCGCATGCACCGCGCTGTCCGGCGGCGGAAGCATCCTCTTTTAAAGGGCGATCTTCTCTGAAGAACAGAGAATCCATCCCCCGCAACAAGGACGTTCCGCCCGTTTTCTACCCGCTGCTCATCACCTTTCTGACCAGAATGTTCTGATTCGGGTACAGCGGAGTATCGGGAGTCAGCAGGGTATCTCCGCAGGCCACGATGGCCGTTCCCTGACGGAGTCCCAGAGTTTTCAACAGAATACCGACGTTCTTGGCCTTCACACGGGGAATGTCCACCCGGGTTTCTTCCGGCTGGCACGTCACATGCACCACCTTGGCAGGCCACGGCTGCCCTTCCGCCGGGCGTATGGAGCCAAGCAGCCCGGCACGGCCTTCGGCCGTCATAAGCTGCTCGTCGCGGTAGGGGCAGCGCCCCGGGCAACGGTCATCGGCACAGCGGCCGAACGGTTCCGGCTTGATATCCGTCATGACAACCTACTTCACGGTAAGGACGACAAAGCCCTTCTTGCCGTACTTGAGGGTGTACTCACCGGCAGGCAGAGCCGTAAGACCGTCCGTCATCTTTTCACCGTTGACCTTGAGCGAGCCTGCGGCGATCTTGCGCTTGGCCTCGCCGCGGGAAGGCACCAGGCCGGTGGCGGCCAGAATGGCCACGGGCGAGCAGTCGTCCTCGGCGGAATTCACGCTCCAGGTGATGGCGTCTTCGGGAATGCCGCCCTTCTTGAACACGTTGTTGAAACCGTCGCGCGCGGCAACGGCGGCCTCTTCGCCGTGATAGCGGGCCACGATTTCCATGGCAAGCTCTTCCTTCACCAGCTTGGGATGCAGAGAACCGGCCTGCACGCGGGCCTTCATGTCGGCAATTTCCTCAAGGCTCTTCACGGAAATGAGCTCGTACCAGTTCCACATGAGGTCGTCGGAAATGGACATGGCCTTGCCGAACTGATCGGAAGGAGATTCCATGACGCCGATGTAGTTGCCGTAGGACTTGGACATCTTGCGTTCGCCATCCAGCCCCACGAGCAGAGGCATGGTCAGCGCGCACTGGGCTTCCATGCCATAGTGGCCCTGAAGGGTACGGCCCATGAGCAGGTTGAAAATCTGATCGGTGCCGCCCATTTCCACGTCGGTATGCAGCATGACGGAGTCATAGGCCTGCAGCAGCGGATACATGAATTCATGAATGGCAATGGGCGTATTTTCGCGGTAACGCTTGGCAAAGTCGTCACGCTCCATCATGCGGGCCACAGTGCAGTTCGACATGAGACGCAGAAAATCGGCGGGAGTCAGCTTGTCGCCCCATTCGGAGTTGAAGCCCACCGTCGTCTTTTCCGGATCCAGAATCTTGAAGACCTGCTCCTTGTAGGTTTCGGCGTTGCGCTTCACTTCTTCTTCAGTGAGCGGAGGACGCGTCTTGGACTTGCCGGAAGGATCGCCGATGCGGCCCGTAAAGTCGCCGATGAGGAAGGTGACGTTGTGTCCCAGTTCCTGGAACTGACGCATCTTATGGATGACCACGGTATGGCCGAGGTGCAGATCTGGTGCGGTGGGGTCGAAGCCGACCTTGATGTTCAAGGGCTTGTCGCGGGCAAGCTTCTTGCGAAGGTCTTCTTCGCTTACAAGGTCCACGATACCGCGACGTATGATCTTCACCTGTTCGTCAATGGTCATCACTGTATTGCTCCTGCCGGTAGCGGCGCTGAATGATTATGAATCGGCCCTTCCGGCCTGCCGGAATAAGGGCAGCAGGCATTCTCTCAGGCTTGGGCAACTCTGTCAACGGCGGAAGAACGGACCGGCTGCAGCGCCTCTGCGTCACGACGCACGCGGCGCACGCCCGGCCTGCATTCCCGGATTCAAAACCAAAGAATATGCCGGAAGTTCCGTAGAAATACGACACGGACTCTTGACACCTCGCCTGAACGGATTAAAAAATAAGGCATATTTCTCAGGGCGGGGTGAAAGTCCCCACCGGCGGTGATCCGGCTTCGGTCGGAAGCCCGCGGGCGGCTCTTCACGGGAAGAGCTGCAGATCCGGTGAAAATCCGGGGCCGACGGTAACAGTCCGGACGAAAGAGAATGGATCCCAGGCCTCCAGGCGGAGGCACCCCCTCTCCTCTCTCCCAGCGCCTTATGCCGCCCTGATGCCGGATATTCTCCCAAAGGAGTTTGTCATGCGTCAGCTTTCCATCCTTGAATCCTTCGGAACTCCCCGTGAACGCGTTGAACGCGCCATCGCCTCGCTGAAAAGCGGCAACGGCGTTCTCATCGTCGACGACGAAGACCGCGAAAACGAAGGCGATCTCATCTACGCCGCCGAAACGCTCACGCCGGAACAGATGGCTCTGCTCATCCGCGAATGCAGCGGCATCGTCTGCCTGTGCCTGACCGACGAAAAGGCCAACGCCCTTGATCTGCCCCCCATGGTGCAGAACAACACCAACAAGAACCACACCGCCTTCACCGTGACCATCGAAGCCGCCAGAGGCGTGACCACCGGCGTTTCCGCTTCCGACCGCGTGACCACCGTCAAGGCTGCCATCGATCCCGACGCCAAGCCGGAAGATCTTCATCGTCCCGGCCATGTGTTCCCGCTGCGCGCCAAGCCCAACGGCGTTCTTGAACGCCGCGGCCATACCGAGGTGACCGTGGATCTGTGCCGTATGGCAGGACTCATCCCCGCGGGCGTTCTCTGCGAACTTACTCTGGAAAACGGCACCATGGCCCGCCTGCCCGAAGTGGCCGCCTTTGCCCGTGCCCACAACATGCCGCTGGCCACCGTTGACGACGTGGCTCAGTACCGCATGGAGCAGGAAGGCAAATAATCCGGCCTCCTTCCTTATAGAAAAAAAAAGAAAGCCCCCGTCCGTCTCCGGTCGGGGGCTTTTTTGTTATCCGTCGGAAAAAAGCCTACTGCATACGTCCGGCAGCGCCGTCCAGCGCCGCGCGCATGACCATGAAAAAACGCCCCCTGCGGGAACGGAACGTACGCCACGAAAAGGGAAGCGCCAGCAGCATGAACGGCAGCGCAAAAGGATGCGCCAGACGCAGAAGGTAGAAGCGGGCCCGGATAAAATTCATGTCGTCCTTGGGCGCGAGCTCCGGATCGTCCGTCACACTGAGGAACGGCGTCAGACCGGCCGTGGAGCAGTCCATGCGCCGCACCATGGCTCCGGGCGCCCAGTTCAGGGCATAGCCCGCCTTTCTGGCGCGCAGTCCGTATTCCACATCCTCATAGAAACCGCTGAAGCGCTCGTCGAAAAGACCGATGTCCTCGGCCATCGTCCGGGTGATGAGGCAGGATGCGTCGGAAACATAGTCGAGGCGCTCCGCAATTTCCTTCCTGTCGGAAAGGCCGTGTCTTTCAAGGCCCTTGTCAAGCGGAATCTGATCGCCGGTCCAACGGCTCCAGCGCCCTCCGGCGGCACATTCCAGCACATCGGAATCCTTTACGAGCTGCGTGGAGCCGACCATGCCTATGGGATGGCTGAGATCCTCGTCATCGAGATGGTGCAGAAGCGCCGCAAGCGCAAAGGATTCAGGGCGGGCATCGTTGCGCAGGAGCCAGAACCCGTGGCATTCCCTGTCGTACAGAAGAAAGCGCATGCCTGCGTTCATGGCCCCGCCTATGCTCTCCGGATCCTCGCGGCGAAGCAGTACCAGCGGAGCGGCGGAAGAATCCGAGCCGTAAACCTCCACCGGTTCCGGCAGACCGTCACGGGCCGCCAGCGCGCTCCATTCCTCAAGGATGCGGTCGGCCACGGCATTGTCGGACCCGTTGTCGCACACGATGATGCGACGGGGCAGACCGCTCTGGGCGTGAACGCATGAAAGACATTCCAGCGTATTTTTCCAGTCATTGTACGTCAGAATGATGACGCCGACTTCCGTATGCTCCATACTGCTCTCCTCGAGCTGACAACCTGAAAATACCGCGCCGCCGGAAAAACCGGAGACGCTGACGAAAAAGTTCCGCATCCGCATCGGCCGGATCTGCTGCAAAGCATTCCGGCCAGGGCTGAGCTCTTTCCTTCTCTACAATGGCCCGCCGGCCCCCTTTCCGTCAAGGGAGACTCCTTCTCCGGTATACCGGCTGCGTATGAAATCCACCACCTGCCGTTCTTCCTCGCTGAGCGCATCCTGTTCCAGAGAAACAAGATAGTGGAAGGACGGCATAAGATGCAGGCCTTCCACGGGCAGCGCCCGGATGAGTCCGTTGGTGATGTACCAGCTGTAGGCGGACATGCGATGCAGAAAGCATCCGGCCGCCTTGTTCTGGGCCACCATCTGCATGATGTTTTCCCGGCTGTTCACATAGGAATAGCGGGTAATGCCCACGACATCGAAAATTTTTTTCTGAAAGAGCTGATTGCGCTTGAGAATCTGGTTGGAATACGTGGCCAGCGTAAGCGTGGAGCAATCGTCGAGACTCAGCTTCTCCTTGCCGGCCAGAGGATGACGAGTGGAAAGAAAGATATAGTACTCATCCTCCAGCAAAGGCTCGCAGTGAAAGCCTATTTCCCGATACTGGGTAATGAGCTTTTCCGCCTCGCCGTCGGAAAAGGCCGTTACCCCGATATGGGCCGTTCCCTTCAGCAGAAAGGAATAAAGATCGTAGACCGTGGCTTCGTGAAGAACGATATCCACCTGCGGAAGCGCGGTTTTCATCTGCGAAAAAACGTGCTCGGCCAGATAATTGCAGGCCGAAGGAATGGCCACCACGGGAATGAGTACCGGATCAGACTTGGCCCGCCCCGTACCGAAGCTCCGCCATGAGGCCATCTTGGCCGACAGCTCCGCCAGAAGACTCTTGCAGTCCTCATAAATGCGTACGCCCCACGACGTGGGAACACAGCCTCTGCGGCTGCGTATCAGAAGCTGCACTCCCAGCTCCTCTTCAAGGGAACGAATGGAATTGGTCAGTGCCGGCTGGGTGATGTTGAGCTTCTGCGCCGCCCTGTTGAACGAATGCGACTCAACCACCTGCACGAAATACTGGAGCTGTTCCAAGCGCATATCAGCTTATCCCCAACGGCTATAAAAAAATTTATAACCAAGTTATAAGAAAAAGCAATTATACACAAGCCCTTCCATTCGGTATGTCTGTATCATGAAGGAAGCGTCCGCTCTCGGGCGCTCCGTGAGGATATCTACACAGGAGCATCGTCATGAAACAGCCTTCCGTCAGCGACAGCAGGCACATCCTGCATATCGTCATCTTCTTTCTTCTTACGTTCGGCACCGGTTTTCTGCCTCCCGTAGGCATCACCGCCATGGGCATGAAGATTCTGGGGGTCTTTCTCGGTATGCTGTACGGCTGGACCTTCATCGGCTTTGCCTGGCCCAGCATGATCTGCCTTGTGGCGCTGGGCTTCACGGGATATGCCGCGCCCGGTCAGGTCATAAGCAGCGCCTTTTCCCACCCTGCCGTGCTGTTCACCATTTTCGTGCTGGCCTTTACGACCTACTGCGACAAGAGCGGCATCAATGACGTCATGGCCAAGTGGTGCCTGAGCCGCCGCTTCTTTGCCGGACATCCCTGGCTGTTCACCGCGAGCGTACTCATCGGCACGCTCATCATCGGCTTTCTCGTGGACGGCGTTCCCGCGGCCTTCCTCATTGCGGGCATTCTTTACTCCATGTTCCACGACATCGACATGAAGCAGGGCGACGACTATCCCGCCTACCTTCTGGCCGGCGTCTACATGGCAGGCGTGCTTTCCTTTGCCTGCAAGCCCTGGGCCGGACAGAACCTCATGGGCATCAGCACGCTGGCCGATCTTTCCTCCGGCAGCGCGGTCATAAGCAACCTCACGGTCATTGCCATAGCCCTGCCCGTGTGCATCGCCACGCTCATTCTCTACACGCTCATCATCCGCTTCATTTTCCGTCCCGACATCTCCCGCCTTGCCAATCTTACGCCTGAGTATCTCGACACCATCAGCTCTCAGATCCATGTCGGCCGCAAGGAACGCATCGCCGCCTGCGCGCTCGTCATCTTCCTGCTGCTGATGTTCCTGCCCAACGTGCTGCCCGCCGGTTCCGCCGCCGCGGCCTTCTTCGGCAAGTTCAACATGGTGGTCGCCATCGTCGTCATTCTCGGCGTGCTTTCCTTCCTGCGCGTGGACGGTGAAGCCGTGTTCGACTTCCATCAGTGCTCCTCCGGCATCAACTGGAACATCATCTGGATGCTTGCCGCCTCCATTCCCGTTTCCGCCGCGCTGAGCAGCGACGGCGCAGGCCTGAGTCAGGTGCTCAGCGACGCTCTCCACAGCTTCGTGGGCGGCGGCAGCGTTCTCCTCTTCCTTGCCGGATTCATGATCTTCATCAACGTCATGACGCAGTTCACCCACAATGTGACCATCGTGCTCATCGCCATTCCCCTCATCTGGAACCTCAGCCAGAGCACCGGCATCAACCCCGTGGGCTTCTCCATCCTCACCTTCCTCGCCGCAGGCGCCGCCTATGCCACTCCTGCCGCCTCCACGGTGGGCGCGCTCTCCTTCGCCAACGGCGAATGGGTCGGCGTGCGTCGCGCCTTCAAGGCCGGTACCTGGGGCTGCGTGGCCGCCATCATCGTCATGCTTGGTCTCGGTCTTCCGCTCGTCATGGCGACCGTGGGCCTCTAAAAACGATTTTTTCTCCAAGGAGCCAATATATGGTCATCGACTTCAGAGTACGGGCGCCCTTTGCCGCCTACAAGGACAGTTTCTTCACGCCTGCCGCACTGGAACATCTGAACAGCGAAAGCATGCTGCGTGTGGATTCTCCCATATCCCCTTCCGCAACGCAGTTCTCCATGCCCCTGCTTCTTCAGGAAGCGGATGAGGCGGGCATCGACAAGCTGGTGGTGCCCGTGCGCAAGGCCACCGGCGGTCGCAACGAAGATCTGGAACAGCTCATCGCCCTCTACCCCGACAGACTCATCGGCCTTGCGGGCATCGACGTTCAGGACATAAACGCCGCCATCAAAGAAACCGAGCGCTTCGTGGTGAACGGCACCTGCACCGGCATCGTCATGGAACCGGGTCAGGATTCGACGCCCTGGCTGGTCAACTCCGCCTGGGCCTTCCCCCTGTACGACTACTGCCAGGAAAAGCACATTCCTCTGGTCTTCACCTTTGGCGGCATCATGACCCGCTCGCTGCGCTACTACGCCCCGGAACTCATCGACGACGTAGCCGCAGCCTTCCCCCGCCTGAACATCGCCCTCATGCACGGCGGCTGGCCCTATGTGTCGGAAGTGTGCCAGATCGCCCTGAATCGCCGCAACGTGTACCTCGCCCCGGACTTCTACATGCTCCGCTCTCCCGGCATGGCCGACTATGCCATGGCCGCCAACTATCTTCTCCGGGAAAGGGTCATCTTCTCCTCCGCCTATCCCATCATGCCGCTCATGGGCGCCAAGAAGGGATACGAAGCTCAGCTCAGAGAGGAAGTCCGGCCCCTCGTCTTCGGTGAAAACGCCGCCCGCTTCCTGGGACTTTCCGCGTAGTCCGAAAGCCCGTGCAGCGATTCTCTGCACGGACTCTGCCCTCCGTCGCTTCCTCAAGAAACGATACCGGCCGGGCTGCTTCCCTCCGGCATTTAATCAAGTCAGAAACACTTCCGTTTTTCCGAGGCGCTATGAATACTCAAGTCTTTACCTGGATGAAATGGCTCGTCACCATTCTGCTGCCCCTGGGCATCCAGCTCATTCCGGCAAGCGAGTCCTTCCCCGCTCCCATGCGGGAGTTTCTGGTCTCCACCATCTTCGTCATCCTGCTGGCGGCCTTCGAGCTTCTGCCCAACATGCTCGTGGGTCTGCTTCTGCCCGTGGCCTACGTCATAACAGGTACGGTTCCCACGTCCACGGCTCTGGGCATCTGGTCCGGCAACTTCATGATGTTCATGATCGTGGGCGGCATGATCTTCGCCAACGCACTGGATGAAAGCGGTCTGCTGAACCGCATCGTGCTCTGGGCCGGAACCCGCTGCAAGGGCAGCCTGCTCAAGCTTCTCATGGCCCTGATGGTCGCCGGCCTCGTGGTCATGATCGTGTCGTTCACCAACGGCTGGATGGTCACCATTGTGCTCTGCTACGGCGTGGTCAAGGCGCTCAAGCTGGAACATACCAGCGAAGGCATCCTCATCATGATCGTGGCGCAGATCGTTTCCACCGCCGCTCTGAACTTCATCTACAGCCCCGTGACCGTCGGTCTGTGGGGCGGCGGCGTGCAGATGGTCGTCAAGGACTTTCAGATGACATGGTGGACGCTCACCGTCTACAATCTGCCGCTCATCGTCATTCAGTTCATCATCGTCTATATCTTCTACAAGCTCTACAAGCCCTCCCCCTTCCTCAAGGGCGGAGCGCAGTACTTTGAAACCGAATATGCCAAGCTCGGCAAGCTGACCGTCAAGGAAAAGAAGGCCATCTTCCTGACCGTCCTCCTGTTCGCCTACATCATCACCCAGCCGCTGCACAAGCTTGACATGAACTACGGCTTCATCATCATTCCCATGCTGTTCTTCCTGCCCGGCATAGAGGTGGCCACCAGAAAGAAATCCCTCGATACGGTCAACTTCGGCTTCATCGTGTTCATCGCTTCCTGCATGAGCATCGGCGGCGTGGGCGCGGCCGTGGGCATCGGCCCGGCCATCAGCACCTACATCACGCCCATGCTCACCGGCTGCCCCATTCCCGTATTCCTGTTCCTGTGCATCATCTTCGGCATCATCATGAACGTTCTCATGACGCCGTCCGCCATGCAGGGCATGTTCCCCGGACCTCTGGCCGCTCTGGGAACGGGTCTGGGCATTTCCTACCCCCTGCTTCCCTTCATGTGCATGTTCTTTGCCAACGACATGGTCTTCTTCCCCTATGAAAACGCCTATCTGCTCGTGCTGTTCGGCTTCGGGGTCATGTCCATGAAGGACTTCATGAAGTACAACATCATCAAGATGGTCATCACCCTGATCCTGTTCTGGGTCATTGTGCTGCCCTTCTGGTACGCAATGGGACTGATCTGATTTCCTGCCGACGTCCGTATGCTCTCCCCTGCGCATGCGGACGTCTTTTTCCAGGCATTCGTCTTTTTACTTTTCAGCATCTGCAAGGAGTATCTGATGAAAATCATCGACGTTCGTCTGCGCCCTCCGTTTCAGCCCTATCTCGGTAAAGGCAACATGTTCGACATGGAAGCCGAAAATCCCTTTGCCCTGAAGCACTTCTACAAGAACTTCGGCATGAACCTCTCCGACTCCATGCGCGAAGCCTCCATGACGAAACTGTTTGAAGAAATGGACCGCGCCGGAGACATGACGGGCGTGGTCTCCATCCGCAAGAATGCCAGAGGCTACGAAAACGAGGCGCTGGTGGAACTTCTGGCGCAGTATCCCGACCGTTTTCTCGGCGCCTGCGGCATCCACCCCGACAGCAGCCCGGAAACCATTGCCACCCTTCAGCACTATGTCATCGACGGCCCCTGCATCACGGCCTTCATGGAGCCGGGCTTTCACGGCGTCATGATCGACGACGAAAAGCTCTTCCCCACCTACGCCTTCTGCGAAGAGCATCACATTCCACTGCTGATTTCCTTCGGCGGCTTCCACGGCCCCACGGATGAATTCTGCAGGCCCCTGCACGCGGGCAACGTGGCCGCAGCCTTCCCCAATCTGAAGATCGCGCTCTGCCACGCCGGCTGGCCCTGGGTGGAACACGCCGTATGGCTGGCCTTCCGCTACCCCAACGTGTATCTGTCCCCCGACATCTATGCCCTTCATGCGGCCGGAGCGCAGTCCTACATCGAAGCGGCCAACTACATGCTTCGCGACAAGATTCTCTACGGCTCCGCCTATCCCTGCGTGGACGTGGAAAGCTCCGTGGCCATGTATCTTGAAAAGCTGCGTCCGGAAGTCGTGGAAAACATCATGCACAAGAATGCCGAAACCTTCTTCGGACTGAACTGATCTTCCGGAACCTGCAGGCGGGACTGGTCCCCGCCTCGCCGAAGCCCGGCCATGAGCTTTTCCGGCTCCATACGAGGAGGGCGCTGCATGCAGCGCCCTCTTTTTTTTCCATGCCGATCGCCCATCGTACGAAACAGCCCGACCGCTGTCCGGACGATATCACCCTGCCGGTAAGTTGCGGACGTCGAAGTCCATCCGGCCCGAATTCTCGCCCGATTACGCCTTTCCGCCCGGCGCCCGTTCCACTCTGACACAGTATTTGCCGGCATAGCCCCCGTCGGATCCGAACAGGGCAAAGCTTGCCATGTCATAGGCATAACAGTCTCCGCAGACGCTCAGCCCTTCCCCTCGTATAAAGGACGACAAACGCTCCAGACACCGTCTGTGGCTTTCTTCCGTGCCCTTATGCAACGTAACGGCATAAAGTCCCGCCTTTCTCACATGCACGGCATGAGCGGGACTGCTTTCCCCTGCCTTCTTGAAATAGTACAGTTCCCGGTATTCGCCGCCATCAAGAATGCTCCCGTCCAGAATGCTGCCGAACGGTCGCCGCGACACCTCGCCCTCGCCGTAATAAAAATCAATATAGGAAGAAAAATCGGCAGAGCATCCGTCCAGTGAATCGGAGCGCTCCTCCGCCGGAGAGATGACTTCCAGACTCTCCTCTTCCAGCTCCTCCAGAGTGCACTCGTCATATCGACAGGACAACGCCTCACGAAGATTGGCGCTCATGTCGTACAGCATGACTTCCCGCCGGGCCAGTCTGGCCTGTTCCTGCTGAAGAAGAATGCGCTTCTCCTCCAGAATCTCCAGAAGATGCCCCCCGTCCTGCTTTTTCCGGTACTGACCGATTTCCTTCAACGACGACCCCGTATCCTTGAGTACGCTGATCGTATCGAAATCGAAGAACTGCTTGACGTCGTAATACCGGTAGCCGCCGGAAGAAACATGATGAGGCTTGAGCAGATCCTCCTGATCATAGTGAAAAAGCGTGGCCTTGGTGGTTCTGCACAGGGCCGCAAATTCACCGCTGCTCAAGAAGGCTTTTCTTTTCATGCAAAGTTCCTTGACTATAAGGTAACATGATACCTTATCATGGCAGAATTCATAACGATCCGCAAACAGGGCAGCGCTGCCCCCGGAAAACGTCATCCGAGGAGAACCATGTCCATTCATCTTTCCGATCACTTCAGCTACCGCAGAATGCTTCGTTTTTCTCTGCCGTCGGTATGCATGATTGTCTTCACCTCCATCTACGGTGTGGTGGACGGCTTTTTCATTGCGAACTTCGTAGGGAAAAGCGCCTTTGCCGCCGTCAACTTCATTCTGCCCTTCATACTCATCCTCGGCGCCGTGGGCTTCATGTTCGGCACCGGCGGAAGCGCCGTGGTGGCTAACGTCATGGGCAGGGGGGACATGGAAAAGGCAAGGCGACTCTTTTCCCTCTTCATTCTTTCGGCTTTTGTCGTTTCTCTTGTCTTCGCCGTTTCTGGCCTCATCTTCATGGAGGATATTGCCTCTCTTCTTGGTGCGGAAGGCGACATGCTCTCCTACAGCACAAGATACGGGCATATCGTGGTCTGCGCGGTTCCGGCTCTCGTTCTTCAGACAGCCTTCCAGAGCTTTTTCGTCACGGCGGAAAAGCCGAAGCTGGGACTTCTCGTCACCATTACCGCCGGGGTCACCAACGGTCTGCTGGACGCGCTTCTCGTGTGGGTCATTCCGCTCGGCGTGGAAGGCGCGGCCCTGGCAACAGCCGTCAGCGCCGTTGCCGGCGGCGGCATTCCCCTCATCTACTTCTTCCGCCCCAACAGCAGTACGCTGCAGCTGATACGTCCCGTCTTCGACATGAAAGCCGTATGGAAGGCCTGCACGAACGGCTCTTCAGAATTCATGACCAACGTGGCCACATCCGTGGCCGGCATGATCTACAATCTTCAGCTGCTCCGTTACGCCGGAGAAAACGGCGTAGCCGCCTACGGAACCATGCTCTATGTCGCCTGGATCTTCGCTTCCGTCTTCATGGGCTACGGCATAGGCGTGGCCCCCATCATCGCCTACCACGACGGCGCAAAGAACCTTCCGGAAGTACGAAACGTCCTCTGCAGAAGTCTGGTCATCATCGGCGCGACCTCTGCGGGCATGGTGGTCATCTCCCAGCTGTTTGCCGTGCCTCTGTGCAGAATCTTCCTGGGGCACGAATCCGATGTGCTTCAGATGGCCGCAGACGGCTTCAGACTCTATTCCTTCTGCTTCCTTTTCATGGGAATCGCCATTTTCGGCTCGGCTTTCTTCACTGCCCTCAACAACGGTCTTGTATCGGCGCTCATTGCCGTCTTGAGAACGCTGTTCTTTGAAATCATCACGGTTTTGATCCTGCCGCTGTTTCTGGGCCTTACGGGCATATGGCTTTCTCCCGTGTTCGCCGAGCTCCTAGCCGCGCTGCTGACCGTTCTTTTTCTGGTTCTCTGCCGCAAGGTAAAGGCATGACGGCAACACAAAAACGGCGCTGCTTCACGCAGACCGCAGCGTCTGACAGAGCGCCGTGCCGTTCCGCGCCGCACGACAGCGACCGGCGACAACAGGCTGATCCGGAAGCAAAACCGAAGCCTCGCCTCCCTTCTTCCCTCCTGAACCACAGCAGGAAAGCCATGGGAGTTTCGACGATGCCGCCTCTTCCGGCGCATGACGAAAACGCGGCAACGACCATGACATGAAAAAGGGCTTCGACGATTCCCGAAGGAAACGCCGAAGCCCCGGAAGCCTCACAAAAAGCGCGTTCTACAGAAGATGCGCACGAAGATCGGCGCCATCCCGCGGAGAAAGCATGGCGGGAGCAATGTCGAACACGGTTCTTGCGCCGCTTTCGCCCTTAAGAGCCAGGCGATAGGCCGCGCGTGCATAGGCAGCCAGCACGCTGGAAGTGAACTCGGGGTTGGAACCGAGCTTCAGGGAATATTCAATGACGTGCTTGGTCTCACCGTTGACGCCGGTGCTGCCGGTACGGATGACGAAGCCGCCGTGAGGAATGCCCTTGTGGTCGCGGTCAAGTTCTTCCTGCGAAATGAAGGTGACCGTGGTGTCGTAATCGGCAAAGTAGTTGGGCATGGTCTTGATTTCATGCTCAATGGCCGCCTTGTCGGCACCTTCCGCCGCCACGACGAAGCATTCGCGGGTATGCTTCTGACGCGTGGAAAGTTCGGGATTGCTGCCGCTGCGCACGGCATCCATGGCTTCGGGAACGGGCACGGTGTACTGACGGGCGTCAAGAACGCCCTTCACGCGACGGATGGCATCGGAGTGCCCCTGGCTGACGCCGCGGCCCCAGAAGGTATAGTCATGGCCGTCGGGCAGAATGCAGTTGGCATACAGACGGTTCAGAGAGAACATTCCGGGGTCCCAGCCCACGGAAATGATGCCCACGGTACCGGCATTGCGGGCGGCGGCATCCACGCGGTCGAAATGCGCGGGGATATTGGCATGCGTGTCGAAGCTGTCCACCACATTGAACATGGAGGCCAGAGCCGGAGTCTGTTCGGGAAGATCGGTCGCGCTTCCGCCGCAGAGAATCATAACGTCGATACGGTCCTTCCACTCGGCCACGTCGGCCATGGAACAGACCGGAACGCCTTCGGTAAGAATGCTGACGGAGGAAGGATCACGACGGGAAAATACCGCCACCAGCTCCTGATCGGGATTGGCGGCAACGGCCAGTTCAACGCCACGGCCGAGATTGCCGTAACCTACAATGCCGATTCTGATCTTGGACATGAATGTAAACTCCATCATGAAGGTTTTGCTGATTTTTTTGAAAGATAAGAAATTACCCTGAAATGTCAAGAAAAGATGACATTTTTGGCAAAGCGGACCACAAAGATAACGTTTTTCAGATTTATTATAACATAATTGTAAAATATATATTATTCCGTCCGGCATTATCCTTTTTCTTCGCCTGCCCCCTGATCCTCTTTCGGGCAAAGTCGTACATCGAAAAACGCCGACCAGTCCCCGCCCACTCCATCCGGGGCATGACGAACATCGCTCCGCCTTTTCCCCCGGATGGAAGTCTGCTAGGCTGAAGACTCAAGTTCTGCCCTGCAGGCAGATCAAAAAGACGGAGCTCTCATGCCTCATACCATGCGCTACCTCTCCCCCGTCGGAACGCTTCATCTTCTTGCCGACGAATCACACCTCCGCGGTCTCTGGATCGAAGGGCAGAAGTATTTTCCCGACTCCCTGCAGACCTTTCCCACCACAGACGGCGCTCATCCCGTACTCTCGCAGGCCTGTGCCTGGCTCGACCGCTATTTCTCAGGAAAACGCCCCTCGCCAGCGGAGCTTTCTCTTGCCCCGGAAGGCAGTCCGTTCCGCCGGATCATCTGGAAGGAGCTGTGTCTTATTCCGAGCGGCAGCGTGATAACCTACCGAGACCTTGCCGGGCGAGCCGCCCGCATTCTGAACAGGAAAAGCATGTCGGCTCAGGCCGTAGGCGGAGCCGTGGGGCACAACCCCATTTCCATCATCATTCCCTGTCACCGCGTCGTGGGCGCAGACGGAAGTCTGACGGGATACGCCGGCGGTCTCGACAGAAAAGAAGCCCTGCTCCAGCTTGAAGGCGTGGAGATACGCCGCTTTCACAGGCCGAAAACCTTATAACGAAGAAGGCAGGGCTCCGGAAAAGCAGAAACGCCGCTCCGTGCTTCTGTGGCGGCCGGATCTGCCTCGCGTCCCCCGGCGCTCCCCCTCGGCAGGCATGAGGCATCCTGCCCACCTCTGAATGCCGAAGCATAAAAGAAGCCGCGCTCCACAAATCACGGCCCGGCGACTGCTTGCCCATCCGCCCCGCGCATGAACTTCGTCCTCCCCCGTCTTCATTCGCATAAAGCAAAAGCGGCGGACACACGGGGCGTCCGCCGCTTTCTCAGCGTTTCAGGGAGCCCCCGAAGGGGGGCATTCCGTTATTTCTTCTCCAGATTCACGGTGATGAAGAAGCTCTCGCCGCGACGGTTGATCTGCAGCATGAGGGCGCCGCGTTCCTTGCCTTCCTTGCGGATGATGGAAAGAAGCTCGTCCGCGCTGGTCACGGGCTTGAGGTTGGCGGACATGATCACGTCGCCGGTACGCACACCGGCTTCGGCGGCAGGACCGTTACCGTTCACGCCCACCACAAGCAGGCCCTTCACGTCGCCGGAAAGCTGCAGCGCACGGGCATCCTCAGGAGCCAGAGGCTTGACGCTCACGCCGAGCTCGCCGCCTTCGCTCTGCTGTCCGTTGCCCTGCATGGCCGAGGTGTGAGACGCGCGTTCACCGAGCTTCACGGAACAGGTCACTTCCTTGCCGTCGCGGATGACCACCACGTCGACCTTGGTGTCGGGCTTGAGAGAAGCCACGCTGCGGGTCACGGCAGAAGCGCTGTCGATGGGAGTGTCGCCTACGCGGATAATGACGTCGCCCGCACGCAGACCGGCCTTGTCGGCAGGTTCGTCGTCCATGACGGAGCCGATGAGAGCGCCCTTGGCATCCTTGAGACCAAGAGCCTTGGCCATGTTTTCATCCAGATCCTGAATGGTCACGCCAAGCCAGCCGCGGCTGACCTTCTTGCCTTCGCGCAGATCCTTGATGACTTTGGAGGCAAGGTTGCTCGGAATGGCGAAGCCGATGCCCTGACCGTTGGCGGAAATGGCCGTGTTGATGCCTATGACCTCACCGTTCATGTTGATGAGGGGACCGCCGCTGTTGCCGGGGTTGATGGAGGCATCGGTCTGGAGGAAGTTATCGAAGGGACCGGCATGAATGTCGCGGCCCTTGGCGCTCAGAATACCCGCGGTCACGGTGTTGCTCAGACCGAAGGGGTTGCCGATGGCCACCACCCAGTCGCCGACTTCCATGGCCTCGGAATCACCGAAGCTGAGTACGGGCAGAGGCGTGGGGCTTTCCACCTTGAGCAGGGCAAGATCGGTTTCCTCATCCGTACCCACGATGGTGGCGGCAAGACCGGCGGACTTGTCGTCGTTGAGCTTCACGGTCACCTTGTCGGCGCCTTCCACCACATGGTTGTTGGTAACGATGTAGCCGTCGGCGGAAATGATGAAGCCCGAACCGAGAGCGCTGCTCTTCTGCTTGGGAGCGGGCTGACCGGGACGCATGCCGAAGGGACCGCCGAACTGTTCAAAGAAGCGATCCATGCCCGGGAAGTTGAACATATCCATGACGGGGCTGTTCACTTCGCGTTCCGTGCTGATGTTGACCACGGCAGGACCGGCCTTCTTGGCCAGCGGCACGAAGTTGGGCAGCATGGGAGCTGCCGACGCCGAAGATACCAGAAATACGAAACCAGTTACGGCAAGCGCCGTTTTTTTAAGGATGCCGTTCATAAGAACTCCTTGTACATTCGTCTTTAGAGCGTTGGTTGCTGAAATGAAACTTCTGTGCTGAGCCTGCCCTTACCCGGCAGACCCGCCATACGCCGCGCCTCTCCCGGCAGCACCTGCTGCCTTGCATGAGGCACGTGACCGGACCCCTTCTGGCAGAAATCTACTCCGCATCAAACGATCCCGCCATTGTAAATGGCAAAACATGATATTACTGCGCGGCTCCGTCGGTTCCTCCGCCGCAGGAGGAACAGTTGCCGTGACAGGGACTGTTGCGGTTGAGTCTCTTGTCGTTCATCCATGCCGGTCTCGGTCCGATCTTGAAAGGAAAGGCTCCTGTCTTGAGGGGACTGGGGGCGGAAACAAGGCGGGCCGTATTCGTCGACCCGCACTTGGGGCAGCTGATCACATCGTCGTCTTCAAAAGCCAGCTCCTCAAAGGTGTGCCGGCAGTCCTTGCACTCAAAATCATACAGCGGCATGGTAAAACTCCTCGCGAGAATGATGGAAGGTTATGCGTTGTTTCGCCTTCCCGTGCTGCTAGATAAGCACCCTACACCAGCTGGCAAGGTTAAGGCAAAAGGCCGATACTCCGCTTTTCGGCGTATCAGAAACATTCAGTAACGATTTTTATCAAATAAAAACCATCGGTTATATTTTTTCTTATCAAATTTTCCGGCACGTTTTCCCCGTTCTGGGTAATTCTTGCATAGTGTTACACGGCAGCATATTCCCTGTATTTTCCCCGTCTCAAAAAAAGCACTTCCGACTGGCCGGCATCCCTGCGGCCATGTTTTCTGCCGTAAAGAAAAAATACTTCAGGTCGAAAGAAAAACGCTGCGTTCTAGCGGCCCGGAGCGCGGAAAAACAGAAGTCCCTTACCGGAAAGCTCTGCTTTGACGCCTCCGCCGAAGGAAAAACGACGGGGAAAATGTCTGCGATGCCACGCCACTTCCACAGACTCCAGCGTGTCCGCGCGAAGCTCTCCCCCCATGCGTCGAAGAGCTTCCGCCATAAGACGCATTCTGTCGGATGCTCCCAGAGAACGAAGATCCTCATCCGACAAAAAAAGACCGCCGTTCCGTTCTTGAGGAAGATGCCCCGCCCTTTCATTCCAGTCGCGCTCATCCCTGCGGGCACAGCGCCAGAGACGGCGTATGCTTTCATAAAAGGACGGATTCTCCGCCAGAAACAGCGGCATGACGTCATGGCGCATCCGATTTCTCTTCCATAAACGGCTTTCATTGGAAGCATCTTCCTGCCATGAAAGACCGAGGCGCAGCAGCATGGACTCCAGCGTTTTTTTCTCCAGCATGAGCAGAGGCCGCAAAACATGCCTCCCCGGCTCGTCCACCACGGCCCGCATGCCCCCAAGTCCCGGCCATCCCGCCCCGCGGGAAAGACGCATGAGCACATCCTCCGCCAGATCCCCGACATGATGCGCCGTCAGCACCCATCGTGCGCCCTGCGTTATACGGCATTCCTCCAGAAAGGCGTATCTGGCCCTGCGACCGGCTTCCTCCACACCGCAGCGCCAGGCAAGAGCCAGCTCCCCCACGTTTTCGCGCTTCATAAAAAAAGGCACTCCGAAGCGACGGCAGAGTTCACCGGCCTTGTCCGCCTCAAGGGCACTTTCCGCACGCAGACCGTGATCCAGGTGAGCCGCAGAAAGAGAAAGCTGAAGGCTGTCGCGAAGCGCGCAGAACATCGTCAGCAGCGCGGTGGAATCCGCTCCGCCGGAAAGAGCGACCACAAGACGCTCCCCCCGGAGCTCCACGCCGAGGTCATGCCGTACGAAACGCGCAACGGCAAGCACCGTGCGCGCATCACCGGCGGAAAGATCCTTCAGGGAAAAAACGGACTGCAACATGCCTCTCCTCCACAGCCCGCCCCCACACACAGGGGCGGCCAAGCATCGAAGCTTTTTCTTATTCATCGGCCATGTGTCTTGTCAAATCAGCGCTCAGGCATGAAAAAAGGGCCTTGCGGCCCTTTTCGTCAGCATGCGGCTTCCTTCCTGCGGGAAAGGCAGGAGGCCGGATCATCAAAGATCGTGATGCATCATGCGGAAGGTCGCCATTTCCTCATACTTCGTGCCCGGGCGGCCGTAGTTGCAGTACGGATAAATGGAGATGCCGCCGCGGGGCGTGAATATGCCCGTCACTTCAATATAGCGGGGATCCATGAGCTTGATCAGATCCTTCATGATGACGTTCACGCAATCCTCATGGAAATCGCCGTGATTGCGGAAACTGAACAGGTACAGCTTGAGACTCTTGCTTTCCACCATTTTTACGTCGGGAATGTACTCGATGCGGATTTCCGCAAAGTCCGGCTGACCGGTGATGGGGCAAAGGCTGGTGAACTCCGGGCAGTTGAACCGAACCCAGTAATCGTGCTCGGCATGCCTGTTCTCAAAGGTCTCCAGAACTTCCGGAGCATAGTCCTGACGGTAGCTTGTGGCCGCCCCCAGAAGCGTAAGATTGTCGTCCTTTCTGTCATGCATGACGCACAGCTCCTTCGTGAACGCGGCAGGCTTCCGCCTCCGCCTGTCTTTTTTGTTCAAGATAGCGTTCCAGTCCCTGACGACGCAGCCGACAGGAAGGACACTCGCCGCAACCGTCGCCCACAACGCCGTTGTAGCAGGTCACCGTACGGGTACGCACCAGATCAAAGATCCCCAGACGATCAGCCATTTTCCAGGTCTGGGCCTTGTCGAGCCACATAAGCGGCGTATGCAGCACGAACTGCTCGCCCATGGCCAGATTGAGCGTCACATTCATGGACCGGATGAACGTGTCGCGGCAGTCGGGATACCCGGAAAAGTCCGTCTGCGAGACCCCTGTTACGATATCCCGTATGCCGTGCTCCCTCGCCCATACGGCCGCCACGCCGAGAAAGAACATATTGCGGCCCGGCACAAAGGTGTTCGGCCAGCCTTCTTCGGGCTTTTCGCTGTCCATGGTCATGCCGGTGTCCGTCAGAGAGCTGCGTCCGATGCGGGAAATGAAGCTCACATCCTGCACGTCCAGCGGAACGCGGGCTTCCTCGGCAATGGATCGGGCCATGTCCAGCTCGATACTGTGCCGCTGTCCGTAGAAAAAGCTCAGCGCACGCACATTCTCAAATCGCTCGCGCGCCCAGAACAGGCAGGTGGTGGAATCCTGTCCGCCGCTGAAAATAACAAGCGCTCCGGACATCAGGCCACCTCCCTGATCTTCAGAATGTTGTAGGAAATACCTTCGTCATAGACGTCGGTCTCCTCCACGCGTTTGACATGGTTCACCACGCGGATGGTCAGCGGAAGCACCAGAATCTCATACAGCGTCTTGAGCGCCGTCTGAGCCAGCATCATGGGAATCATGGCGGAGAAGGGAATCATGCCCGCAAAGGCGAAGGGGAAGAAAATAAGCGAATCCACGCCCTCGCCCACCAGCGTGGACAAGACGGCACGCACAGAAAAATGCTTTCCGCGGGAGGCCACCTTCATGCGGCTCATGACATAGGCATTGAGGAAGGAGCCTGCCAGAAAAGCCAGAAAGCTCGCAGCGGCAATGCGCGGCGCAAGGCCGAACAGATAATTGAAATGCGCTTCTCCGTCCCAGAACGGGGAGGAAGGCAGAAACACCGCCAGCTGCCCCAGAGCCGCCACAAGAAAGTTCATGGCAAAGCCTGTCCAGATGATGAAACGGGCCCGCCGGAAGCCCCAGACCTCGGCAATGCAGTCATTAATAATATAGGATACAGGGAAAATGATGACTGCCGCCGGAAGAGAGAGCGATCCCAGCATGAAGATCTTGGCGGCCAGAAGATTGGAAATGATGAGGCAGGTACAGAACAGAATACCGAGCAACATGAACGTTGCCGAAAAGGAATACTTCTTCATAGCTTGTTTTTTACGTGGTTTTCAAGCACACGGCGCTTGTTTTTAACGTGGTTCTCAAGCACACGGCTCAGGGTGAACATCCGGGGCCAGGGGACAAAAAAATGACGGCTTCCTCCTTGTCTGAAGTGAAAGGGTGCAGCCGGAATATGCCCCAAAGCCTCCGTCAAAGCAAATAATTTCCACAGGAAAAATTCTCTTCGTCATGAAGACGAACAAATGGCATTTTCTACAAAACAGTCATATCATGGCTCTGTCGCTGCTCCGTCGCTTCGGCTTGACAGCGTCATTCTTTCATGGAAAAGATGTCTGGCGCAACGTCTTTTTTTCGATTTTGTCAAAGACAGAACGCCGGTGAACCGGACGCAGTGCAGTCCTGTCTGCGGTCGGACGCCTTTCTGACACTTATCCCGCCGTTCTTCCGCGACGGACCTGTTTTTCCGGAGGAATCTTCATGAAGTCCCGCATCAGCCTGCCCGTGCAGATGGCCATAGGCATGGTTCTCGGCGTCGCCGCCGGTCTCGCAGCGCCCCTCGTGGGCTTTGATACCGCTTGGTTCAAGCCCATCGGTCAGCTTTTCATCAACCTCATCCGCATGGTCGTCGTTCCGCTGGTGCTGACCACCATCGTTGCCGGGGCCGCCAGCGTAGGCGATCTCAGCAAACTCGGCCGCCTCGCCTCCAAAACGCTCATCTACTATTTCTGCACCACGGCCGTGGCGGTGTTCATCGGTCTGCTGTTCGCCAACATTCTCAATCCCGGTGAAGGACTCAACCTCTCCACCGAAGGCCTCAAGGCTCAGGCCGTGCAGGCTCCCAGAATGATAGACGTCTTCCTCGACATTGTTCCGCTCAACCCCATCGACTCCATGAGCAAGGGCAACATGCTCCAGGTCATCTTCTTCGCCATGATCTTCGGCTTCGGCCTGAGCGCCGTGGGCGAACGCGGAAAAACCGTGCTCTCCTTCTTTGAAGGCTGCGCCGAAGTCATGATCAAGGTAACCAACATGGTCATGGTCTACGCTCCCTTCGGTGTCTTCGGCCTCATCGCCTTTACCGTGGCCAGCCACGGCGCCGCCGTGCTGCTGCCCCTCGTGAAGGTCATCGGCGTCATGTACGTCGCCTGCCTGTGCCATGTCCTTCTCTGCTATATGCCGCTCGTCAAGGCCTGCGGTCTCAGCATTCCCCTGTTCTTCAAGATGCTGGCCGCTCCCATGATCATTTCCTTCACCACCTGCTCGAGCGCCGCGGCTCTTTCCACCAACCTCATTCAGGTGCAGAAGCTCGGTGCCTCCAAGCCCGTCGCGTCCTTCTCCATTCCGCTCGGCAACACCATCAACATGGACGGTACCGCCGTGTACATGGGTGTGGTGGCCATCTTCGTGGCCGAGCTGTACGGCATTCCCATGCCCTTCGACAAGCAGTTTGAAGTCATTCTCGTGGGTGTGCTGGCCTCCATCGGTACCGTGGGTGTTCCCGGAGCCGGTCTGCTCATGAGCTCCATCGTCTTCACCCAGGTAGGTATTCCGCTCGAAGGCATCGCCATCATCGCCGGTATCGACCGCGTGATGGATATGGCCCGTACCTCCGTCAACGTGCTCGGCGACGCCACCGGCGCCATCGTCGTTTCCCGCTGGGAAGGCGAATTCAGCCCCGAAGCCGGCGCCCGCTTTGCCGCTGAAGAAGGCGACTGATAACAAGCCCGTATTCTGACACTTCAAACGCCGCCCGATGCCGCATGACTGCCGTATCGGGCGGCGTTTTCCTTTGCTTCTCGATCAACGCCGTCTTCCGTTCCATCATCCTGTCGTCTCTTGCCGGAAAAACGGCTCCATGCCATAAGAGAGGCATATCCCTTATCTCCCGGAGGATGCGCAACATGGATCTTCTTGAATCTGTTTTCCCCGTCGCCCTCTTCTGCCTCCTCCTTTTTGCCGTCTTCCATATTTTCACTCTTCCCATCGACATCGGCATTTCCAAAAATCTGTCAACCGATGCCATGCGATGGATCCGCATATTTACCTGGTGCGGTCTGGTCACGGGAGGACTGTGGTTCGTAGCTCTTTTCCTCGCAGTGACAGGAAAAACTTCCGACAGATAAAGGAAAACAACCAGCCTGACGCATTCCGTACCTGCGAACCGCCTCTCCATACAGAGGTCACTTCAGCGAATCACAGTACCGCTTCCCGCATCCATGGCGGAAGCTCCTTCCGCCATCGCCGATCTCGCCGCCGGCAGATGGAAAAACTTCGCAGTGACTGCCGCGGCGCCATCTCCCCTTTCCGTGTCATCCGTCACTTCCTTCTTGCCATAGCGCGGCCATACCGCTACAACCAGAAGCCGGAGGAGCATATCATGATAGCCAAGGCCCGCGCCGACCAGCTCGTCTTTGATCAGGGACTTGCCGAAAGCAAGGAACAGGCCCGCCGTCTCATCATGGCGGGCAAGGTATCTCTGGCACCGGACGAGGAACATCCCGAACGCACGCCCGAACTCGTACAGAAGCCCGGGCATCCCTACAAGATCACCACACGTTTTCAGCTGGTAGGCATGGAACGTTTCGTCAGCCGCGGAGCCTACAAGCTGCTTACCGCGCTCGAGCTCTATCATATCGATGTGACCGATTTCGTCTGCCTCGACGCAGGCGCCTCGACAGGCGGCTTCACCGACTGTCTTCTCCAGCACGGTGCCAAACGCGTCTATGCCGTAGACGTAGGCCATGCTCAGCTCCATGAACGCCTGCGCGTCGATCCCCGCGTTTTCTCCAGAGAAGGCGTAAACCTGCGCACCGCTCCGCCGGATACCATTCCGGAGCCCGTGGACATGATTGTGGCCGACGTGTCCTTCATCTCGCTTACGCTGGTTCTGCCGCACTGCCTGCGCTGGCTGAAGGACGGCGGCATTGCCGTCGGTCTCATCAAGCCGCAGTTTGAAGTCGGCCCCGGGCAGACCATAAAAGGCGTCGTACGAGACGAAG
Organism: uncultured Desulfovibrio sp.; assembly: GCA_900553065.1. Classification (GTDB taxonomy): domain Bacteria; phylum Desulfobacterota; class Desulfovibrionia; order Desulfovibrionales; family Desulfovibrionaceae; genus Mailhella. Next base: position 2,117 of record USBZ01000006.1, on the reverse strand, counting down.
CCGTCCGTCAGGAAGCCGTGGACCGAGTGCTTGCCTTCATGCAGAACGAAGGCCTGCACTGCCTCGGCGTGACACCCGCCGCCATCAAGGGTCCTAAAGGAAATCAGGAATTTCTCGCCTACTGGCGCAAGGAATCCTCTGCTGTTGATTAACGGTGATCCCCGGGGAGAATGCCATGGCTGATCTTTCCACTCTGCATCCGAAACGGATTCTGGTCTGCCAGCAACGTCAGATCGGCGACGTACTGCTGGCCTCTCCGGTGTTCGAAGTTCTGAGAAAGCGCTTTCCCGATGCCGAGCTGCATATCTTTACGGAACAGAAGTGCGAGCCTCTGCTGAGACACAATCCCTTCATCGACAAGTTTCACCTCATCGACAAAAAAGGCGGCTTCTTCCGTCAGCTCGCTTTTTATCGAAAGGTGGCGGAGCACAGGTTCGATCTTGTCATTGATCTGCAGCAGCTTCCCCGCTGCCGCATGATGTCCCTCATAAGCCGCGCTCCCGTGAGGCTGTCCTTTCCGGCCTCCGCGCTTTCCCGATTCATCTACACCTGTCTTGTCACCCCGGAAGACGGTTATGCCTCACAAACCAAAATTTCCCTGCTGCGCCCCCTCGGCATTCTGTGGAATGGGGAAGGCCCCCGCATATTCCTGACCGAGGAGGAAAAAAAGCAGGCACACGAGCTTCTCTTCCGCTGCGGGCTTCGTCCCGGCCAGCAGCTTGTGGTCATAGATTCCACGCATCGCCGCCCGGCAAAGCGCTGGCCGGCGGAACGCTTTGCAGCGCTCATGAAACTGATGACGGAAAAGGATCCAACCTTTCGTTTCCTTCTGATGCGCGGCCCGGGAGAAGAAAAAGACATCGAACAGCTCCGCAGTCTGTGTCTGGAAGCCGGCCTTGCGTCGGAAACTCTTCTCATTCCAGAAACTCTGCCCGATATCCGTCTTTCGGCAGCCTGCCTTGCGGGAGCAGAACTGCACATAGGCACCTGCTCTTCCCCCCGGCACATGGCCGCAGCTCTGGGCATCCCCAGTCTCGTCATTCCCGGAGCATCGGGCACGGCGTGGCGATACCCTTCCCCTCTGCACTGTGAACTGCGCCCGGATCTGCCCTGCCAGCCCTGCTCTAAAACTGAGTGTGATGACCCGAAGTGTCTTCTTCAGGTCACTCCGGAAAACGCTCTTACGTCAGCGCTCGAGCTTCTGGAAGCTACGAAAAAGCAGAAGGAAGCATCCTGACGTTCTTTCCTCATCAGATATAATCAGACGCAAAACGGGCACGGCTTTCCCTCTCCGAGGCAGGAAGTCCGTGCCCCCACTCTTTGGATGCGCCTTTACTAAGGGGAAACAAACTCCCCCAAAAGAGCTATTCTCAAAATGCACCATCCAAAACGACTGTTCTTCCTGCCTCCGTTGCGTCCAATAAAACAAAGATAGAAGCTATAGCCACATTTCTTCAAATTCTCATAATACTGCACTGCTGAAAATCAGCTCCCCTGTAGCACGATTCTATCAGGAACACGGCAAAAAGACCGTTTTATGCGGAAGCAGCTATCATCCAGCTACGCATCTCCTGTTCTCCTCAAGAAGTAGAGGTGTACGCACTGCAAGGCTCTCAGTCCCCAAGTACAATAAGGAAAATCACAGTAGCCTCCCTCGACTACTCGAGTAAAAGTTGTTCTTCCGGCCGAAGGGAAATCTTGAGGAGGTCCAATTCTCAAAAGCTACTAGAGGGCAGCCTCAGCAAAAATACACGGAGCAGGCAAATTTCTCCGCTCCCCCTCCCCCAAAGAAAAGCGCAGACTTGGAGAAAAAACGCCTTCCGCTGCTGTTCACTCTACCCCCATCCACGGCCGTTGGATCCCCCAGAGACAACGTTTCTTTGCCTTTCCACCCCTGATTCAAAACCTACCGTCACCGATTCTGAGAATCGCAAACACACGGAGAACAGACGTTCCCCAAGAAAAAAGCCAGAGAGATTCTCCTGCTCTGAAAAAGCAAAAAGGGCCGCTCGTTGAGAGCAGGCCCTTAAACGACGAAAGGCTCCTGAATAGGAGCCTTTCTAAAGATAACCTTGGCATCGGCCTACTTTCCCACGTAAAAATGCGCAGTATCATGG
>USBZ01000005.1 GCA_900553065.1 uncultured Desulfovibrio sp. | reverse complement strand
TAACAGACCCTTATAGGGTCAAATCAAACCGCCCCTTGAAGGGGCGGTCCTGACTTTCGTTCGGTAAAGAGCGCATCTAAGGAAAAGCTGCGCAGCATTCTTGCAACACACACGTTCTCTGGCGATTCAGCCTTCCTTTAAAAAACGATGCCTCTGGTCGATATCGGAAGGACATATAACCGGTTATTCCTGAAACATTCTGTTCCAGGTCAGTCCGTTTCCCGTTTTTTTTCTGTATTCTGCCGCATTCTGGCATGTTTTTTCCCGGGAAGACCGCTGTATTCTTTGCAGCCGCTCTTTTTTCTCTTGAAAAATGTTTCAGCCTCTTGACATTGTCCTACAGTCAAGGCATCCTCGCCCATCGTTTGCATATGTACGGAGATTCCGATATCATGGAATCTTGTGGAGATTGCCTGAATCATGATTGTCGATACCTTTGAACGGGGTGCCGCGTACAGCCTCGGTCCGCTGTGGGATGCGCTGCTTCCCGATCTGATGAACCTTGTTTCTCAGGGGGATTCCCTGCCGGAAGGCCGTTATCTTCTGGCAGGTGGCCCGGATAAGGGCGGTGTTGCGGCTTCCGTGGAAAGCTACGAACCGAAACGGGAATCCGATGCCCGGTATGAAGGACATGAACGCATGGCCGACATTCAGACCGTGCTGGCGGGCGACGAGTATCTCGATATGTTTTTTCTCCGTGGCGGGGAAAAGGAATCCGTGCGGAACGAAGAACGCGATCTTGTGTTCTATGAGGAAAAGCCTGCCTTTGCCTCCCGTGTGCATCTGACGCCCGGTCTGTTTGCGCTTGTGCTTCCCGGAGAGGCTCATATGCCCTGCCTCAGAGCATCGAGCGCGAGAGTGAAGAAGCTGGTGGTCAAAATACCGGCCGAGGCGCTGACGGCGCCGTCCGTCAAGGTGGGCCCCCGAAGCTGAAAAAGGATCGCGCAGAGTGCCGGACCTCTTTTTGGATTGAAGGGCGCTTTCGGCAGTCTTGTCATTTCTTGATATTTTCTGTATCTGCCGGAATCTCCCTTCAAAAGAAGCGGTGTCCGTGCAGCGGACATTGATGTTTTGGTACAGGACATTCCTGTGCCGCCATGCGGCCCCATGATATGCCGCTTAAGGGCGTCCCCTGCGGGCGACCCGTGAATCCGGAACGCCTGCGCGTCAGGCGCTCGTTCAGCCCCATTGTTTTAAGCTCGTTTTCGCCGGATGAGCGGAGGCGGGTCTTTCAGGAGCAGATTATGGATGTTTTTGATCAGGCTACGGAACTGGAAAGAATTGAACGTGAATCCGCACTTCGTCAGGCCGCCAATGTCGGCTATCAGGAAGGACCGGAGTGGATAGACGGCAAGCCCTGCTGCCGCGAATGCGGTGAACCCATTCCCGAAGCGAGACTCAAGGCGATTCCCGGAGTGGGACTGTGCCTTTCCTGCCAGGAAGAGTGGGAGAAGGAACGCCAGTAGACCGCGCCGTCTCTGCCTATATGATGATCCGCCGCAAGAAGCTTGCGGCGGATTTTTCATTTGTCATGGCTGATTGCAGAGAAGGCTTCCCATGACGCGGGAGAGCATTTCTTGTTGCGGCCTTTGCCGGAGCGTAAGTGGGGCGCATGATTCCGAATGATCGGAGTGCGCCCGGGCCTTTGCAGGAAGGGGAAAGCGCGGAAGGCAATGCTAGGCGGAAATCCAGTGCCTGGCGGCGGATGCAGCCTTTTCTTCCAGCATGGGGAGCCACGGAGGGAGAATGAATGCGTCGAAGGCGGGCAGACGCAGTCTGCCGTGATGCAGAAAGAACGCTTCGTTCTCTTCTCCTGCCGGACCGAACTGAGCGCCGTAACGCCGGTCTCCCAGAAGCGGAAATCCCAGCGCGGAGCAGTGGGCCCGTATCTGATGGCGGGCTCCCTTCAGAATGACGCAGCCTGCCAGCGTGACGAACGCGGGAACCGGACCCTGCCAGCCGCGTTCCTGCAGGTGCAGACGACGGATCACATCGGCGCCGTCCATGACGGCCAGCGGATGCACGGCGGTATGCCTGCGGTGATCGGGGTGAGGTTCGAGTTCCACGAGCACGCGCGCCCTGTTTTTGAGAAGCAGGCGCTGTGTGGCGAGCCTGTAGTGGAACAGCGATCCTTCCAGCAGGGTGAGATAGCGCTTTTCCGTGTGTCCGTCTTCCTGTGCCTGACGGTACTGCCGTTCACCCGCCTCATCGAAGGCGGCCGCCACGATGCCGGACGTGGGAAAGTCGAGCCTGTTCACTAGACGGGCGTTCTGCTCGAGAAGAGCGGGCAGAAGCGTCTGCAGACTGGCGCCGGGTTTTCCGGCCAGAGATTCGGTATGCATGGAGGCCGGTTTGTACAGGGCGGCCAGATGGGAGCTGCGTTTGACAAGTTTCGCTTCGTCACGGCCGGATCCGACGCTTCGTACTGCAGGGGCGGACGCGATTTCTGTCGTGCAGGATGAGCCGGCGGGCTGAGCCGTGTCGTCCGGAATGCTCACAATGTCGCCGGCTCGCACCTTGCGCGAGGCCGGAGCAGGGCGACCGTTGAGCGTTGCCAGGCCGAGTTCGCAGAGACGACGGCGTCCCCGCAGACCCATGCCCGGCAGAAGACGTTCGAGTACATGATCGAGTCTGCTGTCGTTTTCTTCAGGAAAAACGGTGATGTTTCGGCTCATGGTCAGTCCTTGCCGAGCCAGCCTTCCGGCCGGGGTTCGCCGTCATACCATATCTGCGTCATGCTCAGCCCCTGCGGAGGAGCTGTGAAGGGGGCCTTCCGCCTGTCCCGGGATTCCAGCAGGGCGGGTATGTCTTCCGGCGCGAATTTTTCCCGTCCGCAGGCCACCATGAGTCCGGTGAGATTGCGTACCATCTGCTTGAGAAACCCGTCGGCCTCGAAGCGGACGTCCACCTGGAGGCATCCTTCGGGAAGAGCCTGCGAGGCGCTCCGGGCCGGACTTCTCGTAATGCTGAACAGCGTGCGCACCGTGCTTTTGTGCGGAGTGCCTGCGTTCTGCAGCGCGGCAAAGTCGTGTGTGCCCACAAGGCGTTCCGCAGCCGCATCGAAGCGGTCGAAGTCGAGGGGGCCGCAGGCCCATACGAAGGGATACAGCTTGGGCGGCGTGCACAGATGATCAAGCCACAGCGAATAGGTGTAGATCTTTCGCTTCACGCTGAAGCAGGCATCGAAACTGTCGGGCACGATGCGGGCGTCCGTTACGCGGATGTCTCTGGGCAGCAGCGTGTTCAGCGCGAGCTTCCAGCGGACGTGCACGCGATCTTCAGGAATGTCGCAATGGGCGACCTGTGCGTCCGCATGAACGCCGGCGTCCGTGCGTCCGGCTCCTTGCACGTGCGTGGGCCTGCCGGCCACATGAGAGACCGCCTGCGCAACGAAGGCCTGAACGGTGGGCGGATCCTCCCGGTCCTTCCAGGCCTGGATCTGCCAGCCGTGATAATGGGTGCCTACATAGGCAAGAGTAAGTCTGAGTCGAGGCATTAGAGTTCCACCAGTTCCACGGTACAGGGCGCGATGGGGATGCCCAGAAAGAGTTCTCCCATACGGGTGAACCGCGGTACGTCGTCGGTCGTGAGAAAGCGTACGGATCCGGGGCACAACGGCATGCCTACATTGGGACCGGAGCCGCGGGCAAGATGTTTTTTCTGAAGAAGGGCGCGCACGTTTCGTGCCGTATTGCTTGCGGAATCCACCAGCGTTACGCCGTCGCCCACCACATGGGCAATGGCGTTGCGAAGCAGCGGAAAATGAGTGCAGGCCAGTACCAGCGTGTCGGGCACTTCCAGCCCCTGTTTGCGGGGATCGCTGAAAATTCTGTCGAGATAGCGGGCTGCCAGTCCTTCGGCCAGCGGGCCTTCCAAAAGACCGTCTTCCACCATGGAAACGAAAAGCGGGCAGGCCAGCGCGGAAATGCGGGCCTGCGGCATGCGTTGCAGAATGGCCTGCTCATAGGCTCTGCCGCGTATGGTGCCGCTTGTGGCGATGACGGCAATGTAGCCGCTTTTGGTGGCGCGGCAGGCCGCTTCGGCTCCCGGTTCCACAACGCCCACCACGTCGATGTCCGGATGAGCGGCCTGAAGCAGCGGAAGCGCCGCCGCCGTGGCCGTGTTGCACGCAATGACAAGGAGCTTTATCCCCCTCTCCACCAGCTTCGCGGCGGCTTCCAGCGCGTATCTCTGCACGGTTTCCACACCCTTGGTCCCGTAGGGCATGCGGGCGGTGTCGCCGAGATAGAGAAAGGATTCGTTGGGCAGCTGCTCCCGCATGGCGCGCAGAACCGTCATGCCGCCCACACCGGAGTCGAAAAGACCGATGGGCAGCTCGCGCAGGGCGGAGCGGCTGGAAGAAATGCCTTGAGTGGTGATCATGGTGGCCTCGTATCATGGGGATGCGGCGTACGCCTTCTTCTGTTCCTATCGCGCGGGCAAGGTACTGGTCAATCCGGGAACGGCGCTCCAGAACATATTTTGCGCCGGAAGCGCTTTTTCATGCCGTATCCCGCTTGACAAGACTACTGAACTGTAACAAAGACAGTACAAGGAATCCCGGCCATGTCGTCGGGCTCCCCCAGGCCTTTGCAGGCCGGTGATTTTTTGATGTTTTGAGGGCTTTTTGCATGAGTTCCGCTTCGGTCACTCTCAGAGGTACAGTTTCTCCCCTTGAAGGCGGCCCCTGCCGTGTTGCACTTCTTGACAATGAAGAGCAGGAATGGCCCATTTTTCCCCGCGGCGCCGGCGCCGATCTGGCCGAAATGGTCGGTTCTCCCGTGGAATTGCTGTGCAATGTCATGGATGAAGAACAGCGTCAGATCTATGTACGGTCCTACACGTTTCTTGATGAGGCCGACAACGATCCCTGGCTCTGAGAAATACGGTTCTGCGTCTTTCTTTTTCTGAGCGTTTGCATTGTTCTGCCGCCATGCTTCATGGAAGGCAGAGGGGTTTCTGCGCGTCGTCTCACGAAAATGAGCCGGTTTCGCGGCTGAAAGCTCTCAAAACATGTCTGCGCCGGAGTTTTATGTGCCGCCGTCGGGCGGTATGGTCTTCTATTTGTCGTTTTGCCGGAGAGCGGAAGAATGTTTCGTTCCGGCGGAATGAGTATCGGGAAAAGCATGAACGTCGTTCACATAGGTCGCCTTCATATAGGAAAGGGTCGTCCCTGCATCATTGTTCCTCTGACATCTTCGTCGGAAGAGGAACTGATGGCGGAAGCTTCGGCGCTTTCCTCCGTGCCTGCGGACATGGTCGAATGGCGTGTGGATATGTTCGGCGCTTCGGGCGACCTTGATGACGAGGCGATCCTGAAAACTCTGGAACGCCTGCGCGGCAAGCTTTCCCTGCCTCTGCTGGCCACGTTCCGCACCTCCGACGAGGGCGGAGCTCGTTCCATCAGCGAGGAGCGCTATGCTTCCCTCTGCGGTTTGCTCTGCGAGAGCGGGCTTATCGACCTTCTGGACGTGGAGGCCTTTTTCCGCTCCGGCAGAGCCGGGGACATCATTGCCCGTGCTCATGCCTGCGGGGTTCCTGTTGTGGCCAGCAATCATGATTTTCATGCGACGCCGCCCCGGGAAGAAATCGTGCGTCGTCTTCTGTTCATGCAGAACGAGCTTGACGCAGACATTCTTAAAATCGCCGTCATGCCGCAAAGCCGGGAGGATGTGATAACGCTGCTGGCCGCTACGCAGGAGGCCTCGGCGATTGCGGATCGGCCCGTCATCACCATGAGCATGGGGCCTCTCGGCGTGATAAGCCGTGTCTGCGGTCAGAGCTTCGGCAGTGCCGCCACCTTTGGAGCCGCGCGCAGTGCGAGCGCTCCCGGGCAGATGGATGTGACGGCCCTTGATGCCGTGCTCCGCGCTCTTGACGACGCCATGAGAAGCTGACGTCCGCTTCTTTTCTGACAGATTCTCCTATCCTCTCTGTGTTTTTATTTCGTCGTTCTGGCGGCGGTCTGCCGTTGCGGCCGGAGTCTTGCTTTTTTGTCGGACGACTCGGCTGAAAAGTTTTCTGAAGACAGAGACTTTCATGCATTCAGCCTGTGCGCCGCTTCCGGAAGCATAAAAGGGAAACGAGACGCGGAAGGAACCTCAGAAGAGCTGGAAGCAGGCTCGGCATGCTTGCCTGAAAACGATATTTTCAAAAAAATTTTTCTCTCCCCCCTAGACGGCGCGTAAAACGGAATTACCTATTGCCTGTAAGAGTTCACGCCTCCGGGCGGCTCTTCCCCGAATATGTGCAATACTGAGGAGGAAATATATTATGGGCAAGATTATTGGTATCGACCTTGGCACCACCAACAGCTGTGTTTATGTGATGGAAGGCAAGGAGCCCAAGTGCATCTCCAATCCCAATGGCGGCCGGACCACTCCGTCCATCGTCGCTTTTACCGATAAGGAACGTCTGGTGGGCGAAACCGCCAAGCGTCAGGCTGTTACCAACCCCGACCGTACCATTTTCGCCGTCAAGCGTCTGATGGGCCGTCGTGCGGATGCTCCCGAAGTTCAGCACTGGATGCAGCATGCTCCCTACGCCATTGTGGCTTCCGCCAACGGTGACGCCGCCGTGCGCGTGGACGGACATGACTACAGCCCTCAGGAAATTTCCGCGGTCATTCTCGGCCAGCTCAAGAAGGACGCCGAAGCCTACCTCGGCGAACCCGTCACGGAAGCCGTGATCACCGTTCCCGCCTACTTCAATGACGCTCAGCGTCAGGCCACCAAGGACGCGGGCAAGATCGCCGGTCTGGAAGTGAAGCGTATCATCAACGAACCTACCGCCGCTTCTCTTGCTTACGGCTTCGACCGTAAGGCCAACGAAAAGATCGCCGTGTACGACCTCGGCGGCGGCACCTTCGATATCTCCATCCTGGAAGTCGGCGACAACGTCGTTGAAGTGCGCGCCACCAACGGCGACACCTTCCTGGGCGGCGAAGACTTCGACCAGCGCATCATCCGCTACATGGTGGACGAGTTCAAGGGACAGTACGGTATCGACCTGTCTCAGGACCGCATGGCTCTGCAGCGTCTGAAGGAAGCGGCTGAAAACGCGAAGAAGGAACTTTCCAACTCTCTGGAAACGCAGATCAACCTGCCCTTCATCACGGCCGACGCCACCGGTCCCAAGCATCTCATGATGACGCTGTCCCGCGCCAAGCTGGAACAGATGGTCATGGATCTGGTGGAACGCTCCATCGAACCCTGCCGCAAGGCTCTCGCCGATGCCGGTCTTACCGCTTCCGAGATTGATGAAGTCGTTCTGGTCGGCGGCATGACCCGTATGCCTCTGGTGCAGAAGAAGGTCGGCGAATTCTTCGGAAAGGATCCCAACCGTTCCGTGAACCCCGACGAAGTGGTGGCCATGGGCGCTTCCATTCAGGGCGCCATTCTTACCGGCGACGTGAAGGACGTGCTGCTGCTCGACGTGACCCCGCTGTCTCTCGGTATCGAGACCATGGGCGGCGTGTTCACCAAGCTGATCGACCGCAACACCACCATTCCTACCCGCAAGAGCCAGACCTTCTCCACCGCTTCGGACAACCAGCCCGCCGTGGACATCCATGTTCTGCAGGGTGAACGTCCCATGGCTGCCGACAACATGACTCTGGGCAACTTCCAGCTCACCGGCATTCCTGCCGCTCCCCGCGGCGTGCCGCAGATTGAAGTTACCTTTGATATCGACGCCAACGGTATCGTGAACGTGTCCGCCAAGGATCTCGGCACGGGCAAGGAACAGTCCATCCAGATCAAGTCTTCTTCCGGTCTCAGCGAAGAAGAGATCAACAAGCTGGTGCGCGAAGCTGAAGCCAACGCTGCCGAGGACAAGAAGAAGCAGGAGAACATCGAAGCCCGCAACCAGGCCGATGCCCTCATCTACGCTACTGAAAAGTCCCTCAAGGATCTCGGCGACAAGGTTGATCCCGCCGTCAAGGCCGATGTGGAAAGCAAGACCGAAGTGCTGAAGAAGGCCATGGAAGGCAGCGATACCGAAGCCATCAAGAAGGCTTCCGACGAACTGTCCCAGGCTTCTCACAAGCTGGCCGAAATGCTGTACAAGAACGCTCAGGCTCAGCAGGGCGCGGCTCAGGCCGGTCAGCAGGCTCAGCCTAACGACGGTAAGAAGGACGATGATGTCGTCGACGCCGACTTCACCGAAGTGAAGTAAGACGACGCACATTGAACAATAAGGGAAAGCCCCCGCTCCAGCAGAGGAGCGGGGGCTTTCTGTGTTTGTGCTGTGTCGGAAAAGAAGACGGCGGCTTTTGAAGCGTTGCCTGCGCAGGGAGGAGATGGGGTGGATGGAACGCTGATACGCTTCCGGGAGAGGTCCCGTCGGCATTTCAGCGTGACCGGGGCGGGTCGGTTCTCGTTTTCAGATCACGGCCTGATAAAGACCGACAAGAACAACGTAGCGGAACAGCTTTGCCGCAAGGGTGATGGCAAAAAAAGAGGGAAAGGGTTCACGCAGAACGCCTGCGGCGAGGGTGAGCGGATCTCCGACGACGGGCAGCCAGCTCAGCAGAAGCGACCAGCGGCCGTATTTGTGATACCAGGCTTCCGCACGGAGAAGGGATTCCCGGCTGACCGGAAACCAGCGGGCGTGCATGAAGCGATGGGCAAAGAGGCCGAGCAGCCAGTTGGTGGTTGAGCCCAGCGTATTTCCGGCGGTGGCTGCGGCAACAAGTCCCCACGGCGAATGCTGCTGTTCCGAGACCAGAGCAATAAGCACGGCTTCGGACTGGGCGGGAAAGATCGTGGCCGAAATGAAGGCCACGACAAACATGAGGAGATATTCCTTCATGGCGGAAGAGGGAAGCATCCGTGGCGCATGGCCCGGGCTTGCGGAAGAAGAGTGGGGGAGGATTTTTTCGTACGGGAAAAGCAGGGCGCTCCTTTCGGAACGCCCTGCTTTGGTAACGGATCGTTCAACCTGCGTTATGCAGCGCAGAAGGAGACTGCCTACTGCATGGGGTTGATGCGGACTTCCACGCGGCGGTTCTGCTGGCGACCGTATTCGGTGCTGTTGTCGGCGATGGGCGAGCTTTCCCCATAACCGATGGCCTGAATGCGCGAAGCGGCGACGCCGCGCTGCACGAGGGCGTTTTTCACGCTTTCGGCGCGGCGTTCGGAAAGTTGCTGGTTATAGGCGTCGGAACCGGAGCTGTCGGTATGGCCGGCAATGAGAATGGTGGTCTGCGGATAGGCGGAGAGCACCTGAGCCACGCGGTCGAGTTCGGAATACAGACCGGGGCGGATGCTGGTGGAATTGACGTCGAAGGTGAAGTCGCTTTTGAAGGTCAGAGCGAGGGCGTTGCCTTCACGCTGCACGGCCACGGCCTGGGAATTGGCCAGAGCCTGACGCATGTCGTTTTCCTGCTTGTCCATCATGGAGCCTATGCCGGTACCGGCAAGACCGCCGATGACGGCGCCTGCCGCGGTGCCGATGAGGGTGGACTTCGTGTTGCCGCCGATGATCTGACCGAGAATGGCGCCGGCTGCAGCGCCGCCTGCGGTGCCATAAGTCGCGCCTTTGCCCATATTGCTCTGCGTGGCGACGCAGCCGCTGCCGAGAAGAAGCGTGATGATGAGAGCGGAAGTGTAGAGCTTTTTCATGAAAAACATCCTTTCTGGAGTTCGTATTCTCCGCAAGTAGAGGAGAAAAACGTTGCATTCTCCGCCGAAGAAGCCTGTGCTTCCTCCGTCGTGAACGGAGACTTCGGGATGGAACATCGCTTTAAAGCATAACCGTGACATGGAAAAAAGGCAATTCTTCCCGCCTGATGCGGGCGCCGAAGAGCGGGAGACTTTCCTTGCAAAGTCTTGCAGAGTCAGGAAACAGTTTGAAACGTGACTTTTCCCCCGGCTGAGTTAAAAAGGAGTCGTCAACGGCCACGGCGTCAGGTACTGCCGGAACCTTTCATACCTTCCTCTTCTTTCCCTTTGCAGGACCGGTCTTTCTGCACTTGCTATGCAGACGGACCGGTTTTTTTATTCTGCGTCACTCCTGATTTCAAGGTAAAGCCGGTCATGTCATCGGCCTGAGTATCCGGGCGTCAAAGGAAACAGTCAGAAAGAAGATGATGTGAAGCAGCCCGGATGTTCCTGCTCCTCAGCATTTGAGGCAGGGCTTTTGGGGGCTTCAGCAACGAACGAAAGGCTCGGCGCGGCAGGCTTCGCAGGAAGAAGAGGAGTGCCTGCGGCAGATCCGGCAGGAGAAGGCGCAAGCACATGAAAAAGGGGATCTTTTTCAGAGGCATCCCTGCGTTATAATATGATCTTCCCGCGTTTCGGGGGCGGAAAACCCCGCGACGGAGCGTTGCCAGTGCGGAAAAAACAGGCTATAAACAACCATCATAACGAATATCAGGAGTGTGCTGTCTTGCGTACCCTTTTCATATCTCTCGCCTGTGCGGCTTCTCTTTTTTCCGCACAGTCGGTGTTTGCTGTTCCGGTTTCCCGCATCGCCGCCGTGGTCAACGGCGACATGATTACCGTCAGGGAGCTGGACAAGGCTCTTCAGCCCGAACTGATCGGGCAGAAGATCGATCCTGCAAAGAATCCTCAGATGGTGGCTGAGGTGCGGAAAGCCGTTCTGGACCGGATGATCAACGACAAAATTCTTCTCCAGGAGGCTGCCAAGGAAGATATCGACGTGTCCGACGCCGATGTGGACGCCGCCGTGGATCAGATCATCAAGGACAGTCAGCTTGACCGTGCCGTCTTTTTCAAGCAGATGGAAAAAGAAGGCATTTCCGAAAAAATGTTCCGTGACCGGTTGTACGTTCAGCTTGTTTCCCAGCGTCTCATGGGACGCAATGTGGTGAACAAGGTTGTCGTTACGGAAGATGAGATCAATGACTACTATCGCAAGAACATGGCCGGATTCGTTTCCGGTCGCGCAAGAGTGGCCATGCTCATCTATCCCGTGGAAGCCGATGCGGAAAAATGGGCTGCGGACATTGCTTCGGGCAAGGTTTCCTTTGCCGAAGCCGTACAGCGCGTGTCCATCGGGCCGAACCCGCAGGGAGGCGGCGACCTCGGCTTCATGGAACTCTCCGACATGGCGCCGGGCATGATGGAGCAGGTTTCTCTCATGAAGAAGGGAGACGTGTCTCCGCTGCTCAGCATGAACGCCAACAAAGTACAGATTGCTCTTCTTGACTTCGAGGAGGCGGAGAACGTGGATCACAGCGAGGCTGTTCCCGATTCGCAGACCGCCATGCGCATTGAACAGATCCTGCGCCGTCCCCGTCTGCAGGAACGTTTCCAGGAGTATACCGCGCAGCTTCGGGACAAGGCGCTCATCGACATCCGTAACTGAGGCGCTCTATGACTCTGGCAGAACTGGGAGCAAGGCTCCGTGAGGCCCGTGAGGGCCGTGAAATGACAGTGGCAGACGTAGCCGACCGTCTCAAGATACCGACGCGCATACTTCAGGGCATAGAGGAAGGCTCCGACAGAGTGCCCCGTACCGTATATGCGCACCATTTTATAAAAGAATATGCGCTGCTTCTGGGCTTTGCTCAGGATGAGGTGGCGGAGTGGCTCCGCAATCTTGAGGGATTTGAGAACATTTCCCGTCCGGTGATTGCGGACAACACCACCTATACCTCCGTGAAGCCGAGCATGCTGCCGGTCATCATCGGCGCCGTGCTCAAGCTCGTGCTTGTCGTGGCTCTGGCCTTCGGCGCGTATATGGCCTACGTTCACTTCTTTGCCGCCCGCGATTACGACACGTCTTCGGCCGTCTCCGAATCGTCCGGCACGTCCGTTCCCACGTGGGGAACGGCCGCCCCGACGCCTGTTCCGGCTCCCGCTCCTGCGCCCGTCGAGCAGGCCGGTTCCGTGGAGCAGCGTGCGGTCGTTCAGCAGGAGGCCGTGGGCGAAGATCCGGCGACCTCGTCCGCCGCGACGGCGACCGGAGCGGAACAGACTCCTTCCGGGCCTGTGTCTTCTGCGGCGTCTGACGGGCAGAACGGAGTCAGCTCCGCCGTGGAGCAGCCAGCTCTGCCTTCCGCGGAAGAACCTGCCTCCGCCGCAGTCGGAACCGAGCCTGAGCAGCCTGCTGCCGCAGTGCTTCCCGACGGTCTGCATCAGGTGGAAGTCATTGCGGATACCGGCGACTGCTGGATGGGGTTTGAGCCGGACGGCAAAAAGCAGCAGCGCACCCTTCGCAAGGGCGATACCTTCTCCATGACCTTCCGCGACTCTCTGGTCATCCGTCTCGGCAACGCCAGAGCCGTGCGCATCATTTATGACGGTCGGGAGCTGGAACGTTCGTCTTCGCACCGCGTGGTGACCATGAATTTCCCCTCCGACGTCCGCTAGCGGACTGGGCAGGGCATGAAGGGCACCGTGTCGGAACGGAAGCGCTTCGGAAGGCATGGTCTTTCCGGGCTCCGTGAGGGAAATCTCTGAGCATCCCCGTTATCGGGGAAGGCCCTGCCGGCCTGCCGGCGGAGCGGTATGACTTTGTTGTTTGAGCGAAGGGCGGGGCGCGCAGGCGCTCCTCCCTTCGCGCGTATTTTCCGGAACGGAAGTGGTCATGCAGTGGACGGATGATGCGCTTGTGCTTCGTATCGGCAAATTCCGGGAGAACGATCTCTGGGTGCGTCTTCTGGCGCGCGAACGGGGACTCGTCACGGCTTTTGCCTTCGGTGGAAGCAGAAGCAGGCGTCGTTTTACGGGCTGCCTTGACGCGTTCAATAGAATCCGGACAAGCGCCGTTTATTCGCGCGACGGACGTTTTCTCAATCTGAGCGAAGCCGTACTGCTGGCCGGTCCGGAGAGGCTTCGCCGCGACTGGCGCAGGCAGGGAATGGCCGCGAACTGCGTACGTTTTCTGGAGGCCGTCGGCGTTCCGCCCGATAATGCCGGCGCGTGCTATGAGCTTGCGTGCGGCATGCTCGAGCTGTTGGAAAAGGAAGAACTGATGCTTCCCGTCATGCCGGTGCTGTTTCGTTTCCGGCTGGCGGCGGAACAGGGCTATGTACCGGATATGCAGTTCTGTTCCCGGTGCGGACGCACGCTTCTTTCCGAAGAGCATGTTCATTTTCTGGTGGGAGAGGGCGCGGTATGCTGCCCGTCCTGCCGTCGTCCGGGCGACATGAGCCTTGCTCTGGGGCAGGAAGCTCTTGACGTACTGGGAAAAGTGAAGGAATACTCACCGGAGTCATGGGGCAGGCTGCATCCTTCGCCGGAAGGCGCAAGACAGGCCGCGCGTCTCATCGACGCTTTTGTGCGATATCATCTCGGACTTGAATGGTCGAACGGCCGGTTCAGGTCTCTGTAGAGCATGGCCTTCCGATCATGCGTCGGAGGGCGGTCTGTCTGTACGCTGCGGAAGAGGGCGCTTTCCGTGCATGAATGCGGATCCCGCTTCCGTGTTCCGGAACGGGCGTTTGCTGCGTGAAGGAAACGTTTCTGCGGCGTGCCGGGGGCGGACGGGAAAATCGTTTTGAGCGCCTCGTGCGCAAGGGAAGCAAGGCCAATGGCTCCATTGGCGAATATCAGGAGAACTACATGAATTTTCAGGATGTTATTCTGACATTGCAGGACTACTGGGCCAGACAGGGCTGCGCCGTGGTGCAGCCTGTGGATCTGGAATGCGGTGCGGGGACGTTCAACCCCTCCACCTTCCTGCGCGTTATCGGACCCGAGCCTTGGAAGGCCGCCTATGTGGAACCCTCGCGCCGCCCCACCGACGGTCGCTATGGCGACAATCCCAACCGTCTGCAGCACTATTTTCAGTTTCAGGTGATCATGAAGCCTGCTCCGGCCGATCCCCAGCAGCTGTATCTGGACAGCCTGAAGGCTCTCGGCATTGATCCGGCCAAGCATGACATCCGTTTCGTTGAGGACGACTGGGAATCCCCCACGCTCGGTGCCTGGGGCCTGGGCTGGGAAGTGTGGCTGAACGGCATGGAAGTGTCGCAGTTCACCTATTTCCAGCAGGTGGGCGGCATCGATCTGTCTCCGGCCAGCGTGGAACTCACGTACGGCCTGGAACGCCTCACCATGTACCTGCAGGGCGTGGAATCGGTATACGACATCAAGTGGAACGATTCCATCACCTACGGCGACGTGTACCATCAGAACGAGTACGAGCAGTCCTGCTACAACTTCGATCAGAGCGACGCGGCCATGCTGCTTCAGCACTTCAACGACTACGAAAAGGAATGCCTGCGTCTTATCGACGCCAAGCTTCCTCTGCCCGCGTATGACTACTGCCTGAAGTGTTCCCATACGTTCAACCTGCTGGATGCCCGCGGAGCCATTTCCATCACGGAGCGCGCCGGATACATCGCCCGTGTGCGCACGCTTGCCTCCGGTGTGGCCCATCTTTATGCCGCCCAGCGCGAAGCCATGGGATATCCCATGCTGAAGAAGGGGTAGACCATGAGTCATTTTGTTCTTGAAATCGGCGTGGAAGAACTCCCCGCCCGTTTTCTCGCTTCTCTGGAACGCGATCTGCATGATCGTTTTGCCGCGCTTTTCAAGGAACACGGCCTTTCCTTCGATTCTCTGACCGTGGACACCACGCCCCGCCGCGCCGTAGTGCACGCCCGAGGGCTTCTTGCTTCCACGCCGGTGCGCGAGGAAGTGGCGCTCGGTCCTTCCGTCAAGGCCGCCTACGACGCTGAAGGCAATCCCACGAAGGCCGCTCAGGGCTTTGCCCGCGGACAGGGCGTGGACGTAAGCGCGCTGTTCCGTCAGGAAACGCCCAAGGGCGAATATGTGGCCGTGCGCAAGACCGTGGGCGGCGTG
Organism: uncultured Desulfovibrio sp.; assembly: GCA_900553065.1. Classification (GTDB taxonomy): domain Bacteria; phylum Desulfobacterota; class Desulfovibrionia; order Desulfovibrionales; family Desulfovibrionaceae; genus Mailhella. The sequence continues at coordinate 46,681 of USBZ01000005.1, read as the reverse complement.
TCGGCTTCTTCCATCATTGCCGAGGCCGCGCCTTCCATCATTGCCGCGCTTCCTTTCCCCAAGCGTATGCACTGGGGCGAGAGTCATTTCCTGTTTGCCCGTCCGCTGCGCTGGGTGGTGGCGCTCATGGACAGCGAAGTCGTGCCCTTCTCTGTGGCCGACGTGCAGTCCGGCCGCATGACCACCGGTCATCGTGTGCATGGCCGCGGACCTTTTGAGGTCGCCAGTGCCGACGACTTTGATGCCGTGCTTGCCGAAAAGTGCGGCGTGACCCTTTCCGGCGCCGCCCGCCGCAAGATCATTGTGGACGGCGGCAACGAACTGGCTGCGAGCGTGGGCGGACGCGTTCTCTGGAAGGAAGGCCTGCTTGACGAGGTTCAGGGGCTCAGCGAGCATCCCGTGCCCATCCTCGGCGACTTTGATCCGTCCTTCCTTGAGCTGCCTTCCATCGTGCTGCTCACCAGCATGGAAACGCATCAGAAGAGCTTCGGCGTGGAAAGCGCAGACGGCCGTCTGCTGCCTCATTTCCTCACCGTGGCCAACGTCAGTTCCCTTGAACCGGAACTCGTGAAGAAAGGCTGGGAGAGAGTGCTGCGCGCCCGTCTTGAAGACGCCCGTTTCTACTGGAATACCGACATGAAGGCTTCCTTCGACGTGTGGAAGGAAAAGCTCGATCACGTCATCTTCCTCGGCCCGCTCGGCTCCATGGGCGACAAGTGCCGCAGACTCTCCGAACTGTGCCGCTGGCTGGCGGAACAGCCCGGCGTGAAGCGCGCCGCTTCCGTGGATCCCGAGTCCGCTTTTGTGGCCGGTCGCTGCGCCAAGGCCGATCTTGTGTCGCAGATGGTGGGCGAATTTGATACGCTTCAGGGCATCATGGGCGGCATCTACGGCCATAAGATGGGCCTTGATGCTGCCGCTGCCGACGCCATTGCCGAGCAGTATCTGCCTGCCGGCCCCGACACTCCCGTGCCTTCCTCCAGCCTCGGCGCGCTGCTTTCCATCGCCGACAAGGCGGATACGCTGGTGGGCTGCTTCGGTCTCGGCAACATTCCCACCGGCGCGGCCGACCCCTTCGCTCTTCGCCGTTGTGCGCTGGGCATTGCCCGTATCCTCATTGAAAAGGGATACCGCATTCCCGTGGAAGAGCTGTTTGCCAAGGTGCAGTCGCTCTACAGCGAAACCATCCGCTGGAAGCTGGACAAGGCCGATGCTCTTGCCAGACTCAACGAGTTCTTTGCCGGTCGCGTGAAGAACTACTTCCTCACGCAGGGCAACGACACCCTGCTGGTGGAAGCCGTGATGAACGCCGGCTGCAGCGACGTGTGGGCCGCTTCCCGTCGTCTTGCCGCTCTGGTGGCGGAAAGCGCGAAGCCCGGCTTTGCCGACAATGCCCAGACCTTCAAGCGTGTGACCAACATTCTGCGCAAGCAGGGTGAGGGCGTTACCGGCGTTTATCGTCGTGATCTTCTCGAGGAAGAGCCGGAAAAGGCGCTTGCCGACGCTCTGGATGCCATGTCCGTACGCTTTGATGAACTGTGGGCGCAGGATCGCTTCGACGAACTGCTTGCCCTCATGGACGACGTCCGCCCGACGGTGGATGCGTTCTTCTCCGGCGTCATGGTCATGGCCGAGGATAAGGAAATTCGTGCCAACCGTCTGAATCTTCTGCAGGTTCTGCTTTCCCGCATGGGCAGACTCGCCGACTTCTCGGCCCTGCAGATGTAGGTTCAGCGCCTCCCCTTGACATAAAGCGTCAAGGCGCATAAGAATAGTCGTTCTGGCAATAACGGGCGGTAGTCTGTCTGCCGCCCGACATCGTATCGCATCACACCCCGACAGGGGTCATCATTCCGGAGGATTCCCGTGGCAAATCATGCTTCCGCCATCAAGCGCCAAAAGCAGAGTGTCAAGCGCAACGCCCGCAACCGTGCTGCCCGTACCCGTATCAAGAACGTGGTGAAGGCCGTGCGCGCCGCCATTCAGAAGAATGACAAGGCTGCTGCCGAAGAGGCCCTGAAGACCGCTACTTCCACTGTTTCCAAGATCGCCGGCAAGGGCGTCATTCACTGGAAGAACGCTGCTCGCAAGGTGTCCCGCCTGACCAAGGCCGTCAACGCTCTCGACGCCTAATTTTTGCTTTTTCAGAAAGCACCGAAAGGGAGAAGGATTCGTTCTTTCTCCCTTTCGGTGCTTTGTTTTTTAATCGGCTCGAGCGGAAGGGACGGTTTGGCTCCCCCTTCAGAGAAGAGCCGGTATGCCAGACCAGGTATGGCCGCGGGGCCTCGTGCAGGGAAAAGGCCGAACGCCCAGATCTGACCATCCGGCCTCACCGCTTTGAAGACCGCGAGTCTTCCATGTGCATCGTTTTTCCTGTGATTGTGACGGCAGTCATGGTTTGTCCGTCGTTTTTCCTCTATCGTACGTGCACAGGATACAAGGACAAAGAAAAGCCCCTCGTTCGGGTATGTTCAGGAGCGACGATGGCAGGCAGGGCAGAGCATAAGGATATTCGTACGGAGATCATGAAGAGCTTTCCCGAACTCTCTGGAGAGGAGACGGCGAGGCTCGCGGGACATACGCGTCTGGTATCCTGCGGCAGAGGTGACTGGATTCTGACCGAAGGTAAAGACGTGTCCACCACGGCCTGGCTGATCTGCGGCCATGTGGAACTGCTCAAGGGCTCCGTTTCCGGAAAGAGTACCATTCTGCATATCGTACGCGACGGCCATTTTCTGGATCTGTACGGCATCTTCGGCAGCGGCGGCGCCTTTCTTTCGGCCCGTGCGCTTTCCGCCTGCACGCTGCTGATCATGGACAACAGCGTCCTCCGCTCCCTGCTTGCGGCAAACAGCGACCTTTCCATGCGCGTCATGCGGGCGCTTGCCATGCGCCAGCGCATGTTCATCAACAAGATTGCCGTCTCGCAGGGCAAGATTTCCGTACCGCGGCGTGTGGCGGGCTGGCTTCTGCACAAGGCCCGCGTGGAGAAGAGTGCCGTGCTCGACGACGGAACTACGCGAGAAGTGCTGGCCGGCCTGCTCGGTCTCTCCCGAGAGAGTCTGAGCAGACAGCTCAGCCGTTTTTCCCGGCAGGGCATCATACGTCTGGAAAGAAAAAGCATTGTCATTCTGAATGAAGAGGCGCTGCGCCGCTGCCTTCTGGAGGACTGATGCCATGAGCGACGCCATCGTGTTTTCTTCCCGCACGGGAAATACGCGTACCGTGGCCGAGTTTCTGGCCGAACGCCTTTCCCTGCCGGTGTTTTCCGTGGACGATGTTCTCCCGCATCATTTCGAGCGCTGGATTCTCGGCTTCTGGACATGGCGCGGCGGACCTGATCCCGCCATGCTTTCCTTCATGGAGCGTCTTCAGGGGGGGAGCGTCTTTTTCTTCGGTACCATGACGGCGCTGCCGGATTCCGCCCATGCCTTGCGCTGCGCGGCCCGAACCGGGACTCTGCTGGAGAATGCGGGCTGCCGTGTGCTCGGACATTTTTTCTGTCAGGGCAGACTGGATCCGGAGGTCTTTGCCAGAAGCGCTCATCCGCGTACGCCGGAGCGGCTGGCGCTTATCCGGGAGGCTTCCCGCCATCCGGACGGACAGGACTGCCTTCGGGCGGAACGTGCCGTCCGTGCGGCTCTCGGCCTGCATTGAGGAAGCTTCGGGCGACGCAAATCTTCCCCTTGAAAAAATCCGCTGTTCGGGCAGAATGTGCCTCGCGCAGGGCCGTCCCGCCGTCCTTTTTCCAAATGATGAGTCAAGGTCATGTCCGAACAGCTTTTTCAGCTTCATTCTTCCTTTGTGCCCACCGGCGATCAGCCCGGGGCCATTGATGAACTGGTCGCCAATCTGAACGCCGGTATCCGCGATCAGGTGCTTCTCGGCGTTACCGGATCGGGCAAGACCTTCACCATGGCCAACGTCATTGCCCGTACGGGCAGACCGGCCCTTATTCTGGCCCACAACAAAACGCTCGCCGCGCAGCTTTACGGGGAATTCCGCGCGCTTTTCCCGAAAAACGCGGTGGAATACTTCGTTTCCTATTACGACTATTATCAGCCTGAAGCCTATGTTCCTTCTTCCGATACCTATATCGAGAAGGACTCCGCCATCAACGACAACATCGACAAGCTGCGCCACGCGGCCACACACGCTCTGCTCACTCGGCGGGACGTTATTATCGTAGCGTCGGTGTCGTGTATTTACGGTCTGGGTTCGCCGGAATACTATGCCCGTCTCATCATCCCCGTGGAAGAGGGACAGTCCGTTTCCATGGAGAGCATCATCTCCCGTCTTGTGGATATCCAGTACACGCGCAACGATTATGATTTTCACCGCGGCACTTTCCGCGTGCGCGGCGACGTGCTGGAGATCATCCCGGCCTACGAAGATGAAAAGGCGCTGCATATTGAATTTTTCGGCGATGAGATCGACGGCATCCGCGAGATTGATCCTCTGACCGGCGAGGTTTTGGGACGCATTGCCAAGACCGTGATCTATCCGGCCAGCCACTATGTTTCCGACCGCGACAACCTTGTGCGCGCCATGAGCGACATACGGGATGAACTGCGGGACAGACTGGTGCAGTTTCAGGAAGGCGGCAAGCTTCTGGAAGCGCAAAGGCTGGAGCAGCGTACGCAGCTTGACCTTGAGATGATGGAGGAGCTCGGCTACTGCAACGGCATTGAAAACTACTCCCGCCATCTCGACGGTCGTGCGGCGGGCGAACCTCCGTCCACGCTTCTCGATTATTTTCCGAAGGATTTTCTTCTGTTCGTGGACGAATCCCACATGAGCATCCCGCAGGTGGGAGCCATGTTCAAGGGCGACCGGTCCCGCAAGAACACGCTGGTGGATTACGGCTTCCGCCTGCCTTCGGCGCTGGACAACCGTCCGCTGCAGTTTGCCGAGTTTGAAGAACGCATAGGGCAGAGCATTTTTGTTTCCGCCACGCCCGGTCGCTGGGAACTGGACCGCAGCGCAGGTCTGGTCGTGGAGCAGGTGATCCGGCCGACGGGTCTGCTTGACCCCGAGGTGGAGATCCGCCCCGTGAAAGGTCAGATGGACGATCTGCTCGGCGAGTGCAAGGCCCGGGCCGCCAGAGGCGAAAGGGTGCTCGTGACCACGCTTACCAAGCGCATGGCCGAGGATCTCACGGAATATTTCAACGAGATGGGCGTATCGTCGCGCTACCTGCATTCGGATATCGATACGCTGGAGCGCATCGCCATCATCAGGGCGCTGCGGGCCGGAGAGTTCGACGTTCTGGTGGGCATCAATCTTCTTCGCGAAGGTCTTGATATCCCCGAAGTGTCTCTTGTCGCCATTCTTGATGCCGACAAGGAAGGTTTTCTCCGTTCCACGGGCGCGCTCATCCAGACCTTCGGGCGTGCCGCGCGAAACGCCGAAGGACGTGTCATTCTCTATGCCGACAGGGTGACGCCCTCCATGCAGGCCGCCATGAACGAGACGCAGCGGCGTCGCGACAGGCAGATCGCCTACAATGAGGAACACGGCATAGTGCCCCGCACCGTGATCAAGGGGCTGGAAAATCCGCTGGACAATCTGTACGGCAAAGATGAGGATGGCGCGGCGAAAAAGGGCAGGGGCGGCAAGGGCCGCGACAAGGCCGGAAAATCGACCAGGGGCAGAAAGGCTCAGGCGACTACCGAGGAGACGCCGCGTTCTGCCGCCGACATCGCCAGACTCATTGAGGAGCTGGAAAAGGCCATGCGTGCCGCGGCCAGAGAACTGGAGTTCGAGCGTGCCGCAGAACTTCGCGACCGGGTTCGCGCCTTGCGCGAGCAGCTGTATGTGAGCGGAGAAACGCAGGATCAGAGCTGAAACGCTCCTGTCTGTTATCGGGCTATAAGAGAACACCGGAAATCCTGCGCTGAAAAGTGCAGGCTGAGAGGCTTTTTGCGGGCAAAGCGGCCCGCAGAGCGGAAACGGCTTCAACATTCATCGAAACATCATCGGCATGTCGCCATATCCCGGCGGCATCCGGCGGACATATTCGGGAGAGAATCATTTCATGGCGGACCATAAGAAGCATTTTCTGGGTGGAATGCGCGACGGCATTCCCATTGCACTCGGCTACTTTGCCGTGTCGTTCACGCTGGGCATAGCCTGCCGCAATATCGGGCTTTCCGCCTTCGACTCCACGCTGATGAGTTTTACCAATCTGACCTCGGCCGGAGAATTCGCCGCGCTCGGCATCATGGCGGCCGGTTCCTCCTACTGGGAAATGGCGCTTTCGCAGCTGGTCATCAATCTGCGTTACATGCTCATGTCCTGTTCTCTTTCGCAGAAGATGGCGCCGGATACTCCCATGTATCATCGTCTTCTGGTGGGCTACGGCGTGACGGACGAAATCTTCGGCATTTCCGTGAATGTGCCGGGACGTCTCGATCCCTTTTATGTGTACGGCGCCGTGAGCATCGCTTCGCCTGCCTGGGCGCTCGGCACGCTGTTCGGCGTGGTGCTCGGCAACGTTCTGCCCGCCCGTATCGTAACGGCGCTCAGCGTGGCGCTGTACGGCATGTTCATCGCCATCATCGTGCCCCCGGCTCGCAAGGACAGACTCCTCGGCATGCTTATTCTGGCATCCATGGTCCTGAGCTGGATTTTTGCCCGGGTGCCGCTGTTCGACGGCATTTCCGGCGGTATGAAGATCATCATTCTTACGGTGCTCGTTTCCGGTGTGGCGGCCATTCTCTTCCCCGTGGACAGAGGTCTGGCAGGCGGTGACGGAGGCAACGGAAAAAAGGACGCCGCGCACGCCGCGGGCGGGGAGGATGATCCTCATGCGTGATACTCTCATTTATATTGCGGTGATGGCCATTGTCACCTATCTCATTCGCGTGCTGCCGCTCACGCTCATCCGCCGCGAGGTGCACAACGTCACCATACGTTCCTTCCTTTACTATATTCCTTATGTCACCTTGTCTGTCATGACGTTTCCGGCCATACTGGATTCTACGGGCAGTCAGCTTTCTGGACTGGCCGGACTGGCGGCCGCCGTGGCGCTGGCCTGGCGTGGAGCGAGTCTCTTCGTCGTGGCCGTGGCGGCCTGTGTGCTGGTTTTCGTCATGGAGCTGTTCGTCTGCTGATCGCGTGACGGAAACACAGACCTCTTGCCGGGAACATCGGAAGCGGAAACGGTATGGAAAAGCCGCTCTTTCATGTGATCAACCGGGAAACGTGGCCGAGAAGCATTTATTTCGACTACTACATCAACACGATACGGTGCCGGTACAACCTCGGCGCCGATCTCGACATGACGAATCTTCAGCGCTTTCGTCAGAAGAAGGGCCTGAAGTTCTTTCCCGTCATGCTCTATGTGATCATGCGGGCCGTGAACAATCATGAGGAATTCCGCATGGCGTTCAACGAGCTCGGCGAGCCGGGCTTCTGGGATGTCGTGCATCCATGCTACACGTTGTTCCATCCGGAGAACGAAACGTTCACCGATATCTGGAGTGAATACAGCGGCGATTTTTCCCGTTTCTATGACGTGGTGCTGGACGATATGGCCCGCTATCGTCATGTGACGGGAAAGATCAAGGCCCGCGACCATGAGCCGCCGAACATCTGTCCCGTATCCAGTCTGCCGTGGCTGACCTTTACGAACTTTGCTCAGGATTCCTGTGCGGAAAATCGCTTCCTTTCTCCGCTCATCAAGTTCGGCCGTTACGAGACGAGGGGGGAGAAGATCATCATTCCCGTGTCGGTATCCGTGCATCACGCCGCGGCCGACGGCTTTCATACCTGCCGCCTCATCAACGAAATGCAGCAGATGCTCTCAACCCCCGAGGCATACCTCCTCTCCTGAGTCACAAGCGATTCCGCGGCATTTTCTGCTTTCAGGACGGATCGTCTGTTAGCGGTCGCTCAGGGGAGGAGGCTCGCCTTCGCCGTCAGAAAGCGTTTTTTACTCGCTTCGGTAGGCGGCGTTTCTTCTGGAAATCAGGGCATTGTCTTGTTTTCGGCCTCGGGCAGAGAGGCCGGATTTTTTGCCGTCTCTTCAGGCCTCGGTCTGATGAGCCGACCGTTTTCGTCGGCAAGACCGGTCAGAAGCAGACGGTTCTTGCTGTCGAACCGAAGAACGGCAAAGGCCGCATTTTCAAGCAGAGGCCCAAGTCCCTCTTCCATGTAGAAGCGTCTCGGCAGGCGCAGTCTGAGGTCGCCTGAAGCTGTTCTGTCCACCGTCAGCGCAGGCACGGGAACATCTTTGCAATCCTTTCCCGGCAGAATGCCGTCCGGGGAGGCATGGGCCGTGCGTTTTTCATCCACCGTAAGAGGCAGGCAGCCCGGCCCGCCTGCCGTATGGAAAAGCAGCAGGTCAAGATCATAGCTGAGCGCCATGTAGTCTCCGAACAGAAAGGCGCGCGGGTCTTTCGGAGCAAGGGGCAGCAGCACTTCCTCACCTTCCTGCAGGAGATGTTTTCTGTCTGCGGCGGCCGTGCAGAACAGCGCGATGAGTACGGCGGCGCACAGAGCAAAGGGCAGAGCCTGACGCAGCAGAGGCGGCGCGGCTGGCGGAAGCGTGTTTTCGGCGCGGTTCGATGTGCGGAGTCGGTATTTCATCCACAGCCCGTCAGTAAGCAGACAGAGTCCGGGGATGCCCATGTCCATCATTTTTTCCCGGAAGGTGAAAACGGGCAGATAATAAAAGAGCAGGCAGCTGGCCGTAAGAGTAAGGACTCCCAGGAAGATGAGAGGCCTGTCGCTGTCCGGGACGCGTTCTTCTAGGTCTGCGTCGTTTCGGCAGGAGGAGCTGAGACCTGCGAAGAGACAGTTCAGCGCGAGCAGGTTTTCCAGCGGACTCAGAAGCCACAGCACCAGCATGCCGATGACGGCCGCGATGATTTCCAGCGGCTCAGGTCGCGAGAAGGCGGGCCTTTTCGGAAGGTTTCGCCACAGCAGCGCTGCAAGGGTGAGTGCGGCAAGTGTAATGGTGATTTTTTCTTCCGTTGTGCCGAATTCCATGCGCAGGTCAGAAATCGGCGGAAACGAGGGGGATATCAGAAGAAGCGTGCAGAGGCAGGCGAAGGCGGCAGGGCGCAGAACGCCGCGAGGAAAGCGGCCTGCGGCGGCTGCGAACAGGGGAAGCGCGCAGAAGAAAAAGGCGGCAAGGGGGAGGAGCTCCTTTGGTACGGGAAGATCTGGAAGAAAGATGAGCGTGGACATGAGCGCCCAGAACACGGCGGAGAAGCGCAGGGGCGGGTAGTTCAGCAGCAGGTAGAGCAGAACGGCTGCACCCCATACGGAAGCGAGGATGATGCCCGAGGAGTATTCCAGAAGACCGATGTGAAAGCTGAGGGAGCCGCCGGTGACGAGAACCGAGCCGAAAACTGCGAGGAAGGTGTTTTTCCCGCGCAGACGCCATAACAGAACGCCGCAGGACATATAGACGAGTCCGGCTGTAAGCAGCGTATCGGAGAAATCGAGCTCGGAGAAAACGAATGCGGTCAGTGCAAGGAAGGAGAGAGCGGAAAAGAAGCCTCCGAGAAGAGAGGGCGCGTGACTGAGCGCCGTGCGAAGACGCGGATGCTCCTTCCAGCGCAGGAAGCGGGGTAGAACGGCGGTGAGAAAAACGGTGCAAAGGAGGTTGACGAGGGTGAATACGGCGGCAAGAGCCGTATTGGGCAGTGCATCGAAAAGTCGAAACACGACGGCGTTTACCAGAACCACGCCGCACAGGGCCGTTTCGCAGAGTGCGACGGCGTGGCGGGTACGCACGGCCGGCACAAGAACGGCGATCAGGGCAAGCGGCCCGACCAGCATTTCCGGCAGAGAGGCATGATACTGATACCGCTCGAAGAGGATGCGCATGGCGCACAGCGCAGTGGCTTCAGCCAGAAGCAGCGTGAGGGGCAGCGTGAGCCAGGCGTTGAGCCCCGGGGAGCGTCGCAGAAATCCTGGCGGCAGCAGGGCGATGGCGCAGCAGGCCGCGGCGACAAGAAGCGGATCGAGAAGATTCGAGGTCCATGCGCCTTCCCAGGGGTCGAGCAGCGGATCCGTGCAGATGCCGACGGAAAGCAGCATGACCAGCAGATTCCACAGCAGGGCGGTACGGCGCAGGAGAAAAAGCGGAATCGTGCTCGCAGCCCAGATGAGGCAGAAGTCCCGGGTCGTGGCGTCGCTCTGAAATTTCTGCCCGAAGACAATCCAGAACAGTCCCGTGAAGAGCGCGGCGGCAAACAGGGCAAGAGAGGACGCCGGAGCCAAATGTTTTCTTTCGGCGGCGAGGGCAAGCCCCATGCACAGAGCCGTACCTGTTCCGGTGATGACGAATTTTGCCTCTGCCGGCATGGCGTGCCAGTTCCAGGCAAAGAAATAGACGATGGCGGTCAGCACAAGCGCGGCGCCTGTAAGAAGGAGCATGCGTTCAGGTCTGGCGATATCGGAACGCGGAGGAATCGTTGTCATAATGTCCATCTCGGGAAGAAGACAGGGGAATAGAGAAATTGAAGCATGCCTGCCTGTTCCGTTCAAGTAAAAATTGCAGGGCAGGCTGGCGTCCGAGCAGGTGTTTTTTTCGGAGTTGTCCGCGTTTTCTTTCATGCGTTAGCATTTCCCGCAAAAGGGCGCTCTATCATGGAGAGAGGCTTTTGTTTCGGCTACCGTGCAGAAAAAAGGAGCGAACATGAAGGCACGGGAACTGGTGCAGAAGCTGGCGGAAAAGGCGGATATCCGGATCAACGGCGACAGGCCCTGGGACATTCAGGTACATAATGACGACCTCTACGCGCGCGTACTTCGGCAGGGCACGCTGGGACTCGGCGAAGCTTACATGGACGGCTGGTGGGACTGTGAGGAGATGGATGCCATGTTCTGTCGAGCTTTGAGGGCTCGGCTTGAACAGACCCTGTCGCGTACGCTGCCGTTCTGGCTGACGGAGGCCGCGCATACGATGTTCAATCTGCAGAGCCGTGCACGGGCCTTCATGGTGGCGAAGGCGCATTACGATACGGATCCGGCGCTGTTTCGCACGATGCTCGGGCCGAGCATGCAGTACAGCTGCGCCAGATGGGAGGATGTGACGGACAGGGGCGCGGCGGGACTGGACGAGGCGCAGAGAAACAAGATGGAAATGATCTGCCGCAAGCTGGCCCTGGAGCCTGGCATGACGGTACTGGACATAGGCTGCGGCTGGGGAACGCTCGCCCTGCACATGGCCATGGAGCATCATGTGAAGGTGACGGGCATTACGGTGTCACGCGAACAGCTGGCGTTTGCGCAGGACAGGGCGGAAACCAGCGGTGCGGATGTGGAGTACCGGCTCATGGATTACAGAGGGTTGCGCGGCGACTGGGACAGAGTCGTATCCGTAGGCATGTTTGAACATGTGGGACGGCGCAACTACAGGGAGTTCATGGACATTGTCAGGAACTGCCTGAAAGGCGGCGGGCTTTTTCTGCTGCACAGCATAGGCAGCAACGGCGCGCTGGGAGTCGGGGCCGGAGCCGATCCCTGGCTCACGCGCTATATTTTCCCCAACGGCATACTGCCTTCGCCTTCAACTCTGGTGGACTCTCTGGAGAGGGATTTCATACTGGAGGACTGGCAGAATTTCGGCGTGGACTACGACAAAACGCTCATGGCATGGCATGAGAATTTTGAGCGAGGTCTGAAGGATGGGGCGTTTTTCTGCACGGAGCGGGAGCGGCGTATGTACCGCTATTATCTTCTGTCCTGTGCCGGAGCGTTCCGGGCACGGAGCATTCAGCTCTGGCAGCTGGTGCTGAGTCCTGAGGGGCTTTCGGGCGGGTATTGCCGACGCGTGCAGGGATGAGGAAAAGCGACTGATTTCCGGGGAACAGGGGGACTCCGGTATTCAGGCCTGAAGCCACTTCAGCCAGAGCTGCCGCTCCCGGGGACCGTCGCCTTCAAAGAGCCAGACGGCCTGCCAGGTGCCGAGCATGAGTCTGCCGTCTTCCACAATGAGCTGCACGGAAGAGCCGAAAAGACTGGCCTTGATATGGGCGTCGGCGTTGCCTTCGGCATGACGGAAGGGATACTGCTGCGGAATGCGCTCGTGAAGAAAGCGGGTCATGTCGCGGGCGACGTCGGGATCAAAGCCTTCGTTCACGGTAAGGCCGCAGGTGGTGTGAGGACAGAACACGACGAGCACGCCGTCGTGCCAGCCGTTTTCTTTGACGGCCTTGTGGACAAGGGGCGTTACGTCCGTCATTTCCTCCCGGGCCTGTGTGCGGAGGGTAAGTGTTTTCATTCAGACCTTCTGTCTGCAATCGGCGCAGATGCCGTAGAGCACCATGTGGTGCGAGGTGGGGATGAAGTCGTGCACCCGGCAGACCTTTTCCTGCAGACTCTCGATGGCGTCGTTCACGAATTCTATTTTTTTGCCGCACTTTTCGCAGACCAGATGGTCATGGTGATGCATGCCCAGAGGTTCATAGCGCACCATGCCTTCTTCGAAGTTCACGGCCGAAGCGAGCCCCGCCTCGCAGAGCAGCTTGAGCGTACGATATACCGTAACCTGCCCGATGGTGTTGTCCTTCGAGCGTACGAGCAGAAAAAGTTCTTCCATCGACACATGGTCGTGGGCCTGCAGAAAGGCTTCCAGAATTTTCAGACGCTGCGGCGTAACACGAAGCCCCTTCTGCTTGAGATAGTCGGAGAACTTCTGTTCGATTTCTGCGAAATTTGTTTCCATGGCAAATCCTTTGCGGCTGGTAAGTCCCAGTGAAATACGCGTTTAATCCGCTCCGGTCAATGAAATGGGAAAAAACGGCCTCTGGTGGGGGCGCCCATCGAAGCATTCAGGCACCCATGCGGCGCAGTCCGCTCCATGTCTTGTCGCCGAGCACGCGCAGCCATACCGCTTCGGGAGCGAACATGACCGAGCCGTGGGCATCGGTCAGCCACAGCGCTCCCCAGTCGCCGCCGGGGGTGAAGTTCAGCGTGCAGCCGTTGGCAAAGTGCAGGGACAGCTGTTCCTGTTCGCGGCCGTCGTGACGCAGTCCGGAAGTGGTGACGTTCGAGAGCGGCTGACCTATGACGGAAGAGAAAATGGCGCTGAGATCCCGGGGATAGACTGCGTCGGCTTCCAGAACCGAGTCGGGCAGCCTTCCGTCCATCATGCGCAGGCTTCCTCCTCCGTGAAAGCCCAGTTCCACGCGGATTACGCCGAAATCGAGGGCAAAGGGCTCGTCGCCGGAAACATAGACTTCGCGCCAGCCCTGAACGTGGGGATTGGGTTCGCCTATGCCGTAAAGACGGTTCAGAGAACGCACCCGTCTGAGCGGGGCGCCGATGAGGCGTGCATTCAAAAAGGCCTGCCGGAGCTCGTCGCCCGTTTCCCGGAAGGCATTTTCCTCTGCGGCGGCAGGGCGGGAAGGCTCGTGAAGGAATCTTTGGTCGAGCTCTTCATGTTCGGCAGCATCGTCGACGTCGTCATCGTCTTCTTCGTCTGGAAGGACATCGGATGAAGGGGAAAGTCGGACGGCCTCGATATTCTCCGGTTCCTCATCGTCAGCGAGTTGAGCACGTTGCAGGCCCTCTTCATAGGCAGTGGCAGGTTCCGTCTGTGCCGCCCGGGATGCGCGTATCGCTTCATCGCTCTTCCCGGTTGACGCTTCCTCGTTTTCTCCGGCGCTGCGGGAAGAGCGTTTTTCTTCTGCAGAAGAGGTAAGCCTGAGCGTGAAGGGCAATCCCTGCTCCCGCAGGGACTGAAGCAGAAAGAGATGAACGGCGGTGGAAAGATCCAGCCCCAGTTCACGGAACAGGGCTTCCGCCCTGGCGGCAAGTTCGGGATCAAGACGTAGGCTGTCTGACATGGAAGGTCTCTCGGTTCAGGTTTTCCACAGGGAAATACCCGTCCATTATTGCCCGAAGGCGCGGTGAAATCAAGCGGTTGCCGCCGCAGAGAGCCGCGCGTATGCTGAATTCAGCCTGTGCCTTTTCCGCAGAAAAATTTCTTTTCAGTCTTCCGGCGCCGCCGGTGATGGATGCCCGTATGAAACTGGCCGTGATAGGATCCCGCGATTTTGCGGACTATGATCTGATGGAGCGATGCCTGCTCCGCAATTTTCGTGTGGAGGATATCGACGCCGTGATTTCCGGCGGAGCGCGCGGCGCCGATACGCTGGCCGCCCGTTTTGCCGGGCGCTACGGACTGCTTCTTGAAATCATTCCGGCAGACTGGAAAAAGCACGGCAGAAAGGCCGGTCCGGTGCGGAATGCCGAAATTGTGGAGCGGGCCGACGTTCTTGTGGCCTTCTGGGACGGATTGTCCCGGGGAACGCGTGATTCCATAACCCGGGCCCGTCTTGCGGGAAAGCGGGTCATGGTCTTTCCCTGCAGCTCCGATGCTCAGGAGAGTGTCGACTTCTAGTTTTTCTTGCCTCAGATGTCTTCCTCCCGTACGGGAAGCTCCTCCGCAAGCACGTCGAAGAAGGGATGCCTGCACCAGTCGCGACGGTTTCCTATCACATAGATGAGCGAGCGGGCGCGGGTGAGCGCCACGTTCAGGATGTTCGGCGTGCGCGAGGCCCATTGCCTGCTGCCCCGACCGGCCTGTCCGGGCGCGGAACCGAGCATCAGAAATACGATGTCCGCTTCCTTGCCCTGAAAGGTGTGAATGGTGCCGCAGCGGACGCTCTCTTCGGGAAATCGCATGGCGCGCAGAAGGGAGCGGCAGTGCCAGGCCACTTTGCGGAAGGGAGAGATGACGAAGACGGTTGCATCCCTCACGGTATCCTTTTCCTGTACGGTCGGCCATTGTCTCTGAAAGCGCAGAAGCGCATTGCGCAGCCGTGCCAGTTCCTCTTCCACGAGCTGCGTGTCGGCCATGTGCCCTTCGACATGGAGCCATGCGCTCGGACCGAGCGGGGAACACGCACGAACGTCCTGTCTTCTTGCCTGCACCATCTGATTGTCGTAGGCAATGCGGTTGGCCACGCTGAACATGGGGTCCGCACAGCGGTGATGTGCGCGAAGCGGATAACCGGTCCATACGCGGCGACCGGCGCAGTCCATCCATGTGCCGAGACGGGCGCTCCTGTCGGCCAGCGTCTGGGCGGACTGGGAACCGGGCGACCACGGTTCAAGCGACTCTTTCCCCTGTTCCACACGACGGCGCAGCGTATCCAGCAGCGCCGCGGGCTGCGGCACCACAGGCTCGATCTGCTGAGGATCGCCGATGACGGCGGCTTTCGAGGCGCGCCAGAGCGCTCCCGCCGCGCTCTGCGGCGAGGCCTGACCAGCTTCGTCGAGCAGCACCCAGTCCAGAGATCCCTGTCCCATGCCGGAAAAAAGACGGCTGAAGGAGGCCAGCGTCGAAGAGACCACGGGCACCATGAAAAACAGCGCGTTCCAGATGTCGGCGGTATCCGCTTCTTCCACGGGCACGCCCCGCAGATGCCTCGTGATCGCGGCAATATTGGCGCTCCATTCTCTGGCGCAGGCCTTGATGGTCCACTCATGCAGCTTGAGCGCCTGCAGAAAGAGCCGGGAACGAAGGCGTTCGAGTTCTTCATCGTTCCATACGCTTTTGAGCTGCCATTCCCGATCCTGCCAGAAGCGGCGGCAGGGGACGCGCAGATTCTCGCCGCCATCCCGGCGTTTTTGCGTTTCCTTCTGCGCCTGTCTGGCGAGTTCTTCCAGAGCTTCCAGCCGTTCGGCAAGTTCCAGCGCCGCTCTGTCTTCTTCACGGGCGGCGGCCTTCAGCGCGCGGCTTTCGCTCATAAGCTCCATGAAGCGGCTGAGCAGTGTATCCTGTTCCTTCGTCGGAACAGGTGCGGCCTCGGCGGCTTCGGCTATGCGTTTCAGCTCGCTTTTCCGACGGCGGATGCTTTCGGCGGCGGCCAGAAAGTCCTTGACGGCCCTGCGCCATGCTTCAAGAGCCTCGGTTCGGGATTCGTAGCTGCGGAACCCGTCCAGAACCTGCTTCATGCCGGGCAGGGAGATCTGCCGCTCCTGATCGCGGAATCCCCAGAAGAAGGCTCTGGCGAACTGTTCGCAGTTCCATGCCGAGCCGAGCACGGCGGAGACGAGTCCCCAGGAACGTCCGGCCGGAACCGGACTGTCGGCGGGCGTGAGAGCCGCGCTGACGGCCGAGGCCACTTCGGGGAAATAGCCTGCGCCGGGAAATTCGTCGCTGACGGCGGAAACGTCGGGCAGGTGCCGGGTGACGTTTTCCACGGCGGCGTTGTTGCTGCCCGTCACCACCATGCAGGTTCCCTTCATGATGTCGCGCCTGAGCGGATGAAAGTCACCGGAAGAAGACGTGAAGATTTCAAAAGGCTGCCGAAGTTTTGCCAGTCTTTCGGCCCGACGTACCACAAGCTCTGCCGCAATGTCGCACAGAAGCCGGGTTTTGCCTGTACCGGGAGGGCCGTTTACGGCCGTCAGCTCGCCGTGCAGAATCTCCGTGACGGCGGCAAGCTGCGCCGGAAGAAGATGCTGCTTCGATGAAAAGGGCCAGCGCCCCTGCGGCATGCGGTCGAGGGAAAGGGACTGTTCCCGGCAGGCCCGGCTTTCTTCTCCGGCATCCAGCACGTCGCAGCGGCCGGATACGGATTCTTCTCCCTCCATGTAGCGGGCGAATACGCCTCGAAAACCCGACTTCGCCACGGAAAGCAGATGGTCGAGATCGGAAAGATAGAAGGAATTGAGCAGATCGTTCTGCACATCGTCGATGCGTCGCCCTTTCAGATCGGGGCGGAAGTACACGGATCGCACCACGATGCGGAAGTCTTCTCCTTGTACCTGCATCATGTCGAAAAGCCGCTGGATTTCTTCTTCGATCCACGGCGCGCGGAAGGACTCGGAGCGCACGCTCCGCCGCCGGTCGAAGTCGGACTGCATATTCAGCATGTCGAGCGTGAGCCTGTCCAGACTTTTTCCGGCAAGGCAGCGGGCCAGTCCCGGCACGAAGGAGGCCGGAACGTAGCTGTCGGGTACGGGCATGCCTGCCATGTCCAGCACCACGGCGGCCAGACATCCTTCTCCCGTCCCCGGCTCCTCCGGCTTTTCGGAGACGCTTCCGGTTTTTTCAAGAATGATGTCGGTCAGTCTCTGGCGGGGCAGAACGCCGAGGTAGACGATGTGCCATGCCGCCGTAAATCCCGAAGGCAGAGGTCGCATCCACGGAAATTCACTGCAGTGCGCATCCGGACGTGTCAGGCCGGAAAGCGTATCTTCCGCCTCTTCGCGCTGTCGTGCGGCATGTTTTATGGGCAAAGAGGCTGAAACCGTTTCCCAGCGACGTGCCGCCGTGACCGGAGGCCGCGAGGAGCGGGGTACTTCGGGAACAAGAAAGATTTCCGCATCCCGCCAGAAGCGGATCACGGATTCACAGCGCCGGCGGCGGGCATCCTCGGCGGCCTTCTGTCTGGCATCCTCTTTCAGTGAGACGGAGCGTTCCGCCTGCTCAAGAACGTCGTCGGCCTCGCCCTGTTCCTTCATCATGGCAAGCGCACGGCGGACGAGATCCCCCGTTTCAGGTTCATCCGAACGAGAGGTTCCGGTGCTTCTCCGCGTCTTCGCAGGAGCTCCAGACATCCGGGCGGAGGGGCGTGGCATGGCGGCAGGTTCCGGGCATTCTCCGGTGTCGGCCAGCGCCAGAAAAGACGCCGACATCTTGCGCACGCCGTGCTTTTTGAACTGCACCATGACCTTGCCTTCGGTCACGGCCAGCACTTCTCCCTCGCCCCACTGGGGCATGGACGGATTGATGACGATGTCTCCGATCCTGAATTCCATGCGTTACCCCCTTTCCAGAGCTTTTTTTGTCTTTCTGGTGGGCAGTGCGGTCAGCGGATCTTCCGGCCAGGGATGCTTCGGATAGCGTCCCCGCATTTCCGATCGTACGGCGGCATAGGTGCCGCGCCAGAATCCGGCAAGATCTCTTGTGACCTGAAGCGGGCGGCCTGCCGGAGAAAGCAGATGCACGGTCAGCGGGCATCTGCCGTTGCAGACGGCGGGGGTGTCCTTCTGTCCGAACATTTCCTGCAGCTTGACGGCGAGTACGGGACCGCCTTCGGGAAGATAGTCGATGCGGACAAAAGAGCCGGAAGGTACCTGCATGCTTTCCGGCACTTCCCGGGCGAGGCGCCTTGCCAGCGTATGGGGAAGAAGCCCGTGCAGCGCCTTTTCCAGAGAAATGGAGGAAAACTGGTCGCGTCTTGTGATGCCGGACAGCATGGGACTCAGCCAGTTGTCCGCAGGACTTTCTCTGAGAGCGTCAAGAAGCGCTTCATCGCCGACATCGGGCCAGCCGTCGTTTTCATCCATGCGGCGCATGAGAAGTACCCGTGCCTGCCACTGACGCAGTTCTTCCGTCCACGGAAGACAGCCTGAGCCGAGACGGGCTATGGCCTGCACTACGGCTTCCAGTACGCTCTCGTCCGGCAGAGCGCTGCCCCGCAGCGGCTCGTCGCTCAGAACAAGGCTGTCGAGAATTGTTCGTTTGCGGGCAAGAACGGTCTCGCTTCTTTCGTCCCACTGTACGACGGTTTCCCGGCGGATACGGTCTTTGTGAAGAAGCTCCAGCGTGCCTTGGTCGAGAGGAGCGGCAAGATGGATGCGGGCCGTGCCCTGAGCTCCTCCGTCCAGAGCCGCCACGGCCAGAAAGGGGGCCTCGGCCAGGGCATCTTCCAAAGGAAGTTCCGCGCCGCGCCCGGACGCCAGACGGAAGCGGCCGCGTTCGCGCTTCTGCGCCATGCGTTCCGGCCAGGCCAGAGAGAGCATGGCTCCGGCGCTGTCTTCATCGCTTAACGCGTCTTTCGGGGAGAACGTTTCCCTGGGGCGTATCAGCGCAAAAATCTGTTCTGCCGAGCGGCGCAGCCGTGTCGAGCGCTTCAGCTCCGCAAGACGGGGGCGAATGTCGCAGCCGGTGCCGGAACTGCGCTCTTCCGTAAGCGCGGCAAGCGCTGCGGCCAGAGGAAGATGTTCGTCCGCCTGAAGAACCATGTGTGCGAGGCGGGGATGCATGGGCAGACGGCAGAGCGCTTCGCCGTGGGCGGTAAGCCGTAGGCGTCCGTCTTTCTCCTGCAGGGCGTCCAGCCTTTCCAGCGTCTGCTTTGCGCGGGTAAGCGAGGCTTCAGGGGCTCTGGTTATGAGCGGCAGCTCATCCGGCATGCAGCCCCAGGCCAGGGTATCGAGCAGAAAGGGGGCAAGGTCGGCATCCAGAATTTCCGGGCGACGCGAGGGCAGAAGCGTTTCTCCTTCGTGCCAGAGCCGCACGCAGAGGCCGGGTTCCACGCGCCCGGCGCGTCCGGCACGCTGATCGGCGGCGTCCTGCGTGACGCGCGAGGTGACCAGGGCGCTCATGCCTGTGGCGGGAGAAAAGCGGGCCGTTCGGGCAAGTCCGCAGTCCACCACGACACGGATTCCTTCGATAGTGAGGCTCGTTTCCGCAATGGAGGTGGCAAGCACCACCTTGCGCTTGCCGGAAGCAGCCGGAGCAATGGCGGCATCCTGCTCGGCCGAGGAAAGGTCGCCGTAAAGGGGATGCAGAGAAACGCCTTCCGGCAGGAGAGAAAGTTTTTCCGCAAGACGTCGGATTTCTCCCTGACCGGGCAGAAAGACGAGAACGGAGCCTGCTTCTTCGGCAAGCACCTGCCGCACGATGCCGGCCGCGTGGGCAAGCAGCGTCTCCATGCCGGAAAAGGTGGCAAAGCTGCCGCTTCCGGCGGGACATGGGGCATGGCGGACGGTGACGGGCCACATTCTGCCTTCAGCCCGTACGACGGGACAGGGATCAAGAACGCGGGAAAGCTCGTCCGTTTCCAGTGTGGCCGACATGACGAGAATCTTCAGATCCGGCCGGAGAGCTTCCTGCGCTTCCAGACAGAGGGCGAGCGCGGTATCGGCCTGCAGGGAGCGTTCGTGAAATTCGTCGAAGATGACGCAGCTGACGCCGGACAGAGAGGGATCGGCAATGAGGCGTCGCGTGAGTATGCCTTCGGTAATGATTTCCACGCGGGTTTCGCGACTGACGCGGCTTTCCAGTCGTACGCGGTAGCCGACGCGTCGGCCTGTTTCTTCGCCGATCGAGGCGGCCATGTACCGTGCCGCGGAACGCGCGGCGATGCGGCGGGGTTCCAGCATGAGAATGGAGCCGTCCATGTGCTCCATGAGCAGAAGAGGAACGCGGGTGGTCTTGCCGGAGCCGGGAGGCGCAACAAGCAGCGCACGGTTGTGGGAGGAGAGAGCGTCGAGCAGAGCGGAAAACGAAGATTCAACAGGCATGTTCATGCAGGGAATGTAGCGGGAAGCGCAGAAAAAGAAAAGGCGCGGCCTTTTCGGTCGCGCCTTTGGAATGCGGTGTGTCAGAATCAGCCGTTGATCTTCACGGTCTTCTTGCCGGTAAGCACGGGCATGGCTTCACGCACAAGGAAGATGGCGAGAATGAACAGAACGGCGGCAAGACCGGCCTGCAGGTAGGCGGCGAACATGTCGCCCTGTCCGGAAGCAATGGCGATGACCTTGTCCTTGAAGGTAAGGGCCAGAGAGGTGAGCGTCACGAGAATCATGAAGATCATGGGGAAGATGAACATCTTGTGATTGCGCGCGGCGTTCTTGAGCCATGCGGCCACGGCGAGCAGGGCCAGACCGGCGAGCAGCTGGTTGGAAGCGCCGAAGAGAGGCCACACCTTGGACCAGCCGCCCATGCCGAAGGCGATGCCTATGATCACGGTGAAGGTGGTGGAGAAGTACTTGTTGCAGAGAACCTTGCGGAAGCCGGTGACGCTTTCAGGGGTTTCACCGGGGTTCAGCCAGAATTCGGTGAACATGTAGCGGGCCAGTCTGGTGCCGGTATCGAGCGAGGTCAGGCAGAAGGCGGACACGGAAAGGATGAGCAGACCGTAGGCGGTCTTCTGGGCTTCGGGGCTGGAGAAGCCGACCACGGCGAGCATTTCGGAAATGCCGCGGGCGAAGACGGCGGTGGGAGGCATCTTGAAGGCGTCGGTGCCGGCCTGAGTGTAGATGTAGCCGATGGTGATGAGGGACACGATGGCCAGAGCGCATTCCACGAGCATGGCGCCGTAACCGATGATCTTGGCGTTCTTTTCGTTGTTGAGCTGCTTGGAGGTGGTGCCCGAGGAGATCAGGGAATGGAAGCCGGAGATGGCGCCGCAGGCGATGGTGACGAAGAGCACCGGGAAGAGGTACTGGCCGTTCACTTCAAAGCCGACGAAGGCAGGCAGGCTGATCGTGGGGTTGGCGGCAAAAACGCCGACCACGGCGGCGATCATCATGGCATACAGCAGGAAGGAGCTGAGGTAGTCGCGGGGCTGAAGCAGAATCCAGACCGGGGTGACGGAGGCCACGAGAATGTAGACGCCGATGATGTACATCCAGGTGTCGCCGGCAAGGTAGATGGGGCACTTGAGGCCGATGATGATGCAGATCACGAGCACGATGATGCCGATGACGGTGCATACGGACAGGGGCAGGTTCTTGCGGTAGACGCAGAAACCGAAGACCACGGCCATGAGGATGAACAGCAGGGAGATGGTGGCGGTGGAGCCGTTGGCCTCGATGTGGGAGCCGTCGGGAGCGAAGCCGTTGAAGGTGCCGGCCACGATGGAGGCAAAGGCGGCGATGACGAGCAGCAGGGCGAGGTAAGCGAACACGATGAACAGACGCTTGGCGCGCACGCCGATGTTCTGGGAAATGACTTCGCCTATGGATTCGCCCTTGTGGCGGATGGAGGCGAACAGCGCGCCGTAGTCATGCACGGCGCCGAAGAAGATGCCGCCGATGATGATCCACAGCAGGCAGGGCAGCCAGCCGAAGAAGGCGGCCTGAATGGGGCCGTTGATGGGGCCTGCGCCTGCAATGGAAGAGAAGTGATGGCCGAAGAGCACAGGGGTTTTGGTGGGCACGTAGTCTACGCCGTCCTGCATGGTGATGGCGGGGGTGGGCTTGGATTCATCCACGCCCCACTGCTTGGAAAGCCAGGAAGCATAAAGGACATAACCTGCTATGAGACAGGCGAATCCGCCGATGAGAATGACAATGGAACTCATTCAATCCTCCTCAGATGAGTTGGCACTTTGCCAGATTTCCGCGTATGAAGTCCGCGAGGTCCCGCCCCGCCGCATTGACCGTGACGGTCCCGGAGGAGAGATCCAGCACTGCGACGCGAAGGTCGGTCCAGCCGTGGAGGGAGAACAGAAAGTCCTTGTGATGCCGTGCCTTTCGCACGGCCTCGGCCGCTTCTTCCGTCACGCTGTCGCAGATGAAGAGGGCGGTGATGAAGGACGATCGGTGCTCGATGTGAGGGCGGATGAGACTCATGCCAAGCTCGAGAGCTTTCCCCCGGCACAGCTCGAAGATATCCGCACTCAGTTCGGGAACGGAGAACACATACACGAATTCGTTGATTTCAGCGCGCCAGAGTTTGACTTTTTTCGACAGTACGAAGCATTCGTCCGCGGAGTGAAAGGCATATCCGGCGGCAAGATGCGGCGTGCCTTCCTCAACGGGCATGACGTCGAAATAGACGGCGTAGGCGTCGCTGAGCTTGGCAAGCATGCTTGTTCTGCTGACGGGCATTCCTTACTCCTGGATTCTGAACGGCATGGCCGTTCATGCGGTCTGAGCGGCGGGCGAAAAGGGGTGCTTCTCGCTGGGCCGCCATGCTTTTTTGTCGGCGAAAAGGAACGCGCGCGGGCGTCTTTTTGCCGTCTGACTCCGGGCCTGCAGGCCTCTCTGCATGAGAGGCGGTGCGTGGCGTCTACATTATATGGTAAAATATGGGGACACAAGAAAAAAATAATTTGTGAAAAAATAAATTAATCATAATAACCATAAGTTTATAACTATAATTGCGTTGAAAATACATTGGTAAAAATAATGTTTACCGAAGGAATTCTGCTAAAAATGGAAAATTGTAGTCAGTATGTCGTATGCAACAGTATTGTACTTAAAAATAATATACGGAAGAGCTGTGTAGATACTATGTGATATGACAAGTCAATGAAAGGTATGACAGGTTAATTCAGCTATGAAAAACGACAGATTCAACGTCGGTTTTTCCGACCGTCGGGCCTTTTTTAATGGGGCGTTCTTTACGAAAAAGTGAAAAAATTTATGCCGAAAAACTGAAGGGTTTTGATTCAGTGACGACGTTCTGGAATTCTCGTCGCAGAATTTCGATACTTCAGTCTGGAGAAGCGGTTCCGGATGTGACTGGCGAGAGAAGCTTTGCCGGAAAATTTTTGTTGAAAACGTTTCGTTCAGGGGGGCATGGCTATGAGACCAGCTTCAGAACGTTGTCTTATGGCGTCGACAAAGCGCGGAAACGAACCGGCACGGACGTGATGACGGCGGCGGGGAGAATGACGCGCATGAACATCGAACACAGGTGTAAGGCAATAAAAAAGCGCGGCCGGAGCCGCGCTTCATCTTACGGGGAAAATAACGATCAGGCCTTGGCCAGACCGGCCAGGAAGCTCTGAGCCTCTTCCTGCATCTTCAGGAAGTGTTCCTCACCCTTGAAGTCTTCCATGTACAGCTTGTAGATGGGTTCGGTGCCCGAGGGACGCACGGCGAACCAGCCGTCGTCGGTCACGATCTTCAGGCCGCCGAAGGGCGCGTTGTTGCCCGGAGCCCTGGTGAGCACGGCGGTGACGGGAGATCCGGCAAGTTCCTTCATGGTCACGTCATCGGGCGAAATGGTCTTGAAGGCGGCCTTCATTTCCGGCGTCATGGGCGAGTCGATACGGCGATACACGGGCGCGCCGAACTTTTCTTCCAGCTCATGATAGAGCACGGCGGGATTCTTGCCGGTCTTGGCGGTGATTTCCGCGGCGAGCAGGCAGAGAATGAGTCCGTCCTTGTCGGTGCTCCAAGGCAGGCGGTCGGCCCGCAGGAAGGATGCGCCGGCGCTTTCTTCGCAGCCCAGGCAGCAGGTGCCGGAATGCAGTCCCGGAACGAACCACTTGAAGCCCACCGGAACTTCCATGACCGTGCGGCCGTAGGATTCGGCCACGCGATTGAGCATGGAGCTCGTGACCACGGTTTTGCCGATGACGGCATCGGGACGCCAGGCCTTGCGGAAGCCGTCCTTACTGTCGCGGATGAGGAAGTCCACGACGACGGAAAGATAGTGGTTGGGGTTCATGAGGCCTTCGGGCGTGACGATGCCGTGTCTGTCGGAGTCGGGATCGCAGGCGAAGGCGATGTCGAAGCGGTCCTTCAGCTTGAGCAGCTCAGCCATGGCATACGGCGAGGAGCAGTCCATGCGGATCTTGCCGTCATGATCGAGAGGCATGAAGCGGAAGGTGGGATCATACTGATTGTTGGTGTTTTCTATGCTGAGTCCGTACTTTTCCGCGATGGGTTCCCAGTAGGCGAGGCTGGCGCCGCCGAGCGGATTCACGCCGAGCTTGAGTCCGGAGGCGGCGATGGCGGCAAAGTCGATGACGTTGCACAGATCGCTTACATAGCACGAAACATAGTCATGATCCTGCACGAGGCCGGAACGCAGAGCCTTGTACAGGCTGATGCGCTTCACGTCTCTGTTGCCGTCTTCCAGAAGCTGATTGGCGCGATCCTGGATACGCGCGGTGAGCGTGGTGTCGGCCGGGCCGCCGTGGGGAGGATTGTACTTGAATCCGCCGTCCTGAGGCGGGTTGTGGGACGGCGTGATGACGATGCCGTCCGCCGTGGCCGTGGACTGACGGTTCCAGCTGAGAATGGCGTGGGAGATGGCGGGAGTGGGGGTGTAGCCGTGGCCGGTCTGCACCATGGTCACCACGCCGTTGGCGGCGAGCACTTCAAGCGCGGTGCGCCAGGCCGGTTCGGAAAGCGCGTGCGGATCCTTGCCGAGGAAGAGAGGGCCGGTAATGCCTTCGGCCTTGCGCACGTCGCAGACGGCCTGCGTAACGGCGAGAATATGGGCTTCGTTGAAGCTGGTGTTCAGGGACGATCCGCGATGGCCGGAGGTGCCGAAGCTGACGGCCTGTTCAGGAATGTCCGGGGAAGGTTCGGCGGTGTAGTAGGAAGATATGAGCGCGGGAATGTCGGTAAGCTGATCGGGGCGGGGAAGCTTGCCCGCCTGAGGGTCGAGAGCCATGATACATCTCCAGAAAGAGGCAGAGGTGACA
The DNA here is from genome assembly GCA_900553065.1 of uncultured Desulfovibrio sp. Lineage (GTDB taxonomy): Bacteria > Desulfobacterota > Desulfovibrionia > Desulfovibrionales > Desulfovibrionaceae > Mailhella. Next base: position 21,587 of record USBZ01000005.1, on the reverse strand, counting down.
GAATGTGCTGCAGGACAGGATACGCCAAAAGGCGGAGCTTGTTAATATGGGAGACCCGGCCGGAAAGGGCCGCGGCGCGTTTTTTCATGGTTTGGGCGGGGCGTGCTGCATCAGGGAAGGCGGTTTTCCAGAGATTGGGAATCTCAGCCGGAAAGCTCAGGGGACGCACCTGACGACCGGGGCGAGTGATGAGAATCCGCTCCTGTGCTCAGCGGGGATGTTCCAGACTCCAGATGCGGATGCGTTTTTCTCTCTCCCCCGCGTCGGGAAGCAGCAGGCGCAGCAGGGCATGAAAGGAGGGGCCGTGGTTCATGATTCTGAGGTGACACAGTTCGTGGCAGAGCACATAGTCGATGAGCGGAAGAGGCATGGCGATGAGCTGCTCGGCCAGAGTGATGTCGCCGCGCACCGAACAGCTGCCCCAGCGCCTCTTGAGGGAGCGCACGGAAAAATCCCGCACGGAGGTGTTGTCTTTGAACACGATCTGCGCCCTGCGTTCCATGCGGGCAAGGCGTCGGCCGAGTATCAGCAGCGCCGTTTCCCTGCGCCAGCGGCGGAATGCCCGCTCCACGGCCTCGTCGGAAGGAATCGTGCCCGGACAGGGCAGGGTCAGAGTTCGGCCCGTCAGCGCGGCACGGGCTCCGCGGGTACGGGGAACAGGGCAGAGAAGAAAGGGGCGTCCGAGAAAAAAGACGGTCTCTCCTTCCTTAAAAATGGGAGCCTCGCCCTTGTGGGAAACAAAGAAGTCTCTTCTGCTGCGTATCCACTCAAGTTTTGCGAGCATGAAGGAGAATACTTTCTCCGTGGAGAGCCCGGCGGGAGCCTTTACGAGAATCGAGCCGTCTGCCCTGATGGCCATGCGCAGGGTGCGGCAGCCGTCCCTCTGAAAAAGAAAGGCGATATCCGTGCCGGGAAGCTGCATCGTGGTTTCTTCTCTGATCGCACGGGCATTCTTTTTCGGCCGGGATTTTCTCCATTGCGTCAACATAGCCACCTGCGGCTTGAAGGCAGAAGCAGGCAGACGGAGCCTGCGAGCATGAGCACGAAAAGTGCGGCCATGATGAAAAGATCGGCCCCAGCTGCGCCGGGCATGGCACGGATCATTTCGAGCACGGAGACAAGGCAGCAGCCTCCCCATGCGGGAACGAAACCGGCGTTGCCGCAGGCGACGATGACGTAGCGGAGCGCAAAAAAGCGCCAGGACTCGCAGAGCATGTTGAGTCCGCTTGTATAAAGCACGGGAGCTCCACCGACTCCGGGATGAAGGAAGGGCAGCAGAAAGAGAATGATGACAAGGGCGAGCGACAGTATGCCGAACAGGCGCACGGGCCGGGGCGCGGGACCGTCGGGGCCGGGCCGGGGCAGAAGAATCGACGTTATCTTGTAGGAAACGTAGAGCAGCGGGCAGGAAAAAAGCGGAGCAAGGGCCAGCGCCGCCGTCGGCAGCATGATCTTCGGCAAATGGAGCCAGTCAAGAATCGGACGGCCGAAAAGTAGAAAGAACAGGGCAAAGAGGGAAAAGGAAAAGAGCACGGAGCGTGCCGTTTCCTGCAGAATGTCCGGCAGAGGGCGGGTGTGATCGGGCCAGACGTGCAGCGCTGCGGGCAGGACTATCGAAAGCGAACAGATGAGGGCAAACGCTGTCCAGCCCGCCTGCGGAGAGAGGCAGCTGGTCAGGGTAAGGAAGTCGGCACAGACGAGAAGAAGCCATCCCGCGAGGGGGATGGCTGCAAGGGTCAGTCCGAGAACGGAGAAAAAGCGGGCCAGAACGATCATTCTTCGGCGGCGAGGCGCTTGAGCAGATCTTCCATGCCCACGACGCCGACAAGACGTCCGTCCTTCTGGACGGGCAGCGTGTAGTAGCGCTGTTCCACCATGAGCGTGGCGATCTCGTCCACCGTGGTTTCGGGCGTGATGGCATGCGGATCGGTGCTCATCACTTCGCCAACGGTGCTGGCGGCCATGCGACGCAGTTCACGGGAGAACTTGCCCGGCATCTGCATGGGAATGGCTCCGCCGAGCAGCAGAAAGTAGCCGGGCGTTTCCAGCTTTTTGTCCAGCGAGATGAGATCGGACTGCGTGAGTATGCCGATGAGTCTGTCGTTTTCTACGACGGGAAGCCCGTTGAAGTGCCCGTCAAGCAGCAGGCGGGCCGCGTCGCGCAGTGTGGTTTCGCGCGTAACGGTGACGGGATTCGTAGTCATGATATCGGCGGCAGTCTTCATGATGTTCCTCCGGAGTGGAAGGTTCTCTGTGGGGAAGCGCTCCTGCGGGAACGCTTCCGGAAGGACCGCGCAGCGCAGCTTCGGAAGAAGGAGGCTTTCCAAGAGGCTCTGTCTGATCCCTCATTCGGGCTGGACGGACCAGCCGTTACGGTCTTCGGGTCCTTATGCCCATTAAAGAGGGAAGCGCCTGATCTGTCAAGGGTTCCGGCCCTTTCCCTGCAAAGATAAAGGGAAGGGCCGGAGCGCATCATGCCGCGGAAAGCGGGTTATTCCGGAAGAACGGCATTGACGCAGGAGAGCGCGTTGAGCGTGCGGGGAAAGCCGATGAGCGGAAGCGCTGTTTCCAGTACCGCAATGAGGTCTTCTTTGCTGTTGCCCACGTTTGCGTTGCCCTGAACATGACTGTTTACCTGCGATTCGCAGCCGCCGAGTGCACTGATGACGGCGAAGGTCAGAAGTTCGCGTTCCTTGAGGTCGAGGCCCCGGCGCGTATAGATGTCGCCGAAGCAGAAGGCGGACAGATGCGTGACCATGATGGTTTTCTGATTGTCGGGTGCTGCGGCGTGCATGGCATCGATGGCATCACCGAAAATGCCCTTCTGTACGGCCAGGCCGTCACGGAAGCGACTTTCTTCCGTAACCGTGGACTGATCTTCCAGCGGCAGCTTCATACCGTTTTTCAAAAAGACGCTGTTTACGGCACGGATGGCGGCTTCCGTCCGCGGAAAGCCTGCGTAGGGAGCGCACTGATATACGGCTTCCCGGATTTTCACGGGATTTGCACCCTCTTCGAGGGCCGCCTCCGTTGCTTCTCTGATTTCCTCCGGGGCATGCACGGCAGTAAGCACTGCAAGCGTTACCAGATGCCGGAGTTCCGGGGAGAGCGCGTTGTCGCCGGAAGAGAGCCTGCCGCGCATGGCGACAAGATCGGGATCGGTCTGTTTGAGAGAAAGGGCCGTGTTCGGCTGCTGAGAGGAGTTGTTCGTCATGATGTCTGCTCCGGAAGGAGAATGAACTTCCGCCGCTTGTGCGGAAGGAGGGAAAAGGGCCGGGGTTGCGGCAAGCACGAGAAGGGCGAAAACCCGGCGGAAAAGAGACGGGAAAACGGATCTGGTCATGAAGGCTCCCTGGCTGAAGGTTGATTCGGCGGGCCTCAGGTGGTCCGACTGTCGGAGTGCCCCGCCTTGAAGAAAATATAGTTTCGTTCCGGATGCGTAGATAGCGACGTTTCCCTCTTTTTCTTGCCTGAATCTGCCGCGGCAGGAAAAAGGGAACGAATATTCCTTTTTAATATTGAAGAGAGCGGAAAATGGATCAGCCGGACCGCAGCGCCGAATGCGGAAAAAAGGCGGCGTCATGGCAGGGAGTTATCGGGAAAACGGGGAAAACACAGAGGAAAAGAGGAAAAACATAAATTATTTATATTTCATAATTTGCTGAATTTATTTGAGGTATTTAAAATTCTCATAAAAATGATGAAAAAAAATGCATTTTGCCCCTTTTCAACTTCGAAAGCAGGCTTATTTATGGTTCGTCGCCGGAAAGACATATTCCGGCGGCGCCGTTTTCGACGTTTTTTCTACTTCCTGTCCGGCTCTGCCGGGGCGCGTCGGAAACCGAATTCCTTTACAACAAATTTTCTGGGAGGATATGGGTAATGAAACCCCTGAATGACCGTGTGCTCGTAAAACGCCTTGAATCCGAAGAAAAGACCGCTGGTGGTCTGTTCATCCCCGATGCCGCCAAGGAAAAGCCCTCCAAGGGTGAAGTCGTTGCCTGCGGCCCCGGCAAGCTGAATGATAAGGGCGAACGCGTCGCCATGGAAGTGAAGCCCGGTGATGTGGTGCTCTTCACCAAGTATGCCGGCACCGAAATCAAGGTCAACGGCGCCGATCACATCATCATGCGCGAAGAAGACATCCTCGCCATCCTCGACTAATCACGAAACATTTCCTCTATTTTTTCAGGAGAACATACATGTCCGCTAAAGAGATTCTCTTCGATGCCAAGGCCCGTGAACGTCTGGCCCTTGGTGTGGATAAGCTTGCCAACGCCGTGAAGGTCACCCTCGGCCCCAAGGGCCGCAACGTGCTCATTGAAAAGGCCTACGGCGCTCCCGTCATCACCAAGGACGGCGTGACCGTTGCCAAGGAAATCGAACTGGAAGACAAGTTCGAAAACATGGGCGCTCAGCTTGTTCGCGAAGTGGCCTCCAAGACCAACGACGCCGCCGGCGACGGTACCACCACCGCCACCGTTCTGGCCCAGGCCATCTATCGTGAAGGCGTGAAGCTCGTGGCCGCCGGCCGCAACCCCATGCCCATCAAGCGCGGCATCGACAAGGCCGTGGCCGCCATCACCTCCGAGCTCGGCAACATTGCCAAGCCCACCCGTGATCAGAAGGAAATCGCCCAGGTCGGCACCATTTCCGCCAACTCCGATCCCACCATCGGCAACATCATTGCCGAAGCCATGAGCAAGGTGGGCAAGGAAGGCGTCATCACCGTTGAAGAAGCCAAGGGTCTCGAAACCACTCTGGACACCGTGGAAGGCATGCAGTTCGACCGCGGCTACCTCTCCCCCTATTTCGTGACCGACGCCGAAAAGCTCGTGTGCGATCTTGAAAATCCCTTCATTCTGCTTCAGGAAAAGAAGATTTCCGGCATGAAGGAAATGCTGCCCGTTCTCGAACAGGTGGCCAAGATGAACCGTCCTCTGCTCATCATCGCCGAAGACGTGGAAGGCGAAGCTCTGGCCACCCTCGTGGTGAACAAGCTGCGCGGCGTTCTTCAGGTTGCTGCCGTCAAGGCTCCCGGTTTCGGTGATCGCCGCAAGGCCATGCTGCAGGATATCGCCATTCTCACCGGCGGCACCGTTGCCTCCGAAGAAATGGGCGTCAAGCTCGAAAACTTCACCCTTGCCAACCTCGGTACCGCCAAGCGTGTGCACATCGACAAGGACAACACCACCATCGTTGACGGCGCCGGTCAGTCCGCCGACATCAAGGCCCGTGTCGCTCAGATCCGTGCCCAGATTGCCGAAGCTACTTCCGACTACGATCGTGAAAAGCTGCAGGAACGTCTGGCCAAGCTGGTCGGCGGCGTGGCTGTGATCAAGGTCGGTGCTGCCACCGAAACCGAAATGAAGGAAAAGAAGGACCGCGTCGAGGACGCCCTCAACGCTACCCGCGCCGCCGTTGCCGAAGGCATCGTGCCTGGCGGCGGCACCGCCTACATCCGCTGCCTCCCCGCTCTTGACGACATCGAGGCTTCCGAAGAAGAAATGGCCGGTGTGAACATTGTTCGCCGCGCCGTGGAAGAACCTCTCCGTCAGATTGCCGCCAACGCCGGCTTCGAAGGCTCCGTGGTGGTGGAAAAGGTTCGTGAAGGCAAGGACGGCTTCGGCTTCAACGCCGCTACCGGCGAATACGAAGATCTGCTGGCCGCCGGCATCATCGATCCCAAGCAGGTTTCCCGCTTCGCTCTGCAGCATGCCTCTTCCGTGGCCGCTCTCCTGCTGACTACCGAATGCGCCATTGCTGAACTGCCCAAGCCCGAGCCTGCGGCTCCCGCTGCTCCCGGCATGGGTGGCGGCATGGGCGGCATGTACTAATAAGGAATGTACGGCGGGCTTCGGCCCGCTGAGCCCGATGGAAAAGGGAGGACTGCGTATGCGGTTCTCCCTTTTTTCGTATGCTCGGAATGTGCCGTATGGAAGAAGGCGGTAAGACATGCGGGGCGGAGCAGATCCGTCATGAAAAGACGGGACGCGGTATGCCGCTGTCCGGACTGTTCGGAGCCGGGCCGTATTTTTTCGCGGAAGAAGCTGCCTGAGAAGGCAAAATTACCCGCCGTGCGGCCTTTTGCCCGGACGGAGAATGTTTTCCGTTTGCACGGCCGCAACAAACAACGAGGAATTCCGCATGACGGAATATGACGATCAGGGACGGAAGATAGTAGAGCCGGAAATCGTGACCGACGAGAAGTTCCGCAGTGCCTACTCCGAGGAAGCCTTTCATAGCAAGCTGCTGCGCTTTGCCGGAGCCATCGGCCGGGAGGGGCTGCGCTCGGCGCTCATCCTTTATTATACGCTGCAGCGCAAGGATCTGCCGGTGAAAACGAGAGCCATCATTCTTGGAGCGCTGGGATATCTGATCCTTCCGGCTGATGTGGTGCCGGACATCATTCCGATGCTCGGCTTTACAGACGACATAGGCATTCTTGCGGCCGCGCTTGCCGCCGTGACCATGTATGTGGACGACGCTTCCCGGGCAAAGGCCGACGCGGCGCTGGAGCGCTGGCTGGGGGCGGCGGAGAAGCTGCTGAAGAAAAAGTAGCTGACGGAAAAACGCTTCGACGTACGTTGTCGGCAAAGACGTATGCCCGCTGTTTTATGAGCGACTGCGCGCCTCGTGCATTTCTTCGGCAGGCTGCATCAGAGGGGCGGGTAAGCACTGCGGGAAAGATATCTCCGTCCATGAGGGGGCAGAGCTGAAGGCGGCACAGATGCCGGAACTCGCCTCGGAGGAAAGGGCCGAGCGGCTTTTAAGGCCGTCATAATGCCTCCTTGGAAGGAGTCGGCCCGGCTGCCATCGATTTTCCGGAAAAAATGCTTGCCATTTGAAGAAAAACGGGCTATGTACGTCCTTCGTATGTCCGATAAGGACATCTATACACTTGCCTGTAATGGAAAAAGTCGTCCTCCTTCGGGAGTGGCGCACCTGCACCGACCGACGGGAACAGGTCATCATGCCTGCCAGCATCATTCAGGGAGTGTGTGCCGCGAAAGCGGCTTCCGGTTCGCCGGTTTACCTGTATATGGGAAGCAGGCTTCATTTCTGACCCGTTTTTCGGAGGTTTTAATGTACGCTATTGTTGAAGTGCTCGGCAAGCAGTACCGCGTTCAGGAAGGCAACAAGGTTGTTGTCGACCTCATGAACGCTGAAAAGGACAGCGAAGTGTCCCTGGATCGCGTGCTCATGATCGGCGGCGAAAACACCAAGATCGGCACCCCCGTTGTGGAAGGCGCCAAGGTGACCGCCAAGGTCGTTGATCACATTCTCGGCGACAAGATCGTGGTGTTCAAGCACAAGCGCCGCAAGGCCGAACGCCGCACCCAGGGCCATCGTCAGGAATACACCGTTCTTACTGTTACCGGTATTGTCGCCTAACGGGCGTACCGCTATTTTCCAAGGAGTTTCATCATGGCACATAAAAAAGCAGGCGGCAGCTCCCGCAACGGTCGTGATAGTGAAGGTCAGCGCAGAGGCGTGAAGCGCTTCGGCGGTCAGCACGTTCTTGCCGGCAACATCATTGTTCGTCAGCTCGGCACCGTGGTTTATCCCGGCGCCAATGTCGGCATGGGCCGCGATTACACCCTTTTCGCCAAGTGCGACGGCGTGGTGAAGTTCGAAAAGTTCTTCCGCAAGCGTCGCGTGCACAAGCGCGTGAGCATCGTGCCCGCTGAAGCTGCTGCGTAATTGCGCTTCGGCTTGTGATGTATGGGGGCGAGAAGGGCCGAGGCTCTTCTCGCCCTTTGTATTTTTTCGGGGAAGCAGGCCTTCCCGCCCGAATCGGCGGCTCGCCCGGCGGCATCCCCTCTCAGCATCCGGCGCATGGCTCCGGCGTTTTGCCGGTGCAGGATGCGGTTGCGCGTTTTCAGCCGCCGCATACGCTGCAGGGTCATGAGCCCCACTCGTGAGGAAAGCATATGAAATTCGTGGATGAAGCCACCATTCAGGTTAAAGCCGGCAAGGGAGGAAACGGCTGTGTGTCCTTCCGCCGGGAAAAGTTCGTGGCCAAGGGCGGTCCCGACGGCGGCAACGGCGGCGACGGCGGCAATGTGTACGCAAGAGCCTCGAACCGCTTGTACAGCCTGTACGACTTTCGTCTGAAGCGCATTTATGAAGCCCCCAACGGACAGGGGGGCATGGGCAGTCAGTGCGACGGCCACAAGGGCGAGGATCTCATCATTGAGCTTCCTGCCGGCACGCAGCTTTATGAACGTACCGGCGAGGGAGAAGTGCTCTTTGCCGATATTTCCGATCCGGAAAAGCTGGTTCTGCTTGCTGCAGGCGGTCGCGGCGGCAAGGGCAACGAGCATTTCAAGTCGTCCACCATGCGCGCTCCCCGCTTTGCCCAGAAGGGCGAACCCGGCGAGGAGAGAACCTTCCGCCTGGAACTCAAGATTCTTGCCGACGCCGGACTTCTGGGCCTGCCCAATGCCGGCAAGTCCACCTTCCTGTCCCGCGTGTCTGCGGCACGTCCCAAGATTGCGGACTACCCCTTCACCACGCTGACGCCTAATCTCGGCGTGCTCATCGACGACTGCGATCCCGACAGACGCATGGTCATTGCCGATATTCCCGGCCTCATCGAAGGCGCCCATACCGGTCAGGGCCTCGGCGACCGTTTCCTGCGTCATGTGGAGCGCACGCGTTTTCTGGTACACATTCTCAGCGTGGAGGACGTGGATCCCGAAGCGGAAAACCCCTGGGAAGGCTTTGATCTCATCAATGATGAGCTTGCCCAGTTCGATCCGGAACTGGCTCTGCGCCGTCAGATAGAAGTGGTCAACAAGATCGACCTGCGCACGCCGGAGGAACTGGAGGTTCTGAAGGCCCGGGCCGAGGCCGACGGCCGCGACATCGTGTTTGTTTCCGCGCGCGAACAGATCGGACTTGAAGATCTGGTGGAACGCATGTGGAAGCTGCGCGACGAGCTGGATTTCAATGATCCGTTCGTCCACTATCAGGAAGAAGTGGTGGTGGACGAGGAATTCCCCGATATTGAAGTAATATGGACGCGTGAATAATGGATACCCGTGAAAAGACGCTTGCCTCGGCGCATACTCTGGTGGTGAAGGTCGGCAGTGCGGTACTGACCACTTCCGAAGGCCTGCACCTTTCCGTGATGTACAATCTTGTGGAGCAGCTTGCCCGGCTGGTGCGTCAGGGCAGACGGGTATGCCTGGTCAGCTCCGGTGCGGTGGCGGCGGGCAGAACGGCGCTGCCCGATCGCGGCCGCAGCGTGGAGGGCCTTTCCGGCAGGCAGGCTCTTGCCGCCATCGGACAGGGCTGTCTCATGCGCGAGTATGAACATGCCTTTGCCGCTCAGGGACTTCTGTGCGCGCAGGTGCTTCTGACTCGCGACGATCTGCGCAGCCGTCCCCGTTTTCTCAATGCCCGCAACACGTTCATGAATCTGCTCGACTGGGGCGTGGTGCCCATCGTCAATGAGAACGACACCGTGGCCGTGCAGGAGCTGAAGTTCGGCGACAACGATCAGCTGGCGAGTCTTCTTCTGAATCTTGTGGAAGGCGAGCTGTACATCAATCTGACGAGCGCCGACGGCGTGCTTGCCGCCAATCCCGAATCGGCGAAGCCCGGCGAGGTCATTCCCTATCTCGACAGCATTGAGCACATCGCCGATCTGGACATAGAGTCTCTGTGCGGAGCCAAGACCAGCGTGGGAACCGGAGGTATGCGTTCCAAGCTCATGGCCGCGCGCAGGGCGGCGCAGCTCGGCGTGCCTACGCTGATTCTTCCGGGAAGGCGCCCCGACATTCTCGATCGCGCCTTTGCCGGCGAAAGAGTGGGCACATGGATTGCGCCGGCAACGCAGGCCGTGTCGCGCCGCAAGTACTGGATGGCCTATCAGTCCGAACCGCAGGGCAGAGTGCTTGTGGATGAGGGCGCGGCCAGAGCGCTGGAAGAGAAGGGCGGAAGCCTGCTGCCCGGCGGCGTGATCGGTGTGGAGGGTGAGTTCGAGCCGGGCGCGCTCGTGCGTGTCATGTGCGGAGAGCATGCCGTAGGCGTGGGACTGACCAACTACTCTTCGGAGGAACTTGACCGGATCAAGGGCCTTAAACGTATGGAAGTGGCGGCCGCTCTCGGCAACGCCCATTATCCGGAAGTCATCCACCGCGACAATCTTCTGATCAACGCGGCCGTGTGAAGATCATGAAAAAGACCGGTACCTGAGAAGGTGCCGGTCTTTTTTTATGCCGCGTCACATTTGTCTGCAGCGGAAGGAGCGTGCGCTGTGTGTTTTTTCTCGGCCGTATCTTATTATCGACCGTTATGTTTCTGCCCCGGGCGCAAAGCCGCATGATGCGCCGGGGATGAGTACATCAGACAAACATGCCGAAGTTGTTCATGGTGGAAACGCTGTCCACAGGCGCTTCTGCTGCCCCGTCGCCGTTCTCAAGTTCATTCAGTCTTTTTTTCCATACCGTGACCTGAGCAAGAAAGCCATTGACGGCTTCCTTCAGCTCGTCGTCGGTAATCGTGTCGTCATAACGCTTCCACAGGACGATTTTCTCCAGCTTGTCATGGATGGCAAGGGCAGCTCCCCCGGTTTCCGCCCCGAGAAGCGAAGCCTTGAGCAGCATAAGACAGGTTTCCTTGCCGAGTCCGGAAGCGCTGCCGATTTCGCAGTACATCAGCAGGGCGTGGTCTTCTTCATCATGGGTGAAGGTGACTTCGTGCTGACTGTCGAAAAGCAGCGAGCAGCTGCTGTCCGCATCCGGGGCAAGATTATCGATACCGATGGAGGAACCGAAGCGTTCCAGGGTCATGGTCCATTCCATGAAGAAACTCCTTGCTGAGGGCGATGTTTTGGGGTTGGGCGGAAATCGGAGACGCCGCGGCCTGCGTGGGGAACGCGGCGCGGATATGCTTTGCGTCCGCGCCGCATGGCTTTGTCGTTACGGCCGGTAGTACTTGGAGAGCAGGGGGAAGAGATCGCTGTTGTCCGCGATGGTCTTTTCCATGTTCCGCACGAAGGTGTCGGCGTCGATGGTCCACTCGGCGGCGAACTTCCGGGCTATGTCGGCGGTCAGATCTCTGCGCTGTTGCATGTAGTGTTCGGCGAAGTGGCCGGCCATTCCCGCTTCCATGACAAGCTTGTCCAGCACGTTGCGGGACTGGCAGAGCGGATTGGTGAGGCGCTGAAGCAGATCCGCTTCCACGGCAAGCTGCTGGCGAATCTCCCGTGCTTCAGCGGTCGGCTTTTCTCCGCCGCGACCGTGCAGGAAGGCGAAGCGCTCGGGATCGAACTGCTGCGTACGACCGATATCCAGAGAGTCCGCCGCATTGAGCAGCATGGCCTCCAGCGTCTGGCCGCGATGCGCGTCGATGCTGTCTCCGACGGCCTGCTCGTAAGTTGCGCCCAGGGTATCGTTGCCGAAGGCCGCCTTCATGGCGTCCACGGTCATGCCTGCGCTGCGGGCTTCCCAGCGGTCCTGCCCGCCGCCCTGCCTGCCGAGATCGTGCCCGGTAATGCCGCAGAGAACGGCGTTGCGGTCCATGCTGACGCCCTGCTCTTCGAGAATGGAGCACATGACCGACGCAAAGATGAATGCGCGGGTGATGTGGCCGCGTCCGTGCACGGACGTGCCGCGCTCGAAGGTCTGTTCATGGTTGATGTAGGCATCCAGGTTGTTGACGAGGAAGGCTCTGCGGCCTGCGCCGTCCGCAGGCAGGGCTTCGGGATGCGCGGCAGCCGGGAAGGGCGGATAGCCGGGATGCAATCTGTCCAGCGCCGCCGCGGTTTCCGGAGCTACGCTGTGCAGGGCCTGGCGCGCGGACTGCGGAATCAGGGACAGCTCGGCGGAGAATTCCGGCATGCCCGTAAAGCCGACGCCGGCAAGTCTTGCGGTATTGGCGGCATTGCGCTGCATGAGCAGAATCGTGGCGTTCATGATGCCGAAGTCGTCGGCGTCGTTTATGGCCTCGTCGCCGGAACGCTGACCGATCTGTATGAGCTGGGCCATAAGCTGCTGATGGTCGGGCGAGAACAGGCGTTCATGCAGACGGCTCATGGCTTCTTTATTCATGGCGGGATTGCCGTGTTCCAGAAGTGCCAGCGACATGAAGGAGATGCGGTCGAGTTCGGCGGTCTTGTCGTCCGCGCCGAAGTCCTTGTCGCCGAGACGTTCGATAAAGGCGTTGAGGTCTTCAGACGCCTTCTTCATGAGTTCGCCGGTACGCTGGAACAGCTCGCTTGCGGAAGGCGCGGGATCGGCGTTCGCTATGTCGTTCAGGAGGGCTGCCTGCGCCGTGGCATGCGTATGAATGATGCGCAGCTCTTCCGGCGAGCGCAGAGCCTTGGCGCTGCATACCCAGTTGGCGAAGGCGGCCTTCTGGGCCTCGGTGGAGAAGGGCAGCTGGTTCAGCTCCCTCAGCAGCTCGGCCTTACGCTGCAGTATAGGCGTGGCGACTTCCCGGAAGGCCAGGCGAACCAGCGTTTTCGGATCGTGGCTTGCTTCGCTCGTTCTGCCCATGTTTCTCTGCAGTGTCTGCTGAAATTTGGAAACCAGAAGACCAAGGGCGTTGCCTTCAAGGCGCAGCATGCCCGGATCGAGTCCTGCATCCAGCCCCTCCTCTGCCGCGAGGGCGGCAATATGTCCGCTGAGGTTGAGGAGCACGGCTTCGGATTCGGCCTCGATGGCATTCGTGTCGAGGTGGCCGAGATGGAATTTGTTCTCCTCCGCGTACACGGTGCTGATCGCATCCACTTCGTCGGCCAGATCGTAGTCCCCGATGATGTTGACGTGTATGCCCGTGCGCTGCTCAAAGGCAGCCATGCGCGCACGGACCTCCGCCTGATCTGCTCTCGGTATGTCGTTGATGTCGATGCGTATTTCGGCGATGTCGCGGGAGGGAACGAGGGGGCCATGTATCTGCGCTTCGAGATACTGCGCGCCGGTGAGATGGACGCGGGGATGGCTGCCGTCCGCGCTCTTCATGGCTGCCAGCGCGAGAGCGTTGCCGTCGAAGTCGCTCATGTGATGGATGAGCGACTCGAGATTGTCATGCGTGGCCAGAAGGTTGCGGGTGGCGGAGCGGTCGCCGAAGCACTGCATGAGCAGGGCCTTGAAGCGTTCCGTTTCGTCGTCGGTCATTTTTTTCAGTCCCGAGGGCAGGGCGATGAAGGCCGAAGTGCGAGCGTCCGATACCTTGGCGATGCTGTCGAACCAGTTCTCCAGCACCTTGTGTTCAGAAGAGTTCACGTCGCGGCAGGTCGCGGTGAATTCGGCCGGAAGATCCGCGCCGTCCAGAAGCGCGTAGAAGTTGGCGCGGCGTTCCTGAGACATGTTGACCACGGGAGCATAGAACGTGTCTTCGGCAATGTAGGTCGCGCGTCTGGCCACATCGCTTTTGAGCACGATGGCTGCCGTTCCGTAGCCTGCAGTGGTGGATACGGCCCCTATTCTGCGGTTCTGCACGTTGAGGGCGCCGTACACGGGGCGCTCGTCGGCATGCACAGCATGGCCTTCCAGCTCGGGGAAGAGCAGGCGCTCTGCGGCGTCGCGGCGGGCCAGATAGCCTTCTCCCTTGGGAAGAATATTTTCTTCCGCAAGATGGAAGATGTTCTTCATGGGCTGGTCGGGGTGGGCCAGTATGCCGTCTTCGCTGAGCAGAAGGTCAACGTTGAGGTTGACGGTCAGTTCTGCGGAACGCAGGATGTCGGCCATATCCTTGACGGATACGGAGGGCAGATCTCTGCTGCGCAGTCGCTCGTTTTCTCCGGCGCCCGTTTTTTCTCTTGCCGTGGCGCTCTGTGCCGCCGTCTCCACAAGCGTGCGGAGATTGGCGGGACTGATGTCGTGGGGCTGGGCCGGAGTCAGAGCAGCGGCCTGTCCGGCGTACTGCTCGCTGAGACGGGGAGGCATTCTGAGCTGCGTAAGCTCGGGATCTTCCGGGTGGGCGGCGACGAGATCGTCCACCATGCCGCGCACGCAGCGGTTGCTGACTTCCTTGAGCACAAGAGCCTGCAGGTCAAAGAGCATGGAGGCGGCGGAGCGTGCGTCGGCGGCCTTGGCGTTGGTCTGGCCTTCGCGCATGAGCGCGGTCTGCAGAAGATCCATTTCGCCGGAGGTGAAGCTCTGATACACGGCGGCAAGCTCGGCGTTGCTCATGTTTTCCACGGCCGGAGCAAAGGCCCACAACGAGTTTTCCTTCTGCTGGGGGGAAAGTTCGCCGAGCTTGTCCAGGCGGTTCATGTAGTTTTGCGAGGTCTTGAGCGCGGCGAGAAGGGCTTTGGCGTTCAGTTGACCGGGGCGGGTCAGAACATTCAGCGTATCCTGGGCGGCAGCGGCGATGCCGGAATGGCCTCTGGCAATTTTTGTGGCAGTGGTGAAGCCCTGGAAGGGAACTTTGTTGGCCTTGATGCTGTCCAGACGGATGGGATCGCTCTTGCCGAGCTGAACCTTATGTTGTCCGAAAACACCGGTCTTTTCAGTAATGCCGCGGGATTCCAGCTGCTGCTGAACGGTGGGATCGGCCTGTATGCGGGGCATGGTCATACTCCTTGGATGGGGTGAACGTCATACGGATGTTTATGATGATGCAAGATTCGTGCCGATGAAGTAACGAACGGACTATTTTCTTAAATGATGATTAAAAGTTATCTGCTGGAGAGCCGTTTGTCCATAACGGGAAGACTCATTAGGACGAATATGACGGCAAAAAAAGAAAGCGCAGAGCGTGGGCAGGGAGCAAAACCGGCAGTCTGACCTGCAGAATGCGCGTTATTTGATGAAAAAATAATTTTTTTTGTAAAACGGAAAAAAAATGCTTGCCAGCCCGGTCGATTTTCTATAAGTTGCAGCTCGTGCCCAGGTGGTGGAATTGGTAGACACACTATCTTGAGGTGGTAGCGCCGAATGGCGTGGGAGTTCGAGTCTCCCCCTGGGCACCAGTTGAATACAATGAGCCGCAGACCATGTCTGCGGCTCTTTTGCTTTAACGGCAGGTTTCAGACTCGAAGTGTCGCCGCGGTTGCCTGCCGTGCTGCTCCGGCGCTTTTTTGGGGGAGGGGAACAAGGATTTTCCGCACCAGGTCTTTCCGGATGCGTCGTGTTCGCGTCTCTCGGGCACAGAACCGGATGAAAAAGAGAGGCGGGGGACTGGCGGCTTTGCTGCATACGATTAAAAGAGAACTGCGCAGGATGGAACATCCTGCGCAGTTTTTCATGGCTTGTGCCAATGCGCGGCAAAAGGAAAGGCGTGTCGGCGGCAGACCGCTTCGGAAAGTCAGCTTGGGCTTTGCCAGGGCTGCAACGATCCTGCCGGGGGCAGGAGCACGTTTCGCCATGCCGGACAGAGAAGACCGGGCAGGCAAGACGAGCTTCTTTTCGTCGGCGTATCTTGCGCGTTCTCGGCGCTGCCTTTAGCCGCCTATGGCGGACATGCGCTTATGTGCCACAGGGCCCTGCCTCGAGGCCAGAATTTCCGCGCCCACAGGCTTCCGGGATACCGCCTCGATCATGATGCGGCGCACTTCTTCCGGGCCTTTTTCTCGCAGAATATCCCGTATGGGATACTCCCTGTCGTCGAAGAGGCAGGTGCGGATATTGCCTTCCGCCGTAAGGCGCAGGCGGTTGCAGGACTGGCAGAAGCTCTGTGTGACGGAGGTGATGAGGCCGAAGCTGCCCCGGGACACCGTGCCGTCCGGAGCAATGAGCTTCCAGAGCTTGGCCGGTCCGCGTTCCTCGGCGGCGGAGCCTTCGCTTGCCTGACCGTCTTTGCGGCGCAGGGCCACAGGGTCGAGCTTCCAGTATCTGCGGGCCGTTTCCAGAATGTCGGCCGCAGGCCAGAACAGGTTGTTCGACCATATGGTGGAGTCCCCCATGGGCATGAACTCGATGAAGCGCACGTCCACCGGCCAGTTCATGGCCATGGCGGCCAGATCATGCAGCTCGTTGTCGTTGACGCCGCGCATGGCCACGGCGTTGATTTTCAGAGGAATGCCCATCTCCAGCATGCGATGCATGTTGTCGAGCACCGTGGGCAGCTCGTCTCTGCCCGTGATGGAGGCATATTTTTGGCGATCCAGCGAGTCGAGAGACAGATTGACCGAAACGCCGAGTTCCTTGAGGGTATCCAGCGCCGGAGCGAACAGGGTGCCGTTGGTGGTCAGCTTGAGCGCAACATGCGGGAATCTTTCGTGGATTCGGCTGAGAAAGTCGAGAAAGCCCTTTCGGGCAAAGGGTTCCCCGCCGGTGAAGCGCAGCTTGTGCACGCCAAGTTCCGTGGCGATCTCGATGATCTTCTCTATTTCCTCAAAGCGCAGGATATTCTCGTGCGGAATGAAAGGCACGCCTTCGTCCCGGCAGTAGCGGCAGCAGAGATTGCATCGGTCGGTCACGGAAATGCGCAGGTAGCGCACGGTTCTGCCGTGTCCGTCGACAAGCAGGGCGTCAGAGGGGGCATTCTGTTCCGGCATGATGCTAGCTCCTTCCGCAGTCGCTCATGTCGCCGTTGAGCTTTTCCAGCGCATGAGGCAGCACGGGCAGCAGGGCGGCAAGATTTTCCATGGCGGCCCGGCGGCTTCCCGGCAGGGCGATGAGCATGGTACGGCCGAGCGTGCCCGCCAGGCAGCGGGAAAGCACGGCCCGGGGCGTATGG
This sequence comes from uncultured Desulfovibrio sp., assembly GCA_900553065.1. Taxonomy (GTDB): domain Bacteria; phylum Desulfobacterota; class Desulfovibrionia; order Desulfovibrionales; family Desulfovibrionaceae; genus Mailhella. The sequence continues at coordinate 4,949 of USBZ01000005.1, read as the reverse complement.
ACCAGCCCTTCCGCGAACATGACCTGCTCAAAGCCGGGCAGACGGCGGTCCAGCACGGGCAGCAGAGCTTCCGGCGTGAAGTCGCGGGGCGAAAGGCCCGTGCCTCCCGTGGTGACGATGAGTCCCCAGCCGGAGGAGGCGAGATCCCTGACAAGCTTGCGCAGGGCGCGCGGATCATCGGGCAGCAGGAAGAGTTCGCGCTTTGCGGGCGACAGAGGGGCCATCATGTCCAGCAGCGCGGGGCCGCTTTCGTCCACTCGGTCTCCGGCGTATCCCTTGTCGGACAGCGTGATGCAGGCCACGGCAAGTCCTTCGCCCGTCCAGGCTTCGGGCAGAGGCCGGGGCTGCGGAAGCGGCGTATCCTCCACGTCAAAGAGCAGCGGATCGTCGGTCTTGAAAAGACCGCTTTTGCCGCCGGACTTGAGGATGAGGCGAACGTCGCGGATGACCACGTCCTTCTGCACGGCCTTGACCATGTCGTAGATGGTGGCCGCGGCGATCTGCGCCGCAATGATGGCTTCCATTTCCACGCCGGTGCGTCCCGTGGTGCTGGCGGAGGCTTCAAGAATCACGGCAGGCGGCTCATCCTGCACTTTGAAGCGCACGTCGGCATGGGTGATGGCCAGCGGGTGGCACATGGGAATAAGCTCCGCCGTGCGCTTGGCGGCCATGATGCCGGCCACCTGTGCCACGGTAAGCACATCGCCCTTGGGCAGAGCCTTGGCCTTGAGCAGCTCCAGCGTATGGGCGTTCAGTTCCACCACGGCCCGGGCAATGGCCGTGCGCTTTGTTTCGTTTTTGGCTCCGACGTCCACCATGCGGGGAGCGCCCGAAGCGTCGAGATGAGAGAATTCGGACATGGCAGCCTCGACTTACGCCTGAGGAAGAACCTGGGGACGGAAGGTAATGCGGAAGCTGTCGCCGGGCTTGACCACGCCGCCCTTGAGAATGCGGCAGAATACGCCTCTTCTGGGCATGATGCAGTCGCCTACCTGCTGACGGATGGCGCAGCCCATGTGGCATTCCTTGCCGATCTGGGTCAGGACGAGCTCGATGTCGTCACCGATGGTGAAGCGGGTGCCGAGCGGACAGGTATGAAGTTCCACACCTTCGGTGGTGATGTTTTCGGCAAAATCGCCGGGATGAACGTCGGCGCCCATGGAGCGCATGTATTCTATGTCTTCCATGGCGAGCAGGCTGAGCTGACGGTGGGTGCCGTCGGCATGGACGTCGCCTTCCACGCCGTGGTTGGCCACAAGCGTCACCTGGGGCTGATTGACTTTCTTTTCACCCTTGCGGGCACTGGTGGATACGGCAACGATGCGCATGGTTTTCTCCGGAATGTCTGTCTATTGTTGTTTTTGATGCGGCCGGTCCGATGATCAGACCGGGGCGCAGACGATGGCTGTTTCCCTGGCTTCGAGAGCGGCGGGAATATCCCTGTCGTGCGTGGAGCAGACCACGCTGACGCCGCTGTCTCGCAGAGACCTTACCACATTGAGTATGGCTTTTTCGCTCGCCGCGTCAACATTGGACGTCGGTTCATCGAGAAGAAGCACGGACGGGGAAAGAATGAGGCGTGAGGCGAGGGCGATGCGCTGTCGCTCCCCTCCGGAAAGTTCACCGGGACCGCGGGGCGCCATGCTTTGCGGATCTGAAAATCCTACGGCCAGCATGCTTTCCTCATATTTTTTGCGCGCGGTGGCCTTGTCGATGCCGCGCAGGCGCAGGCCCAGCGTAACGTTCCAGAATACGGAAGCCTTCATGAGATAGGGTTCCTGCAGAAGAAGCGTGATTTCCCGGCGGGGATCCGTCTGACTTCCGGTATAGCGCAGCACGCCGGACGTGGGCTTTTCCAGAAAGGCGAGCAGGCGCAGCAGCGTGGACTTGCCGCTGCCGTTTCTTCCGGTAAGCACCACGGTTTCTCCCCGCTCCATGACGAAATGGGGAAGATGGAGTGCCGTGATGTCTCCGTAGCATTTGCGCAGATCATGCGCTTCAAAGAGAATGTTCATGCGCGCCCCTTTTGTCTGAGCCAGGACAGCAGGAAATTGACGAGAAAGGCAACGAGCAGAAGCACGATGCCGAGCGCAATGCCCTGGGCGAACTCGCCCTTGCTGGTTTCCAGCGAAATGGCGGTAGTCATGGTTCTTGTGGAGTAGCGGATATTGCCGCCGAGCATCATGGCGACGCCCACTTCCGTGACCACGCGCCCGAAGGCCGTCACGCAGACCATGCCGAGATCGTAGCGGACTTCCCGTATGGTTTGCAGGGCCAGCTGCGAAGGCGAGGCCCCGAGGGTGAGCAGCGTTTCCCGGCAGCGGGAGTCAAGGCTTTCCACGGCCTGCGCCGTCCAGGAAATAACGATGGGAAGGGCGAGTATGCTCTGACCTATGACCATGCCCGGCAGGGTGAAGAGCAGGCCGAACTGACCGAGCGGGCCGCGGTAGGTGATGAATACATACACGACGAGTCCGATCAATACCGTGGGAAAGGCCAGCAGCGTGTCTGACACGAGCCTCAGAAATTTTTTCCCGGGAAAATTGGTATAGCCGAGCAGAAAGCCCAGGGGCAGTCCCAGAATCGTGGCGATGATGAGCGCGCAGCTGGTGGAGGAAAGGGTGGCCTGAATGGCGGAAAACGTGGCGTCGTCCATGTGCAGAAGCAGGTCGATCGCCTTGCTCATGCCTTCGCTGAAATATCCCATGATAACCTGCGGAAGAAAAAGGGGAGAGCGGACCGCTTCCGCGGTCCGCCTGTAGGCTTACTTACCTGCGTTGGGGAAGAAGAGCTGCTTGCCTTCGAGCTTGTAGTCTTCGATGAGCTTCTGGGTTTCGGGCTTCACCCACCAGTCTTCGAACTTCACGGCAAGATCCTTCTTGACGTTGGGGCACATGGCGGGATTGGTGGTGATGACGCTGTACTGGTTGAACAGCGCGGAGTCGCCTTCCACAACGATGGCAAGAGGATTGGCGTCGCCCTGCTGGTTGTCGTACTTGATCCAGGTACCGCGGTCGGTAAGGGCGTAGGCGCCCTTTTCGGCGGCAATGGCCAGCGTGGCCATCATGCCCTGACCGGCGGAAATGTAGAAGGATTCCTTGTCGGGGTTCAGGTTGGACTTCTTCCACAGCGCAAGTTCGGCGGAATGGGTGCCGGACTTGTCGCCGCGGCTGACGAAACCGGCCTTGGCGTCGTAAATGGTCTTCAGGGCTTCGGCCGTGGTCTTGCCGGCGATCTTCGCAGGATCGGCCTTGGGACCGACAATGACGAAGTCGTTGTACATGATCTGACGGCGGTCGATGCCGAAGCCGTCTTCAATGAACTTCTTTTCCACGTCGGGAGCATGGACGAGCAGCACGTCGGCGTCGCAGTTCTTGGAGATTTCGAGAGCCTTGCCGGTACCTACGGCCACCCACTTGAGATCAATGCCGGTTTCCTTCTGGAAGACGGGGGCGACGTATTCCAGCAGGCCGGAGTCCTGCGTGCTGGTGGTCGTGGCCATCATCAGGGTGTCCGCGGCCTGCGCGGGAACGACGCAGGAGAGGGCGAGCAGCGTGCCGAAAAGAATTTTGCCGGGATAGTTCATGGATATGCTCCTTGTATGGTTTGCGGCATGCCCGGAAGGGCGCGCCGGTTTGTCACTCGGGAAGAAGTCGGACGCCGCGTGAGGGAAAGCTCATCTGGACACGGCTGCCCTGACGGAGCCTGAGCCTGGAGAGAAAGGCCGTTTCCTGAACGGCGTGCATCTGCGTGCCGTCCGCCAGCTCGAGAACGAGAAAGGTTTCCACCGCGTCCTGATGCATGGACGCAACTGTGGCCCGTACCGGCCCCTGAAGGCCCGTCGTGGTTCTTTCCGCAGACAGGACGATCCGTTCAGGATCAATGATGACGGTGACGACCTGATTGAGGTGCAGTTCCATGTTCATGAACTGCCTTTCCTCGCAAAGTGCCGTGATGACGAGGTCCGAGAAGGTGGTGACTTCCACGCTGACGGCCCTCATGCCCGTGACTATGGCGGTGACGATGCCGATGAAGGCATTCTCGTCGTCTTCCTTGTTTTTTTTCGGGGATTCGCCGCGTACGATGCGTTTGACTTCACCGCCGGCGAAATCGAGAAATTCTGCGATCTGCGTATTTTTCTGCTGGCCGAGAAAGGCCAGAACCACGTTGAAGGGCACATGAAGCTCAAGCAGCTCCAGCCCCCTGGCATAGCGGATGGCGCGGGGACCGGCCATGCCGGGAGAAAGTCCCATGCCTTCGGCCACGGCATAGAATTTTTTCCGTACGAAGCCCTGATCAAAGCGGAGAAAATCCTCCTGCTCCGCTTCAGGCAGACTGAGAATGCGCCGTATGTGCTTCATGCAGGCCAGAGGCAGCAGTACGTCCCTGCTGCCGGGATCGGGAATGTGCACCATGCCCGTTATCGTGTCGACGGCTTTTTTTACGGGAAGATTCAGCGCCTCGCCGAGCCTCAGCCCGCCGTAGCGGATGAGCAGAAACAGAAGATGAAGCCGGGCACGGACGATCTTTTTCGCCGTGGTCGTGGCTTCTGCCTCCCATGCTTCCCAGCGCAGCGTGAGCTGTTCGAGCATGTTTCTGTTCAGGTGTTGCTGAGTCAAGGGATACTTCGCAGTTTGTCTGTTGCGATCCGCGGAAATCCGGGAACGGACATGGTAAGGTCCATGCTGTTTCATAAATGACATAAAAACGACATGGTGTATACGCTGTGAAAAAAGTCCGTTACTCCATGAGAAAATCCCGTCGGATAAAAAATTCTTGTTTCAAAATAACAGAAAATTCTCCCATGAGCAATACTGAAATGATAAAACGCCCGGTGCATGACGTTTATTTCAAAATTATCATACTTCCTTTCAGGATCATTGAATAAAAAGAAAAGGCTCTTGACTAGCTGAGAGGATGTTCTCTGAGCATTTTTAACACCAAAAGAT
>USBZ01000004.1 GCA_900553065.1 uncultured Desulfovibrio sp. | reverse complement strand
GCTATACTCTATAAAAAATAATCGACCGCTCGATTGGAGTAAATCGAGCGGTTATTTTCATCTGACTAAGCGGTCATTCTATTCAACCCAAAAGATGTTTTTTTAGAAAGGTAACGGTCCTTCCGTTGCACCGAACGGATTATTTCCCTGCGGAACAAAGTCCGGTTCCGGCGGAGGCGGAGGCGGCGCCGCTTCTGCTTCGCGGGGAAGCAGCGGGGCCGTCATGCCGACAGTCATCAGGCTTACCAGAGAACAGAGAAACATGCGTCTATTCATATTTTCACCTCGTTCCTGTCTATGCGGAAATGACTCCTTTTCCGGGTAATAGCGCACAAAAGCATCGTCCCGCAAGCGTTTCCATGAAAAAAAGCATGATAAACGACACGCATTCCGCCGTCACAGGGCCCGAAACGAAACCGTCGACGCAAGCCATAAGCCTTTCTGCTGAACCTGCGGCTCGTGACGAATCTTTCCTTTCCGTCCCGGCAGAGGGCCGCATCACCGACTGCCGGACAGGCTAGCGCCTCCCCTCTCCGGGATACGTATCCATGCTTCCCTGCAGCCACACGGTTCCTGTGACATCGTCGCCGACCTGAGGCTGATATCCCTTCAGCACATGTTCCGCCGCATACAGATTTCCGTGAACGCCCTGTTCTCCCGATCCGGAAAACGAAACAAGAAGGCGCCAGAAAGGACGACCCATGAAGACAATGCGCTCTGCCCCAAGTACCGGCACCTGAAATCTCCATAAGCCTACGATTTCCGTGGGCAGAAGTATGCCGAGCCCGTGCGTGGAAATCACTGCGGGACGGAAATCCCCGGCGCTTTTGTCCGGGTGCGCCAGCAGAAATTCCTTCAAAGACGCATCATAGACCGGCGAACCCGGTTCAGGCGTAAACTCCGTTTCTTCCGCCCGGCTCAGGGCAAGCGCCAGTCCAGCCAGGAAAAAACTGTGTGCCGAGCCGAACTGCAGCTGAGGCACATGCTGAAAGAATCCGGCCAGGAAAAAGGCCAAAGGCGCTCCGGTGGCTCTGGCTCGTGCTGCGACCACCCCCGAAATGCCGTTCGTCCAGATATGGGCCTGTTCGATGACGGAAGGAACCGGCAGGCCCTCAAGCGCAGGATAACCTCCGACGAAATCGGCCTTTCCCTTCCCCTTTACCATGACGATGTGCGAGTGAATGCCTATGCCTCCGCTGGAGGGCGACGCAAGAAGAATGACGCTGCTGCCGTCCTTTCTGTGCATCACAGGCCCCTGGGCGGAGCTCTTCTGGAAAATATCCTGAAGCATCCCTACATATTCCTGACTGCCGCCCGGGAAGAACGCCGACCACACGTCGCCGAGGCCCTCGAAATGCCGCCCCATGAAGGCGGAGGAAGGCCCTTCGTTATCCGGAGCCGAATCACTGGAGGTATTGTTTCTCAGCGGAGGCTGTCTTCCCGTCGTGCTGCTGAGAGCTCCGCGGCCGCCGAAAAGTTTACCCAGAACTCCCATACTATCTCCTTTTGCGCTCTTTCATGTCCCGATCTTATACGATTCTGCGGCCCCGCCCATACGCGGCCGTTCGCTTCATCACCTGCCATGCTACACCGTTTTCCGGTATTCCACAGCACCTTAGACGCAGGCGTTCGTTTCCATGCTGCCATGCTACACCGGCGGATGAGTACGGGCAAGCCCGACCTATCTGTGATGCCGCAACGCCCGCAGGCTGAGTCCCACACCCATGAGATTGAACATACCGAACAGAAGCAGCGTATAGCGCATGGCCCGCAGGAAGGTTCCGGAGTTTTCCGGGCCGACCACGGTATCTCCCATGAAAAGGCCTATCATGCAGGCCATGACGATATGACTCATCAGTCCGCCCATGGTACGCAGGCAGCCGAGCAGCCCCGAAGCTACGGAAAGCTGTTCACGGGGCACGTTTCCGAGCGTGGCCGACATATTGGGAGCTACAAAGAATGCGGCGCCCGTTCCCAGAGCCGCCTGACTGACGGCGACCTGCCAGACTGAGCTGTGCTCGTTGAGCAGAAGAAGGCTGAGAATGCTCAGCCCGCAGGCCGCCATGCCGGACGTGGAAATGATGCACGGATGATACCTGTCCGCCAATCTTCCGGCCAGAGGAGAAAACACCGTCTGAAACAGGCTCTGCATCATGAGAATCATGCCCGCATGAAAGGCGTTCAGACCGAGCACCTGCTGCAGATACATGGAAAAGAACAGGGAAAGTCCCATGAAGGATCCGTAGTTGATGAACGTTGCCGCCATACCGTCGGGCAGACCGGGCACCTTGGCCAGTATCTTGAGGTCGAGCATGGGATCGGCAGACGTCCATTCTCTGCGCACGAAGGCGATCAGCAGCACTATGCCGAGCGGAAGAAGGCCGATGACGGCAGGATGAAGAAAGGTGCAGGTCACGCCTGCAGTCACACAGAAAAGGCCGCCCGCGCCCAGAAAGGCGCTGATGCCGTCAAAGGAGCGCCTGACACCCGCTCTCTGCTGTTCGGGAATGACATGGTGAAGAAGCGCCAGTTCCGCCAGACTCAGACCGGAGATCATGAAAAAGACGGATCTCCAACCCAGAAGCTCCGTTATGCCGCCGCAGGCCAGCGGCCCTACGGCAAGGCCCAGGTATACGGCCGACACGACAATACTGATGACCTGGCCGCGAATATTGGCCGGAGCCAGCGTCATGCTCAGGGTTGTCACGGCACAGGATATGGCTGCGGCGGAAAGCCCCTGCGCAAAGCGCAGAGGAATGATCACTTCCATGGCCGGAGCAAAGCCCATGAGAACGCTGAACAGACAGAAGCAGCCCACCCCGATGAGCAGGATGCGCTTGACGCCGAACATGTCGGCAATCCTTCCGCTCAGCATATGAGCAATGGACTGACCAAGGTTATAGCACACCATCACGAGGGAAAGCATGACGGCCGGAGCCCCCAGCGATTCACCGATGGCCGGAAGGATGGCGGCCACGCCGCTCATAAGAAAGGGCGCAAACAGATTGCCGGTCCACAAGGCGGCAATAACAGCTTTCAAATGCAGAGATAACGACTGATCTTCAGAGACTGGCATGGGAAATACCTCCTCTTTCACCCTACGTCAAACGTCAGTCTGTGGAAAGTTTGCCGCCCCACCTTGTGATTTTTATTCCAATATATACTTTCCGCGACTTCCTTCCTCTGAAGCTAAAGACATGTACCATCGGAGCAGGCAGCTTCCCATCAGAAGCCCCTCTATCCCGGGCGAACTCGGAAAAGCCCGGCATCAGATGATTCGAGACGAGAGTCCCGTCTACCTCCCGCTCTTCTGCCGATTTCACGCGTTCCTTTACCCCATGCAATAGGTCAAACGAAAAGGCCGCTCCCGAAGGAACGGCCTTTTCTCTTCAACAGACATAACTCCCGAACAGGTCCGACTTTATGCCTTTTCGTTGTTTTTCCTGTCTTCCATGACCAGCGCAAGCAGCTCATCTATGGTATGCACCGTATGAATTTCGATGCGCTTTCTCAGATCCGCCGGAATATCTTCCAGATCCTTGGCGTTCTGTGCCGGAATGACGGCCCGCTTCAGTCCGCGGGCCACCGCTCCGAGAATCTTTTCCTTGATGCCGCCCACAGGCAGCACACGTCCACGAAGGGTGATTTCACCGGTCATGCAGGTATCGCCGCGCACGGAGCGTCCGGTAAGCGCGGAAACGAGCGCGGATACCAGCGTCACACCGGCAGAAGGACCGTCCTTGGGGGTAGCTCCGGCAGGCACATGAATATGAATGTCCAGCTTCTGTGAGAACTCTGGATCAATGCCCAGTTCTCTGGCATGGGAACGGGCATAGGTCACGGCCGCCTGAGCGCTTTCCTTCATGACATCGCCGAGCTGACCGGTCAGAAGCAGTCCGCCCTTGCCCTGCATGGTGCTTACCTCAATGTGCAGCACCTCGCCGCCGGCCTGCGTCCATGCCAGCCCCAGCGCCACGCCGGGCAGAAGTTCGGATTCCTTTTCCTCATCCAGAAAACGGGGAGCGCCGAGCAGCTTGCCCACCATGGCAGGCGTGACAACAAAGGGAGGCTTTTCCCCCTCCGCCTTGCGTCGCGCCAGCTTGCGGCAGACGGAGCCGAGCTCGCGTTCCAGTCCGCGCAGTCCGGCTTCCCGGGTATAGCCGCGGATGATCCTGGCTATGGCGTTGTCGCGGAAGACGATGTCGTCCTCTTTGAGTCCGTTCTCGGCGATCTGCCTCCTGAGCAGGTACTTACGCGCTATGGCCTGCTTTTCCTGCTCGGTGTAGCCGGAAAGATGGATGATCTCCAGGCGGTCCAGAAGCGCGGCAGGAATCGTGTCGAGCTGATTGGCCGTGCACAGAAACAGCACCTTGGAAAGATCGAACTCCAGATTCAGATAGTGATCGCTGAAATGGGAATTCTGTTCCGGATCCAGTGCTTCCAGCAGCGCCGATGCGGGATCACCGCGGAAATCGTTGCCGAGCTTGTCTATTTCATCCAGCACGATGACCGGATTGCGGGTACCGGCCTGACGTATGGCCTGTATGATGCGGCCGGGCATGGCGCCGATGTAGGTACGGCGATGCCCACGGATTTCTGCCTCGTCGCGCATGCCGCCGAGAGAAATCCTCTGGAACTTGCGCCCGAGGGCTCTGGCAATGGAGCGACCGAGAGAAGTCTTGCCCACGCCGGGAGGCCCCACGAAGCAGAGCACCGGCCCCTTGGAGTCGGGATTCAGCTTGCGTACGCTCAGAAATTCGAGAATGCGATCCTTGATCTTGTCCAGACCGAAATGATCCTCATTCAGGATTTCCGCGGCCTTGACGATGTCAAGACGATCGCGCGACATCTTTTTCCACGGCAGCTCGGCCAGAAGGTCAAGATAGGTACGGACAACCGTGGCCTCGGCGGAGTCTCCGTTCATCGAGGCAAGGCGACGGAGCTGCTTGTCGGCCTCACGTCTGGCGTCAGCGGGCAGCGAGGCCTTTTCAATGGCCTTTCTGATGTTTTCGTTTTCATCGTCGCTGTCACCGTCGCCGAGTTCCTTGTGAATGGCCTTGAGTTGTTCACGAAGAAAATAATCCTTCTGCGCCTTGTCCATGCCTTCGCGGGCCATGCTCTGAATGCGGGCCTGCATGGTGGCGACCTCCACCTCACGGATGAGGTGCCGGTTCACAAGACGCAGGCGCTCCACAGGATCAAGGCATTCGAGAAGACTCTGCGCCTCGTCCACGCGCAGACGCATATTGGCGGCAATGATGTCGGCAAGCCTTCCCGGATCGTTCACGGAGTTCAGCACTCCCATGATCTCTCCGGCAGGAAGGCCTCGCAGATGAAGAATCCTGTCGCTCTGCTCACGGGCGGCGCGCATCATGGCCTCAAGTTCCACATCGGAAACTTCGCTGCGCTGTTCCTCAAGCACGCGGATGCGGGCCAGCATGATGGGCCCGTTGTTGTCGAACTCCTCCACATGCGCACGCGTCAGCCCCTGAACGAGCAGCTTCACCTGCCCGTCGTTCATCTTGATCATGCGCAGTATCATGACCACGGAGCCGACATCGTGAATATCTTCGGGCGCAGGATTTTCCACGGAATCGTCGCGCTGGGCGCAGAGCAGCAGATATCTGTTGCCGTTCAGCGCAAACTCCACGGTCTCCATGGCCTTTTCACGGTTTTCAAACAGCGGCACTATCATGGAGTTGAAAACCACGCTGTCCCTGAGGGGCAGCACCGGCAGCACGGAGGGAATGGCAGGCGTGAGTTCCTCGGCATCGCCGGAGGAATCGTCTTCCGAGGAGCCGTCTCCGTCGCCAGGCCGCTCTTCTCCGGGCTCGTTCGACATGCCGTCGCGAGCTTCCACAGACGAGGAAAACTCCTCCTTCTGTTCCAAGAGATCGTTGTTATCTTCTTCCGGCAGTGCGGAAAGCGTTTTTTGCGTATCGCTCATGCTATCCTCATTCGGGCAGAACCCGTACATTCCGTTTCGTCGCTTCACAAGCGGCGGTCCTGCGTCATGCTGAACGCCGCATCGGAAGTAATGATCACATGATCGTGCAGAAACAGCCCCAGATGCCGGAGCGCCAGGGCTATGCGTCCCGTCAGCGCTCTATCCTCCTGCGACGGCAGATGATTTCCGCCGGGATGGTTATGCATAAGGACCAGACTGCTTGCATGGTTCCGGACCATGAGTTCCACGATTTCAAGGGGTTCGAGAGCAACATGATCGGAAGATCCATGACGAATCCTCTTAAAGATAAGCAGCCTGTTCTGTTTGTCCAGAAGTGCGGCCCACACTTCCTCATCCGTGCAGTGCTTCAGGCGCTGCCGCCCCATGTCCACAATGTCGGACAAGGTGACGGACGGTTTTCTTTGTACGTTGCTTTCCGAGGCACGGGCAATGATTTCCCGAAGAAGAGAAAGAAAACTATCAACGGCCGGACCGCAGCCTTCCACGCGTGCCAGCTCTTCGGGAGCTGCGGCAAGAAGCGCGTCGAATCCGCCGAAGGTGGTCAGCAGGCGCTTGGCAAGAAGCTTATTGTCCCGGCGCATGTACACACAGCCGAGGGCAAGTTCCAGCACCTCGTAATCCGGCATGGCATGAGGATCGGCAAGAAAACGTTCTCTCAGCCTTTGTCTGTGTCCGGCACGAAGATCGGCTTCGGAAGCAGGCACGGCATCTTTCATGCGCTCTGCCGCTCCCTTCTGCCGTCACCGCCGGACGGAGAGAAAAGAAGAGAAAGCGTGGCCACCAGCTCTTCCATAGCCTGAAGAGGCTGTCTTGCCCCGCTTTTCACGGAAAGCTCGGCTTTCTGCAACGCCTCGAACACGCGGCACAGTCCTTCAAAGCCCAGGCGTGCGGCCAGACGCCGCTTTTCATTCTCCACGAACTGCGGAACGAACACCTTGTCGCCGGCCTGCATCTGCCAGAGCACGCGGGCCTCGCGCGCCATGAGGGTAAGCAGAGGAAAAAGCAGAGACTCGCCGCCGTCGCCCTCGCGCAGAAGCGTTTTCCACACCGCGCGGACGTTGCCGTTTTCCAGCTGGCGTATCACATCAAAAATAACGGCTTCCGGCGTGAACTCCGTCATCTGACGCACGAGAGAAACATCCACGGAGCCGTCGGCAGAGGCGAGATACATCTGCTCAAGAACGCCCCGCACTGCCGAAGCGTCGGGAATGAGCATTTCGGAAAGCACGTTGAGCGCATCGGGCGTCATGCGCAGCCCCATGGAGGAAGCCTGCTTCTGAATATACTGCCGGAGAGAACGCGCCTCTATGCCGGCCGAACGCCACACCCACTTTCTGCTGTCGGCAAAGGCAAGACACTTGAGCTTGGCCACATGAGCCGGCAGCTTGGGCTGCCCCTTCTCCCAGGGGCTTTCAAGACAAAATATCGGAAGAACGCCGGGACGGGGCGTACCGAGGGAAGCGGACAGCTTTTTCCAGACATCCGCAGGAAGCTGCTGCGCGCCGCGCACGATGAGTACCCTCCTGCGTCCGTCCATCGAAAGCAGAGTCAGCGCATCCCAGAATCGGCGATCCAGCCCTTCGTCGGCCCAGAACGTCTGAACATCAATCCGGGCGGCATTCCCTTCTGCCGAAAAGAGCGGCGCAAGCAGCTCCCGATCCAAGTAATCGCGCAGAAAGGCGGCGTCGGGGCAGATGCAGAAAAAGAAGCCGGGGCTGTCCATACCAATCTCCGGAAGGATTCTCAGAACTTCTGCTGCATACGATCCAGAGCCCGGCGAAGGGCTTCCTTCAGACCGTCGCGAACAACGCTGGCCTCATCCACGGTTTCAAAAGTGTCGGTATAGGAAATCACGCCGGAACGCCACACCACCGTGCCGTTCTTGCCGCTGCGGACCACAAGCTCAAGCTGAACGGTGGCATCACTGAGCAGCGTATTGTCCACCTGGTTGGAAACCGAGGATCGAACAAGGAAGCCGGGCATGTTGATGGTGAGCAGATAATCGGCATTGCCGCTGTCCACCCAGCGGGCAAGCCTGCGCAGATTGACCTCGTCGCGCGTAATGCCGCGAATATAGTACTGCACCCAAGGATACATGGTGACCTGCTCCACCTTGTCTATTCTCAGCGTCTGATTGCCGTCGCCGAGCACGCTGACGGCTCTGGAACTGCCGGAAGAGAATCCGTCCAGCTCATATCCGCAGCCGCCGACGCACAGGCCCAGACAGCAGACAGCCGCCGCAGCCAGTCCTTTCCATGTTCCCCAGTTCTTTATCATCGGGCATTCCTTCATCACGGCACGATAGGCAGGCAGAGGCCTTTTTACGGAACCGCGTTCCGCAAGGCCTCTGCCCTTCTGCCGTCTCAATTTCCCGAAGGAGGGAAGAAATCCCCTCCTTCGGGCTATCTTCCCGGCGGCAGGCCGGGAACGTCATTTCTGAATGGAAGGTTATCCGGCCACCACGTTGACCAGCTTGCCGGGAACAACGATGACCTTGCGCACCGTCTTGCCGGCAATATGGTTCTGGATGGACCGTTCGGCAAGAGCGGCCTTTTCAAGATCCTCGCGGGAGGCATCGGCAGGCACTTCCACCTTGCCGCGCAGCTTGCCGTTCACCTGAACAACCACGGTGATCACGTCGCGCTTCAGAGCTTCTTCGCTCCAGGAAGGCCAGCGCACGTCGTCGAGGGAATCGGCATGGCCGATTTCCTGCCAGACTTCCTCGCACATATGCGGCGTGAACGGGAACAGCATGACAAGCACGGTGGCCATGGCGGAGGAAAGCGCCGTACGGCCTTCTTCCGTGGCGGAAAGTTCCTCGCGATACTGGTTCACCGCGTTGACGAGTTCCATGATGGCGGCAATGGCGGTATTGAACTGATTGCGTTCGGCAATGTCCTCTCCCACCTTCTTCACCGTGGCATGCTCGCTCATGCGCAGGGCGCGGATGGCATCGCTGGCCGCAGGCGACAGATCGGAGCAGGCGGCGACGGGCTTCAGCACGGACTGCATTTCGGAGAACATACGCCACACGCGGCTCACGAAACGATACGCGCCTTCAATGCCGCTGTCGCTCCAGTCGAAATCACGTTCCGGCGGAGCGGCGAACAGGCAGAACAGACGCACCGTATCGGCGCCGTACTTCTGCACCATGGCGTCGGGATCGACGATGTTGCCCTTGGACTTCGACATCTTGCTGCCGCCGAGCAGCACCATGCCCTGGGTGAGCAGGTTGGTGAAAGGCTCGTCCATATCGGCGGGCAGATAGCCGAAATCACGCAGCATCTTGGTGAAGAAACGCGAATAGAGAAGATGCAGAATGGCATGTTCCACGCCGCCGATGTACTGATCGACGGGCATCCAGTACCGGAGCGCATCCATGTCAAACGGCGCATCTTCCTTGCGGGCGGAGGTATAACGGGCAAAATACCAGGAGGATTCCACAAAGGTATCCATCGTGTCCGTTTCACGACGCGCAGGACCGCCGCAGCAGGGGCATACGGTTTCCACGAAGGAAGGCGTTTCCGGCAGAGGCGAACGGCCGTCGTCGCAGGTCTTCACGTCCAGCGGCAGACGCACGGGAAGATCTTCGATCTTCACGGGCTGCACGCCGCACTTTTCGCAGTAGACCACGGGGATGGGAGCGCCCCAGTAACGCTGACGGGAAATGTTCCAGTCGCGCAGGCGATAGTTGACCGTGGCGCGGCCCTTGCCCGTCTCTTCCAGCTTCCTGATGATGGCAGCCTTGCCCTCTTCGTTGGGCATGCCCGTGAACTCGCCGGAATTCACCAGAACGCCGGGCTCCACAAAGGCTTCCGTCATGGTGGCGGGATCAAGTTCCTGACCTTCGGGGCTGACCACGACCTTGAGGCCGATGCCGAACTTGTGGGCGAAGTCGAAGTCGCGCTGATCGTGGGCGGGCACGGCCATGACCGCGCCGGTACCGTAATCGGCCAGCACGAAGTTGCCCAGCCAGATGGGAATGCGGTCGCCGGTGAAGGGATTGAGGCAGTAGGCGCCGGTGAACACGCCGTCCTTTTCCAGCGTTTCCGACTGACGGTCCAGACGGTCCATATTGCGGGTACGTTCGATGAACGCACGGATTTCCGCCTCGTTCTCACGACCGGCAATGAGGGATTCCACAAGGGGATGCTCGGGAGCCAGCGTCATGAAGGTCACGCCGAAGAGCGTATCCGCTCTCGTGGAGAACACGCGGATTTCCCCTTCGCGGCCTTCCAGCTTGAACACGATTTCCGCACCGGTGGAACGGCCGATCCAGTTGTGCTGCATGGTGAGCACGCGGGCGGGCCAGCCGTTTTCAAGCTTCTTCAGGTCGGCCAGGAGCTCGTCGGCATACGCCGTGATGCGGAAGAACCACTGCGTCAGATCCTTCTGCTCCACATCGGAGTCGCAGCGCCAGCACTTGCCGTCGATGACCTGTTCATTGGCCAGCACGGTATGGCAGCTCGGGCACCAGTTCTGAGGAGCCTTCTTGCGGTAGACAAGGCCCTTCTCCAGACACTTGAGAAAGAATTCCTGTTCCCAGCGATAATATTCGGGACGGCAGGTGGCCACTTCCCTGCGCCAGTCATAGGAGTATCCCATGCGCTGCAGCTGGGCGCGCATGTTGTCGATATTGGAATACGTCCACTTCGCAGGATGCGTCCCGTGCTTGATGGCGGCGTTTTCCGCAGGCAGACCGAAGGCGTCCCAGCCGATGGGATGCAGCACGTTGTAGCCCTGCAGACGGCGGAAACGCGCCATGACGTCGCCGATGGAATAGTTGCGGACATGGCCCATATGAATGTTTCCCGAAGGATACGGGAACATTTCCATGAGAAAATACTTGGGCTTGGAAGAATCCACGTCGCAGTTGAACGAGCCTTTTTCAGCCCAGATCTTCTGCCACTTCTCTTCCAGCGCATGAGGATCATAACGAGACGAAAGTGCCATTTCTGTTCCTTGAAGCTTCGGGCTTGCGCCCGCTGTACTGGTATCGGAGCGTTCAGGATCTGCGGATCAGCCGCGGGCCCGGAGTTCGCCCTTGTCCACTGCCCTGCTGACGGCGTCGAGGATGCCGTTGACGAACGTATGCGAGCGGGTATCGCCGTACTGCTTGTCGATTTCCAGAGCCTCGTTCATGGAGACTCTGGCCGGGACGTCGGCGCGATACAGCATTTCATACACGCCGAGACGCAGCAGATTCAGTTCCACACGCCCCACACGGTCAAGACGCCAGTTGCGGGCGAAACGTTCGATGACCGCATCCAGCTCATCGCGATGCTGCCATACGCCGAACACGAGTTCCCAGGCGAATCCGGCAGGCTCTCCGTCCTGTTCCAGGGCCTCGTCCTGACGGGGCACGGCAAGAAAGGCGGCCTTGAGCTGTTCCACGGAAGTGCTTTCCAGAAATTCCTGGCCGTACAGAGCCTGAAAGGCCAGCAGACGCTGGGCACGACGAGAGGGTTCTTTCACGCCCATCAGATCTGCTCCATGACACGGATGGTTTCCACAACGGCGGCGGCGGTTTCCGCTCCCTTGTTGCCCACATGGGCGCCGGCGCGTTCAATGGCCTGTTCCAGGGTATCGCAGGTCAGCAGACCGAAGCCCACGGGCAGACCGGCCTGCAGGGAAACCTGCGCAATGCCCTTGGAGGCTTCGGCGCAGACATAGTCGAAATGAGGGGTGCTGCCGCGGATGACCGCACCGAGAGCAATGATGCCGTTGTACTGGGAGAAGGCGGCCAGCTTCTTGCACACGATGGGCAGCTCGTAGGCGCCGGGCACACGAACCACGGTGATGTCGTCCTGAGAGGCACCGTGACGGGTCAGATAGTCGATGGCGCCCTCCACCAGATGCTGAACGATGAAATCGTTGAATCTCGACGCCACAATGGCGATCTTCAGGCCCTGGGCATTGAGCTGTCCTTCTATGGTCTTGACGGAATACATAATTTCCTCACTCAGTCTTGGGGCATACCCGCCGGAGCAGGTGGCCCATTTTTTCTTTCTTCGTCAGCAGATAATCTTCATTGTAGCGGCCGGGCTCCTGTTCGATGGGCACACGTTCCACAATGTCGAGTCCGTATCCTTCCAGTCCCACGATCTTGGTGGGATTGTTGGTCAGAAGACGGAGACTGCGGATGCCGAGATCGACCAGAATCTGGGCGCCGACGCCATAATCGCGCAAATCGGGCCGGAAGCCAAGACGAATATTCGCCTCCACCGTATCCAGTCCCTGCTCCTGCAGGGCATAGGCCTTGATCTTGTTGGCAAGACCGATTCCCCGCCCTTCCTGACGCATGTAGAGCAGAACGCCGCGCCCTTCCTTTTCTATCTGGCACAGCGCCGCCGCGAGCTGACCGCCGCAGTCGCAGCGCATGGACCCGAACACATCGCCGGTCAGACATTCGCTGTGCACACGAACGAGCACCGGCTCATCCGTGGACACGTCGCCCTTCACCAGGGCCACATGGGTGCGTCCGTCCACGGCATTTTCGTAGGCAATGATGCGGAAATTTCCGTACTTCGTGGGCATGGAGGCTTCGGCCGCCCGCCTGACCGCCACTTCGCCGTGTTCCAGACGCCAGCGGATGATGTCCTTGTTGGCGGCGATGTGCAGTCCGTGCCGCTCGGCAAATTCCTCAAGATCGGGCATACGGGCCATCGTTCCGTCGTCCTTCATGATCTCGCAGATAACGGCGGCCTCCTTCAGTCCGGCCAGACGGCAGAGATCCACGCTGCCCTCGGTCTGTCCGGCGCGGGTGAGCACGCCCCCCTCTCTGGCACGAAGGGGAAACATGCAGCCGGGAGTGACGAGATCCTGCGGCCTTGCGCCGTCGGCCACGGCAACCTGCACGGTATGAGCGCGACCGGCCGCGGAAATCGGCGGAAATTCTCCGACTCTGGCATCGATGGACACGGTGAAGTTGGTACCGAATCTCGAACCGTTGCGCCGCGACATGAGCGGAAGTTCCAGCGCGTCGGCGCGTTCCGCAGAAAGGGAAAGACAGATGAGACCTCTCCCCTCGCGGGACATGAAGTTGATGACTTCAGGGGTCACGAACTCGGCGGCGACAACAAGATCGCCTTCATTCTCGCGGTCTTCATCGTCCACAAGAATGATCATTCTGCCCTTTCTCAAATCGTCAAGGGCTGTTTCCACACTGCACAGGGGCATACGGTATCCTTACTTACAGGCCGAAGCCGTTACGGCGAAGAAAGTCCATGGTCACGCGCTCCTCGCGGGGCGCTCCGTCACCGGCATAGGGCTGCATGAGGTGCTTCACATACTTGCCGATGATGTCCGTTTCCAGATTGACGGCAGAACCCGGACGCCAGACGGCCACCGTCGTCACGCGCCACGTTTCGGGAATGATATTCACTTCCAGAAAGCCGGGGCCGCAGTCGTTGACGGTAAGACTGATGCCGTCCAGCGTTACGGAGCCCTTGGACACGATCTGCGTGCTCCACTCCGGATCAAAGGCCAGCCGGACACAGCGGGACTGCCCCACGGGACGCACGCTCTCCACGCGGGCCACGGTATCCACATGGCCGCTCACGATATGACCGCCGAAACGTTCTCCCAGCAGCATGGCCCGCTCCATGTTCACGAGCGACCCGACGCCGAGTCCGCCGAGATTGGAGCAGGACAGCGTTTCTGCTGATGCAAACGCCGTGAACGACGGCCCGGTAGGAATCCAGGTCTCCATCGTGAGGCAGACGCCGTTGCAGGCGACGGACTCACCGATCTCAGGTGCAGGCCACGCAAAAAGCGGATGAAAACGGAAGAGTATGTCGCCGCCGCGCTTCTCCACGGCCTCGACGCGGCCCTGACCTTCCACAAGTCCGGTAAACATGATCAGCCTCTGTCAGCTCGAAAATAAAGATGGATGTCGCCGTCCAGCACGGCCGTCTTCACCACGCGCATGCGCAGGGCATCGTCCATACTGTCGGCCGTCCGTCCGGAAAACACGGGCGTCGCATCGGCATCACCGAGAATGGTGGGGGCAAGATGCAGATGATATTCATCCACCAGACCGCGCTCAAGCAGAGAAAGCGCAAGCCTTCCCCCGCCCTCGCAAAGCACATAGAGGCAGTTTTCCTGTTCCCTCAGCGCCGTAAGAACCTGCTCCACATCCAGCGCATGGGTTCCGGCGGGACAGTCCACTCCGTACACCCGGGCTCCCCTGCTCCTGAGCGCGGCGGCTGAGGGAGACGCCGCCTGAGCGGCCGTGCTGAAGAACACGCAGTCTCCGGGCCTTTCCTCGAGAAGATGACAGGTGGATTCGGCGCCGGGCAAGCGGGAGGTCATCACCGCGGCCAAAGGCTGACGCTGGGCGTTTGCGGTTCTGGCCGTAAGGCGGGGATTATCCAGAAGGAACGTGTTGCCGCCCACAAGAACGGCGCCACCGGCGCGGCCGATGTTTTCGCGAAGGCGCATGACCTCCTCATGGGAGGCTCTGTTGGAAATGCGCTGAGAGCGACCGGCTCTCGTGGCGATGCGGCCGTCAAGCGTGGATGCCATCTTGAGAATGACGTAGGGACGCTTCGTCGTCTGCCAGACCACGAAGTCCGCGATCTGATCCCGGCACTCCTGCTCCAGAACGCCCATTTCCACTTCCACGCCGTGAGCGCGCAAAAACTCCGCGCCGCCGGAAGCCTGCACATTCACGTCGGGCATGCCGATCACTACATGAGGGATGCCGGCGTCCAGAATGGCTTTCGTGCAGGGAGGCGTCTTTCCCTGATGATTGCACGGCTCCAGCGTGACGTACAGCGTGCAGAGGGAAGGATCAATGCCCTTTTCCCGGGCATCGCGCAGACAGTTCACCTCGGCGTGAGCCTGACCGAACACCTCGTGCCAGCCTTGGGCCACAATGTTGCCGTCGCGCACCAGTACCGCGCCCACCGTGGGATTGGGGGCCGTGCTCCAGCGTCCCCTTTCGGCCAGCTCAAGCGCCGCGCGTATGAACTCTTCGTGCTGATTCACGATATGCCTCCTTCCTTTTCGTCGCTCACGGAATCTTCCTTCTCCACCTGTGCCACATCCTCCTGCCCATGCGGCAGATGAAGTACTTCCACCCCCGCCTCGGCAAGCATGCTCTTGGAAAGATCGTCAGGATAGTTCTCGGAGACCCATATTCTCTTCACACCGCAGTTGATCAGCATTTTCGCGCAGATGAAGCAGGGATAGGTCGTGCAGAAAAGCTCCGCGCCCCGCAGGGAAATGCCGTGTACCGCAGCCTGAATAATGACGTTCTGCTCGGCGTGAATGCCGCGGCAAATCTCATGCCGCTGCCCCGAAGGAATGCCGAGCGAGGCACGAAGACAGCCCACTTCAAGGCAGTGCGGCACGCCGGAGGGCGCGCCGTTGTATCCTGTGGCAAGAATACGCCGATCAAGCACGGCCACCGCCCCCACCTTTCTTCTCAGACAGGTGGAGCGTTCCGCCACAAGATAGGCGATATCCATGAAATATCTCGGCCAGCTGGCCCGGCCTCCCTGTGCCATACAACCTCCCGTTTATGACGGGAAACTATCACGTGCAAATGCTGAAAACAAGAAAAAGGCGGTTCTGCGCACGTGCGGCACGCAGAACCGCCCCGTCATTTACCAGGCAAAAAGCGGGAACTGGCAGGCAAAAGCCTCAACCTCGGCCCGGATGTCGCCGAGGCGGCTTTCATTGGTGGTATTGGACAGCACGTCCACAATCCAGGCACCGACCTTTTCCATGTCCTTTTCCTTCATGCCGCGAGTGGTGAGCGCCGCCGTGCCGAGACGCACGCCGGAGGTGATGAAGGGAGAACGGGTTTCAAAGGGAACCGTGTTCTTGTTGACCGTAATGCCGGCAAGATCAAGCGCATGTTCGGCATCCTTGCCGGTGATGTCTCTGTCGGACAGATCAAGCAGCATGAGATGGTTGTCGGTACCGCCGGAAACCAGCTTGTAGCCGGCATCGGTCAGGCAGCGGGCAAGCACTTCGGCGTTCTTGAGGATCTGAGACTGATATTCCTTGAACTCGGGACGGAGAGCCTCGCCCAGAGCCACAGCCTTGGCCGCGATCACATGCATGAGCGGGCCGCCCTGCATGCCGGGGAACACCTTGCTGTTGATGCTCTTGCCGTACTCCTCGCCGCGGCTGGTCAGAATCATGCCGCCGCGCGGACCGCGCAGGGTCTTGTGCGTCGTGGTGGTGGTGATATCCGCCCAGGGGAGCGGAGAAGGATGAAGGCCTGCCGCCACAAGACCGGCGATGTGAGCCATGTCCACCATGAGCTTGGCCCCTACTTCATCGGCGATCTTGCGGAAACGCTCGAAGTCGATGATACGGGAATAGGCGCTGGCGCCGGCAACAATGAGGGCGGGACGGCATTCGCGAGCCGTTTTTTCCAGCTCATCGTAGTCGATGCGGCCCGTTTCACGGTTCACACCGTACGGAACGAAGTGGTAGGAACGTCCGGAAAAGTTCACGGGACTGCCGTGGGTAAGATGACCGCCGTGAGAAAGATCCATGCCCATGACGGTATCGCCCGGATTGATGAGGGCAAGATACGCGGCCATATTGGCCTGGCTGCCCGCATGAGGCTGCACGTTGGCATAGTCGCAGCCGAAAAGCTCCATGGCTCTGTCACGGGCAAGATTTTCCACGACATCCACATATTCGCAGCCGCCGTAATAACGCTTTCCCGGATAGCCTTCGGCATACTTGTGCGTCATGATGGAGCCCTGCGCCTCGCGCACGGCAACGGATACAAAGTTCTCCGAAGCGATAAGCTCAAGCTTGCTTACCTGACGGCGGGATTCCTTCCAGATGGCGTCTGCGACCTCGGGGTCGCGCAAGATCAGTTCGTCCATGATTTTCCGTTCCTGAAAATTGAGGGCCGGAACCCCGGCCCTGCAGATTAAGCGGTAAACTTCTTCAGCACAAGGCTGGCATTGGTGCCGCCGAAGCCGAAGGAATTTATCATGACATAGCGGGGATCGAGCTTCTTCGAACCTCCGCCCATGTAATTGAGATCACACTCGGGATCAGGCGTTTCCTGATTGATGGTGCCGGGCACCATGCCGGTGTCCAGCGAAAGAGCAGCAAATACGCTGGCCACGCCGCCGGAAGCGCCGAGCAGATGACCGATCTGCGACTTCACGGCCGTGACGGCCAGATTCTTCGCATGATCGCCGAAGACTTCGTGCATGGCCTTGGTTTCTGCAGCGTCGTTGGCGTGCGTGGAGGTACCGTGCGCGCTGATGTGGTCGATGGCTTCAGGAGTCAGACCCGCATCGGCCAGAGCATTGCGCATGCTGGCGGCCATGCCTTCGCCGGTTTCCAGAGGGGCCACCATGTGGTGGGCGTCGTCGGAAGCGCCGAAGCCCACGACTTCCGCGTAGATCTTCGCGCCGCGGGCCTGCGCGTGCTCGAGGGTTTCGAGCATGAGCATGCCGGCGCCTTCGCCCATGATGAAGCCGCCGCGACCGGCGTCAAAGGGACGGGAAGCCTTTTCAGGCTCGTCCTGATGCGCCGTGCAGAGGGCCTTCATCGAGGTGAAGCCGGAAATGCCCATTTCCGTGATGGTGGATTCGGCGCCGCCGGTGATGACGGCATCGGCACGACCGAGCACAAGCTGGTCATAGGCGCTGCCGATGGCATGCAGAGCCGAGGCACAGGCGCTGGTGGAAACCACGTTGATGCCCTTCGCCCCGGTGAAAATAGCCACCTGACCAGGCGCCATGTTGGAAATCAGCATGGGGATGTAGAAGGGAGATACGCGGTTGGGACCGGAGGTACGCAGCTTTTCGTGGAAATCTTCGATGGTCTTGAGGCCGCCGAGACCGACGCCGAGCACTACGCCCACGCGATGGGCATTGCTTTCGTCGATCTTCAGACCGGAGTCGGCCACGAGCTGCATGCCGGCACAGACGGCGAACTGGCAGAACCGGTCCATCTTGCGGCACTGTTTGGCCGGAATGAATTCTTCCGGCTGGAAATCCTTAACTTCGCCCGCGATATGCGTAGGGAATTCGGTGGAATCAAACTGAGTGATGTGACCAATGCCGGACTTGCCGGCAAGGAGGGCCTCCCAGCTGCTCTCAAGGTTGGTACCCAGAGGAGTGATGGCGGAAAGGCCGGTGATGACAATGCGCTTACGATCCACGCGGAACAACTCCATATAAAGGTGACGGGAAAAAGTTCCCTGCACGAGGAAACGCAAAATACCGCAGAAGCGACTTCATCGCCTCTTTCCGCCCGGAAGCGGAAAATCCGGCATTCTCCGCAGGCCTCTCCTCCCGCGGAACGTCCGCCAGGGAACCGTCTCGGCCCGGAACGATCACGAGCCTTCAGAGTGGATTTGCCTGTAAGGCTGCGCTCCCCTGCCGGAAATCCCCTTCCGGACAGGGCGCATGTGTCCGCTGACGCGGCCACCGTGCGATCCGCATTTCATGCGAAACCGCTCTAAACTCGAATACGCCGGGGAACACGAAGCTCCCCGGCATCTTCATGAAAACAAGATGAAAGGAAGTAAAAACTTACTTCTGCTTGCTTTCGATATAGTTGATGGCGTCCTTGACCTTCAGGATCTTCTGGGCGTCTTCGTCGGCGATTTCCACGCCGAAGGCTTCTTCGAAGGCCATGATAAGTTCGGTAAGATCAAGAGAGTCGGCGCCCAGATCTTCGATGAAGGAAGCTTCGGGGGTCACTTCTTCTTCAGAAAGCTGAAGCTGTTCGACAATGATCTGCTTAACTTTATCTTCAACGGCGGCCATGGTTCCCTCCAGGGGGTGTTTCAGGTTTCTACTTCCGACCGGACCGGATGTCCGGCTTTACCTACAACAGAGAGAAAACAACGCTCTCCTCCGCTCAAAAACGGATGAGACCGGCATTTTCGAAATATCCTCAGCAGTACATGCCGCCGTTGACGGCGATGACCTGCCCGGTGATGTACGCGGCCTTGTCGGAGGCAAGGAAAGCCACGGCGTCGGCCACATCCTGCGCAGAGCCGAGACGGCCCAGAGGAATGGCGGAAACATAAGCTTTTCTTACTTCTTCGGCAAGCGATGCCGTCATGTCCGTTTCGATGAAACCGGGAGCCACGGCGTTCACGGTTACGGAACGGCTGCCCAGTTCCTTGGCGGCGGACTTGGTCATACCGATGAGTCCGGCCTTGGCGGCGGAATAGTTGATCTGACCGGCATTGCCCATCTGACCGACGACGGAGGAAATATTGATGATGCGGCCGTCGCGCTGACGGGTCATGATCTTGGCGGCTTCGCGCAGGAAAAGGAAGGCGCCGCGAAGATTGGTGTTGACCACGGCGTCAAAGTCCTCATCCTTCATGCGCAGAACCAGCGTGTCGCGCGTGATGCCGGCATTGTTCACCAGCACGGAAAGATGCACCTTGCCCTTGATTTCTTCGGCAAAGAAACGGCTTACGGCTTCGGAGTCGCCGGAATCCAGACAGAAGGCCCGGGCGCTGCCGCCGGCGGCCTCAATGTCGGCCACGGTCTGCTGCGCCGCTTCCGGACGGCTCACATACGTGAAGTATATCTGATACCCTGCGGCGGCGAGAGTAAGCGCCACAGTGCGGCCGATGCCGCGGGAACCGCCGGTAACCAGCGCGGTAGGGGTAAGATCGCTCATGCTCATGCTCCTGATTGGGAGAATACTAAGCGTTTTCCGGGGAAATGACAACGGAGAAACTAGGCCAGAAGTGCGGAACCCCAGGTCATGCCGCCGCCGAAGCTGGTCAGCAGGACCTTCATGCCCGGTTTGAGAACGCCTGCCTGACGCGCGTCTTCCATGGCAACGGGGAGCGTGGCCGCAGACGTGTTGCCGTAATGCTGCACATTGGCGAACACACGGCTTTCATCCAGGCCCAGGCGTTCGCCCACGGCACTGATGATTCTCATGTTGGCCTGATGAGGAATGAAGAGATCGAGGTCGTCCAGAGAAAGGCCGTTGCGCTCGAGAATGCGCAGACTCTCCTCCGTCATGCTGCGGACGGCATGCTTGAATACCGCCATGCCCTGCATGGAAATGAACCAGTCCGGGCCTATGGTATCGCCTTCGCTGATCCGGCAGGCGGAGCCGCCTCCGATCTTGATGAGTTCGTGGAGAGAGCCGTCGGAAGAGCAGACGACATCGCGAAGGCGCCACAAAGCGCCCTTGTCGGAAGAACGAAGCACCACGGCTCCGGCGGCATCGCCGAACAGCACGCAGGTCGTGCGGTCCTTGAAATTGGTACGGCGGCTCAGCGCTTCGGCAGCCACGAGAAGCACCACGGCATCCGGATGGCTGGCCACGGCATTTCTGGCAAGCTCCAGACCGTACACAAAGCCGGTGCAGGCCGCATTGAAATCCAGACACATGACGTCCCCCGTCCGGCCGCTCGCCGTTGAAAGGCCGAGCTTTCCCGCAATGACGCAGGCCGTGCTGGGGCAGAGATAGTCGGGAGTACAGGTCGCCACGAAAATATGCGTGACTTCCTCCGGCGAGATTCCGGCCATGTCGAGAGCGGCGCGTGCCGCCTCCACACCGCAGTCGGAAGCATCGGTACCGTCTTCGAGAATGTGGCGTTCCTTGATTCCCGTTCTGGTGGTGATCCACTCATCGGACGTATCCACCAGTTTTTCCAGATCCTGATTGGTGATGACGCGGGGCGGGATGCAGGAGCCGAGTCCGCAAATGTAGCAGGAATGATTCATGAAGAAGTCCGGACACAGCCGCCTGAGAGCGGCAGTCGTACCTTTTGGCAGAGCGCAGGGCCGTAAGGCCCCGCCTCTGAAAGAAGCCGCGCATTTTCCGCAGAGGGACGAAGCGGCTGGCGGTGCATCCGGCCAGAGGGCTTAACCGCCCCGGCAGAACGCACTGTACGGACACAAGACGTGACGTCACGCGCTTTCTTCCGAAAAACGGCAGAAAAGAACGTGCCGGGGGCGCCGAAGGCGCCTCCGGATACATTCCGGCAAAATCGGTAGTCCGTCACGTCGGGCGGCGAACATCCGCCGCCGTCCACACGTACCGCAGGCTCGCTTGAACGCGATCCGTACGGTGAAAAACATGATAAGAACTATACGCTGCGGCCGTAACTGGTCAGCTCCTCATTGGCGCTGATCGTTTCCACGAGGCGCTGCTGCGTTCCCTTGACCACATAGGTGTTGGCCATGGTGACAGCGCTGGTGATGGCCTTGGCGTTGGACTTTCCGTGACACACGATGGCAATGCCCTTCAGACCGAGCAGAGGCGCACCTCCGTATTCGGCGTAGTCCACCATCTTCTTGAAGTTCTGGAAGGCCTTCATGGAAAGGAAGGCGCCCAGCTTGGGAAGAACTCCGTTGTTGAGAAGTTCCCTTTTCAGAAGATGGGTCAGCGAAGAGGCCAGCCCCTCACTCAGCTTGAGGGCGATATTGCCCACGAAGCCGTCGCAGACGGCGACGTCGATATTGCCGGTGAACAGATCTCTGCCCTCGGCATTACCGATGAAGTTGAGATTGGAGGCCTGCTTGAGCAGCTCGTAGCTGTTCTTGACCAGCGTATTGCCCTTACCTTCTTCCTCGCCGATGCTCAGAATGCCGACGCGCGGATCCTCGTAGCCGAGGATATCCCTGACGAACGTGGCGCCCATGAGCGCGAACTGAAAAAGATGGTGAGGACGGCACTCCACGTTGGCCCCCACGTCCAGAAGAAGCATGGGAGACTTTTCCGTAGGAATCACGGAAGCCAGAGCAGGACGTTCAACCCCGGGAATACGGCCGAGAATGAACATGCCGCAGGCATAGGCTGCACCGGAATGACCGGCGCTGATGAAAGCGTCGGCCTGCCCCTGGCGAACCAGTCTGCACGCCACCTGCATGGAAGAATCCTTTTTGGTACGCAGGATTTCAGAGGGCTTGTCGGTCATCTCCACCAGCTGCGTGGCGTTGACGATCTCGTAAAGCTCGCCCTCCTCTTCCTGAACGGAGAGTTCGGCAATGATCTTGCGGATCTCTTCCTCGATACCGACGAGGATCACTTTGGCGCCCGTGTTCCGAGCAGCCTGAAGTGCGCCGGGAACGACTACGGAGGGGCCGAAGTCCCCTCCCATAGCGTCCACGGCGAGTCTTGCGCGATTACTGCTCATCGCTCGCTACAGGTTCGACCTGGCGGCCATCATACTTACCGCAGGAAGGGCAGACGCTGTGAGGCTTGGTGGGAGCGCCGCAGGAGCAGTAGATGACGGTGGGCTTGGCCACACGATCGTGAGAACGACGCATGCACTTTTTGGAGTGGGACTTTTTGTTCTGCTGAACGGCCATGTTGTTTCTCCTTATCGCGGAAACGGGGGAATCACCCCTGATGTTTCACTTTCAGTTGACGCAGAGCAGCCAGCCGCGGATCGCCGCTGTCGCGGGAACAGCCGCAGGCACCTTCATTAAGATTCTTGCCGCACACGGGGCACAGGCCCCGACAGTCCGGCCTGCAGAGAGGCTTCACCGGCAGGGCCAGCGAAAATTCCTCCCACAAAAGCGATGCCAGATCAAGAAAAGGCGCTCCGCCTTCCCAGGTCACGGCACATTCATCCAGAAGTCCGGCAGGATCTTCCTCTTCCGGTTCGGTTTCGACGGCTGCGGGGTATTCCTCGAATTCGTCGAAGCTCTGGTTCAGCACCACAAGAGTCTCTTCCATGCAGCGGTTGCACGGCATGGCCACAGAGCCTCTGATGGTACCGCGAAGCAGACAGCCGTCCTGCTGCGGAAGCAGGAAAACCTCCGCGATGACAGGCTCAACTATGCGGCATGACAGATGATATTCCTCAATGGGCTGCATCCAGACCGCCTCGTCGGAGACAGTCAGCGAGCATCCCTGGGGGCCTATCTCATTCAGTGCAATGTGTTTAAGATCCATGCTTTACCTCTGGAAACATGACAAAATACCCACGGGGCTCCGCTTTGTCAAGTGTACAGGCGCCTCCGGGGAAGAAGGATTTTCCTTTCTTCCGGCAGAAAGAAGGCTCCCCTCTCCCCTTCCGGAGAAAGATGAAGCCTTCTTGTCCGTCGAAAATACATGGAGTCCGCAGCGCACGGCACGATCCCTGCCCGGCGGTTCTCCGGAGCGCTTTTTCCGGCCGGCTCGCCTATTTGACGGCCTTTTCGCTGAGCACCATGGCATCGTGCAGGCCGTAGCCGTCCAGCTTGCGGCGGAGAACCTGAAGATCCGCCTTGCTGCCGCGCATGAGCACCTGCACATAGTACCAGGTGGGACGGCTGGTCTTGGTCTGCGTACGGCGGGCCTTGAAACCGTCCTTGACGAGCGTATCGAACAGCGCCTGAGCCTGCTTGGACTCCTTGAAGGCAGCCACCCGCAGAACATAGTCGTACTGCGGTTCCTTGGGCTTCTGCACCTCGGGCTTCGGCTTTGCCGGGGCGGCCTTTTCCTGCGCAGCGGCGGGAACGGCAGGCTGCGTCACGGCAGGCCCTTCCGCTTCGGAAAGAACCCCTCCCGCGGCGTCGCTCTTCAGACTGGTCATGAACTGAAGTTCTTCCTTGGGAAGAATCTTCTCCTGAATATCCGCTTCGCCTCCATCCTCGGACACGGGTTCCTCGGCAAGCAGCCGGTCCAGCTCCAGAGCCTGAGGCAGGGGCATGCTGCTGCGCCCCACGATCACGCCCGACAAAAAGCTGAAACCGAGAAGCACCAGCGAAAGCACGCTCATGGTCACGAGCGC
Organism: uncultured Desulfovibrio sp.; assembly: GCA_900553065.1. Classification (GTDB taxonomy): domain Bacteria; phylum Desulfobacterota; class Desulfovibrionia; order Desulfovibrionales; family Desulfovibrionaceae; genus Mailhella. The sequence continues at coordinate 41,545 of USBZ01000004.1, read as the reverse complement.
GGACGGCGTGATGTTCACGCGCCAGGCAAAGAAGCTCCGCCCTTCCGAACGCCCTTCTGCACGCGAGGAGCCGCTTCTGCGCGAAGAGGACTCGCCCTCCGCCGCGGCCGACGAAGCCGCGGCGTCCGAGCTTTCCTCCGAGGCGAAGAAAATGCTCTGCCGCCGTTCGCGGTCGCTGTTTTTTTTCGCGCTGGAGGAGGAACTGCGATAAAAGGCGTTTGCCATGACTACATGGATTCCGGAGCGCTCACGCCGAGCAGATCAAGACCGTTGGCGATGACCACGCTCACGGCGCGCAGCAGCGCCAGACGGGCCTTCATGACGTCTTCATCATCACCGCTCAGCACGGGATTGTTGGCATAATAGCTGTGCAGCTTGCCCGACAGCTCCATAAGGTAGAAGCTGATGGGATGCGCGGCACGGGCACGGGCAGCGTCTTCCACGACATTGCGGAAACGTTCCACTTCACGCAGCAGGGCCAGATCGTCCGCGGAAGTCAGAGACTTCAGCATGTCGGGCGTGCAGTGATCAGGCAGCACGACGCCGCGATCGGAGGCACGACGCAGAAGCGCGGCCACGCGGGCATGCGCATACTGCACGTAGTAGACGGGGTTTTCCATGTTGCGCTGCTTCACGAGATCCAGATCGAAATCCAGAGGACTGTCACTCTTGCGCGAAAGGAACATGTAGCGGGCGGCATCCGTACCGACGTCGTCCAGCACTTCCCGCAGCGTGACGAACTCGCCGGAGCGGGTGGACATGGCCACAGGTTCGCCGCCGCGCATGAGATTCACCATCTGGATGAGCACCACATGGAAATCGTTTTCCGGATCATGCTGCATGCAGGTGATGGCAGCCTTCATGCGGGGAACGTAACCGTGATGGTCGGCGCCCCACACGTCGATGCATTCATCGAAGCCGCGATCGAACTTGTTGGCATGATAGGCGATGTCGGAAGCGAAGTACGTCAGATAACCGTCGCTCTTGCGGAGCACGCGGTCCTTGTCGTCGCCGAACTGCTGCGTGGCGAGCCAGATGGCGTTGTCCTTGTCATAAACAAGGCCCATGGCACGCAGCTTGTCGAAGGCTTCCTCCACCTTGCCGCCGTCCACCAGGCTCTTCTCGGAGAACCACACCTGATGCTCCACGCGAAATTCCCTGAGGTCTTCCTTGATGCCCGCCAGAATGGTGGCGCAGGCATACTCGTAGCAGAGATCCTTGGCTTCGGCTTCGGGTCTTTCCGGCAGAGAAGGATCCTTTTCCAGCATCTCGCGGGCGATGTCGCGGATGTAGTCGCCGTGATACCAGCCCTTGGGATCTTCGGGGTAAACCACGGGCAGGTTGCAGATCTCGCGCATGCGCAGATACACGGAGTCGCCGAGCAGACGCATCTGCCGTCCGGCGTCGTTGATGTAGTACTCCGTGGACACATCATAGCCGGCAAAGCGCAGCAGTCTGGTCAGGGAGTCGCCCACGGCGGCGCCGCGTCCGTGTCCGATGTGCAGAGGACCGGTGGGATTGGCGGAAACGTATTCCACCACGATACGACGGCCGTTGCCGTTCTTCGAGGAGCCGAACGCCTTTCCCTGCTCTTCGACGTCCACAACCACCTGCTGCCAGAACGAAGGGGCGAAGGTGATGTTGATGAAGCCGGGACCGGCCGTTTCCACAGAAACCAGACCGGGGAAGGCGGCGCACAGCTCCTCGCCTATCTTTTCAGCCACGACGCGGGGAGCAGCCTTGGCCTGCTTGGAAAGCACCAGGGCAAGATTGGTGGCAAGATCGCCGTGTCCGACGTCTCTGGGGATTTCCAGAACGGCCTTTTCAGGCCATTCCCAGCCGTGTCCCGCCACAATGTCACGGAGGGCCTTTTCAATGAGAAGTATGTCGCGCATCGTTATCCTTCAAATGCATCAACAGCGTCTTTGTTGGGAATGTGAACGGTGGTGTAACTGCCGTCGGCCACGTCGGCCGCCACAAGAATCGGACGCACCATGCGGGTCAGCACGCCCTGCGGTCCGAATTCCACCCAGCGGCGCACGCCGTCTTTCCACTGATTGGAAATGGTATCCACCCAGCAGACGGAAGAGGTCATCTGACGGCGCATGGCGCTGTGCAACGCTTCCGCATCGCTCAGAGGTTCGCCGCTGATGTTGGAGTATATGGGGAAGGCGGCGTCGTGCCAGTCCTGCTTGTCCAGCAGCTTGGAAAATTCCGCCGAAGCTTCGGCCATCATGGGCGTGTGGAAGGCGCCGCTCACGGCCAGAGGGAAGCCCTTGGCTCGCGGATTTTCCGCCTTCAGCTGTTCGGCGGCCGCTTCCACGGCTTCGCGGTGACCGCTCAGCACGAACTGCAGAGGCGTATTCTTGTTGGCCACGCGCACCAGCTTGCCGGTTCTTTCGGAAACCTGCTTGGCCACGCTTTCCACCTGCTCCTGAGAGAGTCGGATCATGGCGCACATGGTGCCGATGTGCTCCGGATCCACGTCGGCCATGAGACGGCCGCGCAGAGAAACGAGCTCAAGCACCTTGTCCACGGGAAGCACGCCGGCAGCAGCCAGAGCGCTGAATTCGCCGAGACTGTGTCCGGCCGCGCAGGCCGGAGAAAGGCGATCGGAAACGCTCTGCCACAGGGCGAGGTTCACCACCGTGATGGCGGGCTGAAGGTTGCGGGTTTCCGCCATGAGCGTGGCGTCGTCGCTGTCCCAGTATATCTCGCGCAGAGGCAGGCCGCTGATGCTTTCCGCCTTCTTCCAGAGATCCATGATATCGGAAGACGCCTCAGCAAGACGCCTTCCCATGCCAGATGCCTGCGACCCCTGACCGGGGAACAGGATGGCGGTCTGAACACTGTTCATTCCATACTCCCTGATGGGTTATGGGTCATAACACACGGGCCGCCGCCGGTCGGCGGCGACGCCGTCTTCTAGTCGTACCGGACGGAGCTGAACTTCATCAGCCGATCCCAGTTGTGATGAGACTCAATGTAGCGGAACGTGCCGGTCTTGGCGCGGATCACCAGAGAATGGGTGACGGCGCCGCGTCCGGAATAGCTCACGCCGCCGAGGAAGGTGCCGCCGGAAATGCCGGTGGCGGCAAAGAAGGCGTCGTCGGCACGGATGATGGAGTCGACCGTGAGGATCTCGTCCAGTCTGGTTCCTTCCGCAAGCATGGCCTCTCTTTCCGCGTCGGACTGCGGATCGAAGCGGCCGAACATCTGACCGCCGACGCCCTTGATGGCGCAGGCGGAAATGACGCCTTCCGGCGTTCCGCCGGTACCCATCATGACATCGACGTCCACGCTGGGGTCGGCCACCATGAGGGAGCCGGCCACGTCGCCGTCGGTATGCAGGGTGATGCGGGCTCCGGTCTTGCGGATTTCCTCAATGAGTCCCTTGTGACGGGGCTTGTCGAGCACGAACACCACGAGGTCGTTGATGTCCTTGCCCACGGCGCGCGCCACGGCATGAAGATTGTCGGCCACAGGCGCGTCGATATCCACCACGTCACGGGCTTCGCGGCCCACCACGAGCTTTTTCATGTAGTAGCTGGAGCCGGGATTGTACATGTAGCCCGACTTGCAGGCGCCTATGACGGCGATGGCATTGGGACGGCCGAGCGCCAGCAGATTGGTTCCCTCCACAGGATCCACCGCGATGTCGATGGCAGGCCCCGTGCCGTCGCCGACTTCTTCGCCGTTATACAGCATGGGAGCCTTGTCCTTGGCGCCTTCGCCGATGATGACGCGCCCCTTGATGGAGAGGGAATCGAAAGAAAGTCGCATGGCGTCCACGGCCGCGCCGTCACCGTCTTCCTTGGCGCCCTTTCCCAGCCAGCGCGCTGCGGAAAGCGCTGCAGATTCCGTTACCCGGAGCAGTTCGAACGCCAGATTTTTTTCAGGAGCTTGCATATTGTCCTCCCTCGGCAAGGGGATGTTACATAAAAAAGGCCGTTCTCAGGCCGCAATCGGCATAAGTATAGCCGAGCAAGCTTTTTTCATCAAGAGTAAAGGAAGGCATGTAAAGATGACGCGATTTCCGAAAGAGTCTGAAAGATTTTGCAATACAGGCCCCGGAAGTCGACATCGCGCGGAAGAAGCGGACGCCTTTTCTTCCCGTCCCCTCAGGCCGGAGCGCCTCGCACGTTTCTTCCGGCACGAAAACGTCATGCGTCCGCCCGGCAAGCGTCCGGCCTAGGCCACGAAGCAAAAGCAAAGAAAAACAGAAAGCCTCCGCCCTTTTCGGACGAAGGCTTCCGGCGGATCAATGATAAAGATCGGGATCGGAAGGCATGACGTCCCAGCGGATCTTGCCCGCGCTTTTCTTGCGTCGACGCAGCAGCACATAGAACGCTCCGGCTCCGCCGTCTTCCTGACGGGCCGTACAGAAGGCCAGCACCACGCGCTTGAAGGGATCCTGCGTAAACCACTGCTGCACGCGGGAACGCAGCACGGGAACGCCGTTCAGGGAATTGAGTCCGCGCCCGGTCACAACGAGCACCGTTCTCACGCCCTTGTAATAGGAGCTGCGGAAAAAGCCCACCAGATTCTGAAACGCCTGATCGCAGTTCAGACCGTGCAGATCGATGTGCGCCTCCGGGCTGAACTGCCGCGACTGCAGCTGGGACACGATCATGAGATCCAGTCCCACGACGTGCCCTTCCGCATACTCATCGGTGCTCGCCACGGAAAATTCCACCTTGCCTTCCATGAAATCCTGCAGAGGATGACGGGGATCCGTCACGGGAACGACCGGCGCTTCGGGTTCCACGGGCACGTCGCGGCCTCTGCCGTTCAGCGGCACCGTTCCCCGGACGGCGCTGAAAAAGTCATGGCTGTCGTCTTCTTCCGCAGGCTGCCCGGCCGCTTCGCTCAAAAGAGCAGCGTCGCTCCGGCGGCCGATGCGCGCACCGGCAAGCGCCATGGCAGTCAGCGTGGCAGGTTCCTTCTCTTCTTCCGGATCTGCCTCCTTCTGCTGAGGCGGAACAGTCGTCTCAGCCTTCTTTTTCTGCAGCATGCGCTTGACGCCGCGGCTCTCCAGCATGTCGGCAAAGGTGGTGTCCCCGCTTTCGGCGCTGCTGCGGGACGACTTCTTGTCCGAGCCCCCGGCCTGACCGGAAGACGGAAGCTTCTGTACGTTGCCACTCATGGCCTGCAGAAAAAGCTCGGTGTCGGCGTCCAGAGCGGCGGCCTCGGCGTCCCTGTTCTTCACCACCGTCTTGGCGCGGCGCTGCCTGCGCGAATTGTCCCTGTCGCTGCGGGAAGGAAAATCCCGCGCATTCAGCATGGAAAAAGGATTGGAAGCATCTTTGCTCATGACGACCGCCTCGAAAATAAAAATTGAACCCGAAGGTCAGCTCTGTTCTACGTGCTCCGCGAGGAATTGCAAGTGCGCTCTCCCGCACGGATCCCGGACCGCTCCTTCCGCCAACATGGATCCAGCTGCATCCGGCCCGGAAATTCCGGTACGCTTCTCCCCATGCCCTCTGCAATATCCACCCACCCGCCGTCTTTCCCCTCTTCCGCCCTCCGGGCTTCCCGCATACGGCATATTCCATAAAAAACTTGGCAAACGGGACGGAAGCGACTATTAATACGGGGTACCTGCATAAGCGATTTCCATGGGAAATGCCGCAGGAAAAGCCCCGGGCTTTCTCTTTGCGGGCACAGGTACCTGAACGCAAAGTGTCCCTGCCGGGCAGGTTCACGCGCTTCAACCAGGAGATGAGACCATGAGTTTTTCCCGTTCCGCCGCATACACCTCCGCCGGCGTCGACATCCATGCCGGCAATGAGCTGGTTTCCCGCATCAAGGATCTGGTAGCCAGCGCGCAGACCCACGGCGTTCTTTCGGACATAGGCGGCTTCGGCGGCCTGTTCCGGCCCGACGTCTCGGGAATGCAGTCGCCGGTTCTTGTCGCGGGTACCGACGGCGTGGGCACGAAACTCAAGATGGCCTCCATGTTCAACCGCCACGATACCGTAGGTATCGACCTTGTGGCCATGAGCGTGAACGACTGTCTGGTGCTGGGCGCAAAGCCGCTGTTCTTCCTTGACTATTTTTCCTGCGGCGAGCTGAACGTCGATCTTGCCACCACCGTGGTGGGCGGCATCGTGGAAGGATGCAAGATGAGCGGCTGCACGCTGCTCGGCGGTGAAACGGCGGAAATGCCGGGCATGTATGCCAACGGCGACTATGACCTCGCCGGTTTCTGCGTAGGCCTTGTGGACGGCCCGAACATCGTGGACGGCTCCACCATCAGCGTAGGCGACGTTATCATCGGTCTCGCCTCCTCGGGCCTGCACTCCAACGGCTACTCGCTGGTTCGTAAAATTTATGAGGAAAGCGGCGTTAAGGCGGACGACATCGTGCCCGGCACCGACAGAACCTTTGCCGACGTTCTGCTTACTCCCACCGTCATCTACGCCGATCAGGTCAAATCCATCATGCGGGATCTGCCCATCAAGGGCATGGTTCACATCACCGGCGGCGGCTTCTACGACAACATCCCGAGAGTGCTTTCGCCTTCCATCTGCGCCAGCATCCGCTTCTCCAGCTGGGAACGCCCGGCCATTTTTGAATGGCTGAAGCAGCAGGGCAATCTCTCCTGGCCGGAAATGCTCCAGATCTTCAACTGCGGCATCGGCTACATCATGATCACCGACCGTGCCACGGCCGACGAAATGCTCCCCCGCTTCAAGTCCATGAAGACCGAGGCCTGGGAAATCGGCACCATTGTCCGCCGCAAGGACAATCAGGAACAGGTGGAGATTTCCTTTGACTGACTTTCAGAAGCCCTGCCGCTATGTGGTGAGCGCCTGTCTTGCCGGTACCCCGTGCCGCTATGACGGCGGCTCGAACCTGCGCCCCGAAATTGCCGCTCTTGTGGAAAAGGGAGAGGCCGTTCCCGTCTGCCCCGAAGTGCTGGGCGGTCTGCCTACGCCTCGCACTCCCAGTGAACAGAAGGACGGACGCGTTCTTTCCGCAACCGGCGAGGACGTGACCGAAGCCTTCAGCTCCGGCGCGGAAGCTGCGCTCTACATTGCCGAAGAATACGGCTGCTCTGCCGCCATTTTAAAGGCGAGATCGCCGTCCTGCGGCTGCGGACGCATCTATGACGGGACGTTCACCCGAACGCTCGTCGACGGCGACGGTCTCTTTGCCGCGCTGCTCCGCAAAAAGGGATTCCAGATTTTTACCGAAGAAACGTTTTCTGCGGACAAGGCATGAAACGCGGCATTCTTCTGGTAGCCTACGGCTGCGGCAACATCCGCGGAGCAGCGGCGCTGCGCGCCGTACAGACGGCGGCCGAAGCGCGCTTCCGTCTGCCGGTGCGCTGGGCATTCACTTCGGAAACCATGCGCCTGCGGCTGGCCAGTTCCCGTACCAAGTCCGACTCCGTGCTCAAGGCGCTGAGACGCATGCGCTTTGAGCGCTATACTCATGTGACCGTCCAGCCCCTGCACATCATCCCGGGCATGGAATACAGCGCCGTAGCTGCCGATTGTCGCGCCGTTCTGGAAGAAGGCGGACTTTCCGTCAGTCTCGGCCGTCCCCTGCTCTACGGCCTTGATCCCGAGGCTCCCTGCGTGGCCGAAGCGGCGGAAACGCTGCTCAACCATATCTCTCCGCTGCGCTCTGCCGTGGAGCCGGTCATTTTCATGGCTCACGGCAGCCGCCACGAATGCGACATTCTCTATCGCCGCCTCGGCAGCGCCGTCAGCGCACGGGATGCCCGTATCCATGTAGCCTGCATGGTCGGCTCCGGCATGATACGCCCGGACGAAGCCACAAAAGACGCGCCCGCATCCGACGGACTCGACCTGCTGCTGCCTTCTCTGAGCGCGGAAACGTCGCCGGAGAGCCGCGTATGGCTGCTGCCCCTGCTCTCCGTGGTGGGAAGACATACCCTGGAAGACATGGCGGGTTCTTCTCCCTCTTCCTGGAAAAGCCGTCTTGAAAAGGCAGGCTTCCGCTGTCAGGCGGAACTGAGGGGACTTGCCGACGATCCCGCCTTCATCGACCTCTGGCTGAACCGGCTGGCCTCCGCTCTTGAGGCGCCCGATCCCGCCGTCACGCTTCTTTCCGAGGCAGGAAACGCCGATGGTTCGGCGCCCCATGCGTGTACCGCTGCTCCTGCCGTTTCCTCCGATGCCCTTCCTTTTCTCAAGGAGTCTGTCATGTACTCATCCGTCATCAGCTCCGCCATGGAGCAGAATCTCTCTCAGGGATCCATGATCCGACGCATGTTCGAAGCCGGTATCGAACTGCGCAAAAAGTACGGCAACGATGCCGTCTGCGACTTCAGTCTCGGCAATCCCGATCTCGCGCCGCCCGCCGAAGCGGCCCGGGCCATGGAGGCTCTTACCGCGCGACTGTCCGAACCCGGCATTCTCGGATACATGCCCAACGGCGGATTCGGCTGGGCCAGAGAAAAGCTGGCCGCCTGGCTGAGCGAGCAGCAGCACACCCCGCTCAAGGCTGCTCACGTCATGCTCGGCTGCGGCGCCGCAGGCGTGATGAACGCCTTCTTCCACACCGTTCTCGAGCCCGGCGACGAAGTGCTCACCGTGGCTCCCTTCTTCGGCGAATATCGCTTCTATGTGGGCAATCACGGCGGAACGCTCCGTCCCGTGCCCTGCCGGGCGGAAGACTTCGGCCCCGACGTAGAAGCCCTTGCTGCGGCCGTCACGCCGAAGACCCGCGCTCTCATCATCAACTCTCCCAACAATCCTTCCGGCGCCGTCTACTCCGAAAAAGACATCGCCGACCTTGCCGCCATGCTGGAAGAGGCTTCCAGAAAGATCGGACGCGTGATCTACCTTGTGGCGGATGAACCGTACCGCTTCCTGGCCTACGACGGACTGGAAGTGCCGTCCGCTCTTCCTCTCTACCGCCACAGCGTGGTCATCAGCTCCTTTGCCAAGAACTACGGCATGGCCGGTGAGCGCGTGGGCTATATTGCGGTCAATCCCGCCATGGAAGATGCCGACAATCTCATGGACGGACTCATCTTCTCCAACCGTGTGCTCGGTTTCGTGAATCCTCCCGTCATCGGGCAGTACCTCATGGCCGAATGCCTCGGCACCTCCACCGACGAGGCACTCGCCATCTATACGAAGCGCCGCAACCGCCTCGCCGCCATTCTGGCCGACGCAGGCTACGAGTTCACCCTGCCTAAAGGCACCTTCTACTTCTTCCCCAAGGCCCCCGGCGGCGACGACAAGGCCATCGTGGAAAAACTGACGCAGAACCTCGTGCTCGCCGTGCCGAGCTCCGGTTTCGGATACCCCGGCTACTTCCGCCTGTCCTTTGCCGTGGAAGACGCCGTCATCGAACGCTCTGCCGAAGGATTCCGCAAGGCGCTTCAGAACTGATTTCACCGGCACGGTCTCGCAAGGCCGTGCCGCTTTTTTCTCCTGACGAGAACAGGAAAGCGCCGCACAGAGAAGAGAATGCGGCCCCGGCTCTTTTATTGTGCCCGACCGCCTGCTTCTTTCTCCGCTCCATCAACCGCTGGCTTTAGTACGACGCCAGCCGGACAGCCCTTTCATCCCGTTTCAACACCCGCCACGTTCCGCCCATCTGGGCTTTTTCGGCCGCGCCCGTCATCAATTTTTGATTTATCGACGAGTAAATTTATTCTTGACTTTTTACATTTTTTCAATAAAAGATGATTCCATCGGGAAAATCCCCCTAACCCTTTTCTGGTGGAATCATGCTGGAATATCTGCGCATACGCGGCCTGGCCCTCATTGACGACATGGAGCTTGAATTCGGCGACGGAATGAACGTCCTCACGGGCGAAACCGGCGCAGGCAAGAGCTTCATTCTCAAGGCCATCAACTTTGTTCTGGGAGACAAACTCTCTACCGACATGGTGCGCCCCGGCCGGGACAAGGCGCAGGTAGAGGCGCTCTTCACCAGACAAGGCGAACAGGGGGAAGAGGAAATCGTGCTCCGAAGAGAACTTTCCGCCTCGTCCGGTCGCAGTCACTTTTTCCTCAACGGTACCCTCACCTCGCAGGAAACCGTGCGTGCCCTGCGCCCCGTTCTTCTTTTCCATGTCAGTCAGCACGGGCAGCAACGCCTTCTTCAGGCCTCCTATCAGGCCTCTCTCATCGATTCCTTTCTTCCCGACCGGACGCTGGTTTCCCGCAAGGATGCCGTTCTGAAGGAACTCAAGGACGTAGCGGAGCAGCGGCGCAAACTGCTGGAGCGCATGGAAATGCTGAGCGAGAAGCGGGAGCTTCTGGAAATGCAGCAGAAGGAAATCGAACGCGTCGCGCCTGAAGAGGGAGAGGAAGAGCGGCTGGAAAAGGCCCGTACGGAAATGAAGGGGCTGGAACATCTGCGCTCACAGTATGAGCAGGGTCTGGAGCTCATGCTCGGCGGCGAGGGAGCCGGACTTTCCACCATGCTGGGCGAACTGGAACGCCTGCTCCATGGGCTTGCCCAGGAAGACGAAACATTCACGCCGTCTCTCGAATCGCTTCTGAACTTCGAGGAAGAAGCCCGGGAACTGACGCGGCGCTTCCGCAGCACGCCCTCCTGCGACTGCGAATACGATCCCGATGAGCTTGAGGCACGCCTCTACGAGCTGTCGCAGCTCAAGCGCCGCATGCGCCGGACCATTCCTGAAATTCTCCGACTCCGGGACGAAATCACAGAAAACCTCTCCTTCCTCGATGCCTGCGGTCTTGATCTGCACAGGCTGGAAAAGCAGGAACGGGAACTCTCCAAAAAACTTCATGCAATACTTGAAGAATGCAACGCGGGCCGCAAAGAGGCCTCCGCCGCATTCTGCACGGCGCTGGAAAGAGAGCTGGCCGGACTCGGCTTTTCCGAACGCGTTCATGTGGAGCCTGAATGCGTTCCTCATGAGGTATGGCCTCAGGTGGAAGACAAGGTGAAGGTCATCTGCCCTGCCTGCGTGGAAGACCGCTACCGCCTGCTGTGGGCCCCCAATCCGGGCCAGCATCCGCAGCCTCTGGACAAAATCGCCTCCGGCGGCGAGCTTTCACGCTTCATGCTGGCCGTGGTCGGCGTACAGGCTACGGGAGAAGACGCCACACTCATCTTCGACGAAGTGGATGCCGGTGTCGGCGGCATCACGCTGAACCGCGTATCCGACAGGCTGCATGATCTGGCCACCAAAAGGCAGCTTCTCATCATCACGCACTGGCCGCAGCTTGCCGCCCGGGCTGCCCAGCATTTTCAGGTGTCCAAGGAGGTGCGCGGAGACGAAACCTTCACGCTCTGCCGCCCTCTCGACGCCAGAGCCCGAGAAGCCGAACTCAGAAGAATGGCGGGAGAAGAAAGCTGACCCAAAACGGAGCAACGCTATGACGGCCTTTCAATTCATGGACATGGAGCGCTGGAAAAGAGCCGAACACTGCCGGATCTTCCGCCATGCGCTGGAACCTCAGTACTGCGTCACCTTCGAGCTGGACATCACCCATTTTCTGCCCTTCGTGCGCAGCCGTCGGCTCTCCTTCACGCTGTCTCTCATCTACACCGTCACCTGCTGTGCCGAAAGGCTGGAAGAATTCCGCTACCGCTTCATCGAAGGGAAGCCTGCGCTGCTGGAACGCGTCCACACCTCCTTCACCTGGCTTGATCCTCACACGGAACTGTTCAAATTCGTCCGTGTCGACATGGCGGACAGCATGGAAACCTATGTGGAGCGGGCAAAAGCAAAGGCGGATGCGCAGAAGGAGTACGTTTCTGGTCCGCCGGATGAGGATGTGTTCATCTTCTCCCCCATGCCTGGGTTGCCTACACGCACATTTCCCATACCGTTTCAGGCAGGAAGGACAGTGCGGTCCCACTTTTTGACTGGGGAAAGTATACCTCAAGGGAAGGCCGAATCCTGCTGCCCTTTTCCGTGCAGGTCCATCATTCCTTTGTGGACGGCATACATATCGGCAGACTTGCCGACGACCTGCAGCGCTGTCTTGACGATCCGGCACGGGAAGCATCGCGCTGAGAGGGCAGGGCATGCGGTCCTGTTCCGGCCGCATGCAAACAAAAAACGCTGCCCATCTGGCGTACGGCTGTTGTCAGTCGTGATGGTACGGCATGTTCCGCAGCAGCGTTTCCGCCCGGTAAAGCTGTTCGAGCAGCACCACGCGGGCCAGCTCATGCGGGAGCGTCTGCGGGCCGAACGCTATGAGGTGGCGGGCCTTTTCCCGAACGGAGTCATGCAGCCCGAAGGGGCCGCCCACAATGAAGCACGGGCGACGCGTCGCATCAGTAGACATTCCGTCCAAAAAGCGTGAAAATTCCCGGGATGTCATGGAACGCCCCTTTTCATCGAGGCATACCACGATATCCTGCGGCGAGAGCGCCGCAAGAATGCGCTTTCCTTCATCCTCCACGCGCCGGGCGACCGGCAGTGCGGGATCGGAGTCGCGGATGACGGTATCCGTCACCTTTCTCCAGCGGGAAAGCCGTTCCAGATAATGGGCCGCGGCATCCTTCCAGAAAGGAGCATGCGGCCTGCCGACTGTCATGATGCGCAAAGTTTTCAAACTCATGTGTTCAGTATAGGCTTACCCTTCCACGGAGGCAAGCGTGACTCTATCCCTTCAGGAAGCCGCCCGCCGCTTACGTCTCGGCGGCGTGATTCTCTACCCCACGGAAACCTTTTTCGGCATCGGCTGCCGCGCCGACAATGCCGAAGCGGTGCTGCGCGTATTCCACTGCAAGCGCCGTTCTCTCTCCATGCCGCTGCCCGTCATTCTGGGCAGCTTCGAGCAGCTCGCGCTCGTGGCCATCCCCGACCCCGCCCTTGCCGACGATATGAGCGCTCTGGCCCGCTTCTGGCCCGGTCCGCTCACGCTTCTTCTGCCCGCCCGCCCCGAGCTTCCCGAAGCCCTCACCGGCGGCAGCGGAAAAATAGCCGCCCGCATAAGCTCGCATCCCGCCGCCCGGGCGCTGGCCGAACAGAGCGGATTTCCCATTGTTTCAAGCAGCGCAAACATCAGCGGCCGGAAAGCCGTCACGGCGGCGTCCGAACTTGACCCGGAACTTCTTCTCTCCCTGATGCCGGAAACGGACGGCGTTCTCGACGAGCCTCCGGCTCCCGGCGGCGGAGAAGCCAGCACCATCGTGGAACCTCTGGGCAGCCGGAACCTGCGCCTGCTCAGAGAAGGCGCGCTGCCTCTGGCTGATCTCAGGCAGGCCGGTTTTCACATTCTGAATCCCCATTCCGAGGTTCATGCATGAATCATCCCCGTTATTGCCCGTCCTGCGGGACGCTTGTGGTAAAATACAGCAACCCTCTGCCCACGGCCGACGTCGTCATTTACGACGAAAAGAAAGGCATCATCCTGATCCGTCGCAAGAATCCTCCGCTGGGCATGGCCCTTCCGGGCGGATTCATCGAGGAAGGGGAAAGCGCAGAACACGCCGCCGTACGCGAAATGAAAGAGGAAACCGGACTCGACGTTCAGCTTGAGGGGGTTCTCGGCATCTACTCCTGGCCGCTGCGTGATCTGCGCTGTCATACCCTCACCACGGTTTTCGTAGGACGCTGCACCGATCCGGACGCTCTGCTTGCCGGAGACGACGCCGCCGAGGCCGCCTTCTACGATCCGGATCACATCCCCGGCCCTCTCTGCTTCGATCATGCCCGTATTCTCGCCCATTTCCGCGACTGGCGTGAGGGACGCAGACCCCTGCTGCCCTGCGCGGAAGATCCCTCCCTTGAATACGGCGACATTCCCTATACCCGCCCCTTCTAGCCTTCCGGAGTTCTCATGTTTCATTATGGTCACACGTCCCCTGAAGAGCAGGATGTCTGGATCAGGGATCATTTCCGCAGCCGCACGGCCGGAGCCGAGTTCATGCTTCCCTGGACCATCGACACATGGTTCACCACCGTCGGCGAACTCAAACGGCTCTTTACGGCTGAAGAATTGAAAACCGTCATAGACGCGCACAAGAACATCGTCATAGACGCATCCCACCTGCGCGCCGCCCACCTGCTCACCCATGTTCCGGAGCTCTGCGGAAAAAAGGAGCTGGATAAAAAGTACGGCAGCAGCAGCCGTACCCTTGAAGCGAAGCTCCGGCAGCTCGACGACACGCAGGCCGCCGTGTTCGTGCTCTGGGCTTCTGCGTTCTGGCGCGGTCAGACCTGCTCCGCTCAGGCATTGGAAAAATACGTCGCCGTGAAATAGGCGCCAGCCCGAAGATCCGCCGACCTCACTAACCTTCCGCAGCAGAAGAGGGGGGGCAGACTCACGCCTCCCCTTTGCCGCGGAATCCCGCCGCCGAAGCAGCGCCTCTCCTCTCAGAAAAACATCAGGCAGCTTTACGGGAAGAGCCTGCTTCATGCCCACATCGGGGATCAGGACAGGCGCAGATTCGGACAGTCTGGAAAAACAACGTCTCCTCAGACTCCGTTCCCGATACCGCCTCATTCCGTCCGGGATCTCCCCAAAAAGAAAAAACAACGCATTCCCCCCTTTTCCGCCGCCACGCCGACATACGTCCCTCGACTCCTGCAACCATCAAGGATCTCCTCATGGCCGATTACGCACGCAACCGCATGTTCTTTGCCTCAAGCACCACGCTCATGCTGGCCGTAGCCGGGTACATGTCCTTCAGCCTGTTCTGGCACGATCCCGTGCCCGTCCTCTGGAGAATTCCGCTCACGGTTCTTCTCTTCATCATTTCCCAGACCATCACGGGCATGCGGGTACTCATTACGAAACGCCCCGATCTGCCCTTTCTGCTCGTGCGCGCGGGAGGCTTCATTTCCTCCTCGTTCATGGTCCTGTCATGGCTTGTGCTTCTGCGCGATCTGTTTCTGGCCCTGTGTTTCGGAGTCTCCCTTCTGATCCCCGGTCTGAGCGGACTGGAAGAGAGTCTGTTCTCCGCCCTGCTCTCCATTCCTGCGGAACTTCTCATGCTCGCCTCAAGTCTGGCGGCTGCCGCCGCAGGCATGGCGCGCGCTCTGGCCGTTCCCGACGTCAGACGGATCGACGTTGCCGTGAAGGGGCTGCCGAAGGATCTCGACGGACTCAAAATCGCCCATCTGAGCGACCTGCACATCGGCTCCACCTTCACCGGCGCATGGCTCGAAGAAGTAGTACGCCGGACCAATGCTCTGGAGCCGGACTTCACCCTCATCACGGGCGATCTGGCCGACGGCACGCCGGAGCGCATAGGCTCCTTTCTGCGTCCCATCACGGATCTGCGAGCCCGCTATGATGTCGTCATCAGCGCAGGCAATCACGACTACTACTCCGGGCTGCGCCCCTGGGTGGAAACCTGGCGGCGCTGGGGCATGACCGTTCTTCTGAATGCTCACAGGCAGTACGACGTCAGAGGCAGAAACGTGGTCATTGCCGCAGTCACGGATCCCTGTGCCGTGCTGTTCCGCAGTCTCGACGGAGAAATGGGCGCTCCCGACACCCGCAAGGCACTTGAGGGAGCGAGCGAAGGCCTGCGCATCCTCATGTCGCACCGACCGGGGCAGGCCGAACAGAACGCCGCTCTGGGCTGTCATCTCCAGCTTTCCGGGCACACTCACGGCGGGCAGTTCTTCTTTCTCTTCCCGCTGGTATCCCGTATGAACAGCGGATTCCGCTCAGGTCTCTACCGGGCCGGATCCATGCCGCTCTACGTCAGTCCGGGAACAGGCATGTGGGGCTATGTGCCCATGCGCCTCGGCGTAGGCGCGGAAATCACGCTGCTTACGCTGCGCTCCCCGGAGCAGAGCGGAGCCGGAGAACGTACAAGGCAATAAGGACGGAAGATAACGCACCTCTCCATGCTTCCTTACAGAAAAAACTTCTGGCGATACAAAAAAAGGCAGCCATTCGGCTGCCTTTTTTCATACCATAGTCAGGGAGAAGAACTCCCCCGATCGGAGATTACTGACGGGTCAGTCTGCGATACTTCATGCGATGAGGCGTATCCGCATCCTTACCGAGTCTCTTGCGGCGATCCTCTTCATATTCGGAGAAGTTGCCTTCAAAGAAGGTCACCTGCCCTTCATCCTCAAAGGCCAGAATATGCGTCGCGATACGGTCGAGGAACCAGCGGTCATGGCTGATGACCAGCACGCAGCCCGCAAAGTTTTCCAGCGCATCTTCCAGAGCACGCATGGTGTTCACGTCGATGTCGTTGGTGGGTTCGTCGAGCAGCAGCACGTTGGCGCCGGACTTGAGCATGCAGGCAAGATGCACGCGGTTGCGTTCACCGCCGGAGAGCACGTCCACCTTCTTCTGCTGATCGCCGCCCTGGAAGTTGAAGCGCGAGCAGTAGGCACGGGCGTTTACTTCACGGCCGCCGAGCTTGATGAAGTCGCTGCCGCCGCTGATGATTTCATACACGGTCTTGCCGGGTTCAAGAGACGCGCGGTTCTGGTCGACATAGCCGAACTTCACCGTTTCGCCGATGCTGAGCGTGCCGGAATCAGGCTTTTCCTCGCCGACGAGCATCTTGAACAGCGTGGTCTTACCCGCGCCGTTGGGACCGATGATGCCCACGATGGCGCCGGGCTGCACAAGGAAGTTCGCGTTTTCCACCAGCAGCTTGTCGCCCATGCTCTTGCACAGATCTCTGGCTTCGATGACCGACTTGCCGAGGCGCGGTCCCGGCGGAATGTAGATTTCCAGATCCGGAGCGAGGCGTTCGCTCTCATGGCTCAGCATGGCCTCGTAGGCATTGATGCGGGCCTTGCCCTTGGCATGACGGCCCTTGGGCGACATGTGAATCCACTCCAGTTCGCGGGCCAGCGTCTTACGACGTTCGTTGTCGGCCTTTTCCTCAAGAGCAAGGCGCTTTTCCTTCTGTTCGAGCCAGGAGGAGTAATTGCCCTTCCACGGAATGCCGCGGCCTCTGTCCAGCTCCAGAATCCATCCGGCCACATGATCAAGAAAGTAACGGTCGTGCGTGACGGCGATGACCGTGCCGGGGAAACCCTGCAGATATCTTTCCAGCCAGGCCACGGACTCGGCATCGAGATGGTTGGTCGGTTCGTCGAGCAGAAGGATGTCGGGGTTCTGCAGCAACAGACGGCACAGAGCCACGCGGCGACGTTCACCGCCGGAAATCACGGACACGGGCGTATCCGCAGGCGGACAGCGCAGCGCATCCATGGCCATTTCCAGGCGGGAGTCGAGATCCCAGGCGTTCAGGGCGTCCATTTTTTCCTGCACCTTGGCCTGGCGCTCGATCAGAGCGTCCATGTCGGCATCGGGATCGGCGAACTTTTCGTTGATCTCGTTGAATTCCTTAACGAGATCCACGACTTCCTGAACGCCCTCCTCCACGACTTCGCGGACGGTGCGCGTTTCATCCACCAGCGGCTCCTGCTCAAGATAGCCGATGGAGTATCCCGGGGCGACCACCACGTCGCCGTCGAAGGCCTTGTCCACGCCGGCCATGATCTTGAGCAGCGACGACTTACCCGCGCCGTTCAGGCCGAGCACGCCGATTTTCGCGCCGTAGAAATAGCCGAGCGAAATATCCTTGAGAACTTCCCGCTGACCATGTCGCTTGGTCACGCGGTTCATCGAATAAATGACTTTATCCGGCTGATTATCGTTTGCCATAGCAGTTCCATAGTGTTTTTTTTCGCCGACGGAAGAAGCCGTCGACGGAATCACAGAACTTTTATTCTCGCAGAACCGGGACGCCTTGTCCAGCAGTAAATCCGGGACGGCGTTTTTCCTTCCGGAACGCATACGCCGCCCCGATTTTCCGCCGGCAGGCGACACGAAGCCAAAAACCGGACGGGGATTGACTTCATGTTCCGGCAGGCCTATATTGCAGGGAAAGCATTTCCTGATGCCCCACTTTTCTGGAAGTGAATGCTATCCCTTTCGAGAAGTTGGGCCTCTTTTTTTGCTTATCACTTTTTTTGAAGGGATCTGCCATGAGCACGCCTATTTCCGTACAGGGATACAAGAAGCTGGAAAAAGAACTTGAAGCGCTCAAGAAGGAGCGTCCTGCCGTCATTCAGGCCATCAAGGAAGCCCGTGAAGAAGGCGACCTGAAGGAAAATGCCGGTTACGATGCCGCCCGTGAGCGTCAGGGCTTCCTGGAAGCCCGCATCAACTACATTGAATCCCAGCTTCCCCAGTACACTGTCATTGACCTCGACACGCTTCACAGCGACAAGGTCATCTTCGGTGCTACCGTGCATGTGGTCGACGTTGATACCGACGAAGAACGTCAGTTCACGCTGCTCGGACCTGATGAAGCCGACTTTGCCAAGGGATCCATCTCCATCAACTCTCCCGTGGGCCGTGCACTTCTCGGTCACGAAGTCGGCGACGAAGTCACCATCGACATTCCCCGCGGCCGCGTGACCTACGAAATCACCGAAATCGAATTCCACGGCGTGCGCGACTGATCGCCGTTTCTTTTCCGGATACAAGGAAGGCTCCCGTTCCGGCGGGAGCCTTTTTCGTCGTGCCTTGCGGCATAGAGATGCTGCCGGGCAAGGCCTCCGATCATGCCGGGAAGGCATGAAGCACTCTCTTCGTTGGCGGGGGTCAGCGTCAAAAGGAACACACGGCCATCTTCGTGATGGCTGTTGAGCGGGGTTGACACAAGCGGCATAAAACAAGCGCCTTCGACTTCGAAAAGCCTTTCAAGCGCCACTGTCCGGCACACTTCCCGCTTCTTTTTTCGTGAGGTTTCTTCCGAGGCCCGTGCGCTTTTCCGGCCGCATCGGTCGACCAATGCATCAACGTCAAACGGAAGCGAGCCAGCCGGGCATTCAAGAGAAACGAGGCATGCCGGCCGGACAGACCGCACCGGCTTTTCAGACCAGCTTCCAGTCTCTGATGCGCACGTCCACGCTGGCGGCGCCGTTGTACATGTCGATGCCCGGACTGTAGGCCAGTCGGATGCGCCTTCCTTCGAGATCGGCGGGAAACTGTTCCGCCTGTCGCCATGCCTTGGCCTGAAGCGTGATGTTGCAGCTTTCGTCCGTCAGTTCCAGAAGCACATGATTTTTCTGCTGCCCGAAAAGACGTCTTCTTTTGACAAGAAGCGGCGGCGACTGGAACACGGGTTCGGGATTTCCCACGCCGAAAGGCTGCATCATTTCCAGTTCCTTCAGAAAAATGAAGTTCGACGCTTCCTTGAAGTCCAGTTCGCCGTCGATCAGCTGCACGGCAGGAACAGGATCTGGCCCCAGAACCTCTCTGACCACCTCGAAAAAGTGCCTGCGGAATGCCTCCAGGCGCTCCGGCCGGACTCTCACGCCTGCCGCCATGCGGTGTCCGCCGAACGATTCCAGGTCTCCGGCACAGCGGGCAAGGCCGTCGTGCATATCGAAACCGCTGATGGAACGCCCCGACCCTTTCAGCGTTTCGCCATCGGTACAGAGCACCAGTGTAGGTTTGTGGTACTTCTCCACCAGACGTGACGCCACAATGCCGATCACGCCCTGATTCCAGTCCGTTCCGGCAATGACGAGCGCCGGATCGTTCAGCGAGGCCTCAGCCTGAAGCATGGCCTCCTCCGTGATGCGCTCCTCTTCCTGACGGCGCTGGGTATTATATCCGTCCAGACGACGGGCCAGATCCGCCGCAGTGTCGCAATCTCCGGCGCAGAGAAGTTCAAGCGCCGTTTCCGCCGAAGCCACGCGCCCCGCAGCATTGATGCGCGGCGCGAGGCTGAAGATCACCTGCCCCGCTCCGAGCGAGGCCAGAGGCGCAAAGCCGCATACCACCTTGAGTTCAGAAATGCCCGGCCTTTTCGCCTCGCCGATCACAAGCAGACCGTTCTTCACAAGAATGCGGTTCTGCCCTTCCAGCTCCACCAGATCCGCCAGCGTTCCCAGCGCCACAAGATCAAGCGTACGGCGCATGTCGAAGCGAGGCGCACCGCCCTCGGCAAGACGGGCATTCAGCTCGGCCATAAGGAAGAACGTGACGCCGACGCCGGAAAGCGAAGCGCAGGGGCAGTCCGCCAGCTTCGGATTGCAGAGAACCGCCGCATCCGGAAGCTCTTCGGGCAGCAGGTGATGATCGGTAACAACCACCTCCATACCCAGCTCTCTGGCCCGCGCAATGGCCGCTACATCGGAAATGCCGCAGTCCACGGTCAGAAGAAGCGTCACGCCCTGCTCCGCCAGACGCTCCACCCCGGCCTCGTTCATGCCGTATCCTTCCTCACGCCTGTCGGGCAGATGCCACATGGCCTCATAGCCGTAATGACGCAGCACCTGAAGCACCAGCGCCGTGCTGGTCACGCCGTCGGCATCGTAGTCGCCCCAAACGGCCAGCTTTCTGCCTTCCCTGAGCCCCCGGGCAAGAATATCCGCGGCCTTCTCTATGCCGGGCCACAGCGAAGGCCTGGCAAGATAGCGAAGCCCGGGAGAAAGATATTCCGCGAGCTGCTCTCTGTCGTCGATGCCGCGCAGCCAGAGCAGCTGGGCAAGCCGCGAAGAAATGCCGCAGCGCTCAGCCATGTCGTGAAACGAAGCGGGAAAGGCAGCCTCATCCCGACGTGTACGGAATACCCAGTTCTTGCTCATATTCTGAAGGCCTGTCGGCGGAATCCTTTTCCGCAGATATTTTCGGAACGTCCTGCGGTCGCGAACAGACCGCAGGCTTTCCGCATGTCATGAAAAAAATACGCTGTCCGGACACGGCGGGTCTGCACGGCAGAACTCTTCCCGCCATATCCGTATCGACAGCGTTCGATTCAACCCGCTTTTCCCTCTTCCGCAGCGTGCCTTTGCCGCAACAAAGAAGGTGAAGCGTTCAGACTACGCTCCGCAGATATTTCTTGCAAGCTGCGGTTTGAGCGAGGGCTGCAGCGTGGAGGCCAGATAGAAGGAACGCAGCTGGTCATAGGCGCTTTCGAGATCGTCGTTGACGATGACGGCGTCGAACCAGTGACTGCTCATGATTTCCGTACGGGCATTGGAAAGGCGAACCAGAATGGCTTCCTCACTGTCGGTGCCGCGTCCGCGCAGACGCCGCTCAAGCTCCTCCAGCGAAGGCGGAAGAATGAACACGAATCTTGCCTCGGGCAGCGAAAGGGAAAGCTGCGCGGCGCCCTGCACGTCGATATCGAACAGCATATCCTTGCCGAGCGCCAGTCTGTCGCGCACCGGCTGAAGAGGCGTGCCGTAGAAATTGCCGTGCACTTCCGCCCATTCGGCAAAATAGCCCTGCTTTCTGCGCTCCACGAACGTTTCCCGGTCAAGAAAAATGTAATCCACGCCGTCCTTCTCCGTGCCGCGGGGCGCCCGCGTAGTGCAGGAAATGGAAAATTCCAGCGGAAATTCCGCGGTGAGACGGCTCACCAGCGTCGTCTTGCCTGTGCCGGAAGGGGCGCAGATAACAAAGGGAAGGCCGCGGCGCGGGCCGAAATCAATCATCATATATCATCCTCGTCTTCATCGTCGGAAGCATCGGCCTCGCCCTGCGAAGCAAAACGCTGTCCCAGCGTGTCCGCGGAAATGGCGGACAGTATGACATGGTTGGAATCCGTTACCAGAATGGCGCGTGTTTTCCGCCCCTGGGAAACATCCACAAGGCGTCCCTCGGCTCTGGCGTCGTCGCGCAGACGCCGCATGGGAGACGACAGCGGGTTCACTATGGCCACCACGCGCGAGGCCAGAACATAGTTGCCGAATCCCACGTTGACAAGCTGCTGTCTTGCCATGCCTACTCCAGATTCTGCACCTGCTCGCGGCACTTCTCCAGCTCGTTCTTGCAGTCCACGACAATGCGCGAGACCTGCGCGTCCTGAATCTTGTTGCCGCAGGTATTGATCTCACGAAAGCTTTCCTGAAGCGTAAAGTCCAGCTTGCGTCCGGCATCCTCCCCGCTTTCCATGAGCGAAGCCAGACGAACAAGATGCGAGTGCAGCCGGATCAGCTCCTCGGTCACGTCCAGCTTGTCGGCCATGATGACCATTTCCTGAAGAAAACGGCCTTCCTCAAGCTCGGCACCGAGATTGTTCAGCATATCGGAAAGGCGCTCGCGCACCTGTTCAAAGCGGGCCTTCTTGACCTCGGGGGCGCGTTCCTCAATGGCGGAAATCCATTCCGCCATACGCCCGAAACGCATCTCCAGATCACGGGCCAGCGCGCCGGCTTCCGTTTCTCTGGATTCGTTCCAGTCGGCAAGCGCTCCTTCAAGCCCCGACGCCAGCAGATCGAAGAGCGAATCGTCGTCCGCTTCCCCGCTGGAGGTCCAGAGCGAAGAGAGCTGCATGAGCGTCATGTAGTCCACTTCGAAGATATCCCCCCGGGAAGAGGCGAACGACTTCACGGCATCCAGCATGGCCGAGGCCTGCGCGCTGTCGAAGTTCACCCGTGCCGCGCTCTCAAGCTGCAGATTCAGGGAAATTTCCACACGGCCGCGGGAAGCAAAGCGACGCACGATCTTTTCAAAGCGGGCTTCCATGTTGCGGGCCTGCGGCGGAAGCTTCCACTTGAGGTCCAGAAAACGGCTGTTGACGCTGCGGATCTCCCAGGTCTGGACCACGTCGCCGTCGTCCCTCTGAAAACGGCCGAAGCCGGTCATGCTGCGAAGCGGCATATCATTCTCCTGCTGGATGGTTCGAGGGGTGTTCTTCCCCGAGGGGGCGTACCATAATCAAATTTCCTTCCACGCGCACGGGGACAACGTCGACCAGTTCATGATCGCGCCGAACCTGTCCGTCGTCTTCCATGCGGCAGTCGGCATACCATTCATTGTTGCCGTGCCGGGCATCGGCACTGTCGAAGGCCACCTTCATAAGGGGCTGAGCAAGCTGCGCCTGCAGAAATTCCCGATGCTTTTCGGCCATGAGCGCCCGCACTCTGGCGGCATGCTCCTGACGGACCTTTTTCGGAAGCTGATCCGGCAATGCCGCCGCGCGCGTTCCGGGGCGCACGGAATAGGGAAACACATGAGCGTAGGTCATGGGCAGAACCCGCAGCATCTGCAGCGTTTCTTCCGTTTCCGCCTCGGATTCCCCCGGGAACCCCATGAGGATGTCGGCGCCGAGTCCCATGACGGGCCAGAAGCGACGCATCTTTTCCACGGCCCCGGCCACGCTTTCCGGCGAATAGGGGGAACGGCCCATGCGACGAAGCACGGCCATGCTTCCGCTCTGCAGGGAAAGATGAAGGTGCGGGCATACCATGCGGCAGCCTTCCAGCGTTTCCAGCGCCTCGTCATCCGTCACCTGCGCCGGTTCCAGCGAACTGAGTCTGAAGCGCGCCCTACCCTGCCATTCCGGAGAAAATTCCGCATCCATGCGGCGAAGCAGCGACCAGAAATTTCTGCCGTCCCCGCCGTCGGCATGGAACTGACGGAGATTCACGCCGGAAATCATGATCTCGCGGTATCCGGCCCTGAGCAGGCGTTCCGTTTCCGCCAGAATGTCCTGCACCGGACGACTGCGTGCCGGGCCGCGCGTCAGCGGTATAATGCAGTAGGCGCAGCCCTGCGAGCAGCCGTCCTGCACCTTGACCACGGGTCTTGCCCTTCGGAAACACGATATGGAAAAGGGCGCAAAGCGAGGTCTTTCCGCCTCGTTCACGGCAAAATCCGTCATTTCCAGAGGATGCCCGCCGAGCAGGACGAACTTGTCCCTCTGAGGAATGACCGCCGCCACGCCGGGCAGCGCGAAATCCGCCGGTTCCGCCGAGGCCGCGCAGCCTGCGGCAAAAATACGCGCATGGGGATTGATGCGGCCGAGCCTGCGCGTCATCTGTCTGGCGTCGCTCACGGCTTCCGCCGTCACGGCGCAGGAGTCCACGAGCACGACATCGGCAGAGGCCGGATCATCGGTTTCCACGCCGCCGAGGCGCTGCCACCACTCGCGTATGGCCTGCGTTTCGTACTGATTCACGCGGCAGCCGTAGGTAACGGCATAAAAAGTAAAGTTCTTTTCCATGATTATCGTCCGCCGATGATGGTATAGCCGCGCATGCGCTCGATGAGCTGTCCCTTCGGGTCGGTATCGGGACGCTCGCTTCCCGGGCGAACGCCGGTAATGACCGCCCGGCCCAGAATGATGCGCCCCTCGCGTCCGTCGCGAAGTCTGCTGCGGATACCCCAGATGTCGTGGAAGAATACCGGCTCGCCCTCAAACTCTCCTACATAAAGGCCGATATGTCCGGGCAGCCACAGCAGCGTCCGGAACGGCTCGGCGCCGTGCAGAATGGCTTCCATCTTCTTTTCTGCAGACATGTTCTCAAAGGAATGGAAACTTCCGGCCCTGGCCTGCGCCGCGGAATTGCGGGGCAGCCAGATGCCGAAGGGCGCAAACAGATCCCGCATCATGGCGGAACAGTCTCTGTTGCCGTACATGCCGCCCCAGCCGTAATTTCCGCCCATCATGCGGTCGCCCACGGCCGCCACGGCCTGTGCGGTCAGAGGCTGCGGCATGGAAACCACCGCTTCCGGCGAAACACTGACGCGCGTCATGCCTGCCCGGGAATCTGAACCGCGTACCGGCACCAGAACATCCGATCCACTGAAAGGAAGCACCGTGCCGATATCCGCCAGCGCAAGAAAAGCTCCGGAAGATGTCAGAGAGACGCCTTCCCTCACCACGGATCCCAGCGGAGCGTTTTTCCACATCTTTTCAAAGGATTCGTCCACAAAGGCCACACGGTCGGCGGCCACCCAGCCCCAGGCCGCAGGGCTCTGCACCAGAAGCCATGCGCCGTCACGGCTGGCATGATATACCATAAGCGGCGTACCTACCGCCGCGGAGGTCTGCTGAAAATCGTCAAACGGCCAGCCCTGCCCCGCTCCCTGCACCCGGGCAAAGCGGGGCTTCACCGTGGGAGCCAGCCGCAGATCGGCATGCTGAACAAGTATGGCCGCCCTGCCACGGCCGGACACCTCGTCGAGAGCAGCGTTGTGCCGCATGCGTTCCCACGCCGCATCGGTCCACGGACGCAGGTTCTCCGCATAGCCGCGCTTGCCGGAAGGCCAGTCGAGCACGGCCGTAAACTCCCTCAGCACGGAAGCGGATATTCTGCTCGAGTCCCAGGGCGCAAAAAACTTCCGGCGAAAGACCTGCATGTCCTCCTCGGCCGCCGCCGGAGAGCGAAGCAGCGCACTTCCTCCGGCCCGGGAGGCAAACACCGCAAGATTCTGAGGGATGCGGGCAATATCCTGCACTTCTCCCGCGGCATTCTGCTCTTCGGGAATCTTCGGCTGCTGCGCGCAGCCGGAGGCCAGCACGGCTCCGGAAAACGCCAGCCCCAGCAGCACGGCCTGCACGCCGGAGCGCATCTGTCCCTTCTTCCGCATCACGGCATGATCCATCATGACGATTTTCCTTCCTTTCCCGCACGGGTTCTGCCGGAACCGCTCTTCTCGGGCAGCATTTCGGCGTGCACCGTACCTTCGCTCCCCGCCAGCCTGTGGGCCAGCCAGGTGTAGCGTCTGCGTATGTGGTTGTTTCGTACCGCCGTGGCAAGCGCCCGCCATTCGCCCACCAGCACTACCATTTTTCTGCCGCGCGTCACAGCCGTATAGACGAGGTTGCGCTGAAGAAGCATATAGTGCTGCATCATGAGCGGAATGACCACCACGGGGTATTCTCCGCCCTGCGACTTGTGAATGGATATGGCATAAGCCGGAACAAGCTCGTCCATCTCTTCCCAGAGATAGTTCACGTTGCGGTCGTCAAAGCGCACGGTCAGCTCGCGCTCCTCGACATCCAGATAGATGATGGTGCCGGTATCGCCGTTGAAAACATCCTTGTCGTAGTTGTTGCGCACCTGCATGACCTTGTCGTTCAGGCGGAACTGACGCTCGCCGCGCACAAGGGAGGATCGCTGGGGATTCACGGCATCCTGAATGCGGCGGTTCAGGCTGTTCACGCCCACTCCGCCCCGCAGCATGGGCGAAAGCACCTGAATGTCCTCGGAGCGGAAACCGAACTTGCGGGGAATCCTGTCGCGCACGAGATCCACCACGAGATCGGCCGCCGCTTCCGGATCATCCTGCTTGAAGAAATAAAAGTCCGTCTTCTGGCCGCCGCTCTGATGCAGCTCCGGAAGAAGGCCCTTGTTGATGAGATGCGCGTTGCAGATGATGTCGCTTTCCGCAGCCTGCCGGAACACTTCCATGAGTTCCACGACGGGCACCACCCCGGAGGCGATGACGTCGCGCAGCACATTGCCCGGTCCGACGGAGGGAAGCTGATTCACGTCGCCCACAAGAATGAAGGTGGCTCCCACGGGCGCGGCCTTCACCAGATGGTACATGAGCATGGTATCCATCATGGAGGCTTCGTCCACCACGAGCAGCCCGCACGCCAGCGGATTGTTCTCGTTGCGGTTGAAGCCGTCCTCTGCCGGACTGTACTCCAGCAGACGATGAATGGTTTTTGCCTCCAGCCCGCTCGCCTCGGACATACGCTTTGCCGCGCGCCCCGTAGGCGCCGCCAGAAGAATGCGCGCCTTCACTTCCTGAAACACGCGGATGATGGCGTTCAGGATGGTCGTCTTGCCGGTGCCGGGGCCGCCGGTGAGCACCATGACCTTGGACGAAGCCGCCGTATACACGGCCTTCTTCTGCTCTTCGGCGAGCGTCATGGGCATGGATTCGAGCACCTTCTTCACCAGCTTTTTCGGCTCGGAAAAATGCACGGACTTCGGAGAATGCAGAAGCCTGTGCATATAGAAGGCTATCTTGGACTCGTAAATATGGTTTCGCGTGAGGTAGACGCCTTCGTGGTCGCCGAGATCCTCGATGACCACGCGCTCCTCTCTCTCGAGTTCCGCTATGGCCTCGTCCGCCATGTCGGCAGGAATGGAAAGTTTGTCCGCCGACTCCTGCACCAGAAGATCCCGCGGATAGTAGACATGCCCGTCTTCGGTAAGGCGCATGAGCATGTAGAGCACGCCGGCCTCGGCTCTCAGGGGACTGGCCTCGTCGAAGCCCAGCTTGCGGGCCAGCGCATCGGCTGTGGTGAAGCCTATGCCGTGTATGTCCATGGCCAGCCGGTAGGGATTTTCCCGCACCACGGCAAGAGCCTGCGCGCCGTACTGACGATAGATGCGCACCGAAAGACCGGCCGTCACGCCGTGCGGCTGCAGAAAAATCATAAGTTCCCGAATTCCCTGATGCTCCGCCCAGGACGCCTTCATGGCCTCCAGCCTTTTTTTTCCGAAGCGGGGAAGCTCCAGCATGCGGTCAGGGTCGTGATCCATCACTTCCAGGGTATCCGCCCCGAAGTGAGCCACAATGCGGTCGGCCCATTTCGGCCCTATGCCCTTGATGCAGCCGGAAGCAAGAAAAAGACGGATGCCCTCTTCCGTGGCGGGAAGTTCCTCTTCCCACGAGGTCATCTGTATCTGGCGGCCGAACTTCGGATGACTGATCCAGTGCCCCTTCACGCGCAGGCGCACTCCGGGCTGGGGAGAAGACATGGTGCCTACAACGGCCACCGGATCCTCCCGTCCTTCCACGCGCAGCCGGAACACCGTCCAGCCGTTTTCCTCGTTATGGAAAACCACGCGCTCCAGCGTGCCGGAAAATTCCTCCGCCTTGTCGGGCCCCTCCGAGGCCAGCATATCCATCTGTTCCATCAGTTCATCACGGGCCTGGGTGCAGAAAAAGGAAAAGCCGGGCAGCCCACATGCCGGCCTCTTTACAACTCCCTTGATGTACTACTATAAACGGGAAATATCATCAAGGCAGGCTCCGCCGCCCCGCGTCATGCCAGCGCGCAGGCAGCATCGTCCCCCGTCTGCCGCCCCCTGTATGCCGCGCATCAGCCCGACATACCTGTAATCCTCAGCAGTTCAGACTGCGTCGAGGCAGCCCGGAAGCGTCATGCCAGCGCCAGGGGAAATGTGCGGCCCGGCCTGGCTCCCGTACTGTGAGGACAGTATGCCCGAATTTTCGAGGATAGACCGTCTTCCCCCCTATGCCTTCGCCGTAGTGGGAGACATCAAGAAGCAGCTTCGGCAGCAGAACATCGACATCGTGGACCTCTCCATGGGCAATCCCGATCTGCCGACCCCCAGATTCATTGTGGACAAGCTCTGCGAAGCCGCCCGCAAACCCGTGAATCACCGCTATTCCGTATCCCGCGGTATTCCCAATCTGCGCAAGGCCATCTGCGATCTTTACGCCCGCCGCTTCGACGTCCATCTCGATCCCGAAACGCAGGCCATTGCCACCATAGGCTCCAAGGAAGGCCTCGCCCACCTCTGCCTCGCCATGCTGAATCCCGGCGATGTGGTTTTCGCCCCGGATCCCACCTATCCCATACACGTGTACGCTCCCGTCATCTGCGGAGCCGACGTGCGGCGCATTCCCGTGGCGGAAGATCGCGACTTCTTTGAAGACCTGCTCACCGCAACCAAGCAGACCTGGCCGAAACCGAAGCTGCTCATCATCAGCTATCCGCAGAATCCCACCACCCAGGTCGTGGATCTGGCCTTCTTCGAGCGCATCGTGGAATTTGCCAAGGAACACAAAATGTGGGTCATCCACGACATGGCCTATGCCGATCTGTGCTTCGACGGCTACAAGGCGCCGAGTTTCCTTCAGGCCAAGGGCGCCGAAGACGTGGGCGTGGAGTTCTACTCCATGACCAAGGGCTACTCAATGGCCGGATGGCGCATGGGCTTCTGCCTCGGCAACAGGGATCTTGTCCACATTCTCACCCGATTGAAAAGCTATCTCGATTACGGCATCTTTCAGCCCATCCAGATTGCTGCCACGGTGGGACTCAACGCGCCCCGCGACGCCGTGGAAAAAATATGCGATGAATACAGAAAGCGCCGCGACGTGCTCTGCACCGGTCTCAACCGCATAGGCTGGCCCATCACGCCGCCGAAAGCCACCATGTTCGCCTGGGGACGCATTCCCGAACCCTTCCGGGCCATGGGATCCATGGAGTTTGCCAAACTGCTCCTGCAGAAAGGCCATGTGGCCGTACAGCCCGGTATAGGCTTCGGTCAGATGGGCGACGAATACGTGCGCTTTGCGCTCATCGAAAACCAGAAGCGTACCCGTCAGGCCCTTCAGGGCATCAAAAAGGTGCTTCAGGAAGGCTGATCCATTACCTTTTAATTAACCGGCGGGAACGGCTGGCTGAAGGCCGCTTCCGCCGGAACCGGAAGGCGGGGCGATACGTCCCTCTTCCGGAAAAACTCTCAACCTCTTCCCTCCTTTGGAGCTTGCATGTCTCAGAACCTTTGCATCGGTCTGGCCGGCCTCGGCACGGTCGGCAGCGGCCTTGTGGAAATGCTGCAAAAGAATCACGACGAAATTCTGCGCAGGACCGGCCGTGAAATCACGATCAAGACGGTGGCCGTACACAACCTCGCCAAAAAACGCGATCTGCCCGAGGGTATCATGCTCACCGACGACGCCCTCTCTCTTGCCGACGATCCCGACATTCAGGTGGTGGTCGAGCTCATGGGCGGAACCACCGTGGCCAGAGATCTGATCATGCGCTCCATGCAGAACGGCAAGTCCGTGGTCACGGCCAACAAGGCCCTGCTCGCGGAATACGGCCGTGAAATCTTTGCTCTCGCCGCGGAAAAGAACGTGGCTCTCGGCTATGAAGCCAGTTCCGCCGGTGCCATTCCCGTCATTCAGACGCTGCGCGACAGCCTTGCCGGCAACCATATCACCTCGATCATGGGCATTCTCAACGGCACGTCCAACTACATCCTTTCCGAAATGAACAACCACGGCTTCGATTTCCCCACAGCGCTCAAGGAAGCGCAGGAGCTGGGATTCGCCGAAGCCGATCCTTCGCTGGACATCGACGGTCAGGATGCGGCCCACAAGCTCGTGCTGCTCATCCGTCTGGCCTGGGGCGTGCATTACGACTTTTCCAAGCTCTCCATCGAGGGCATCCGCGGCCTCAATCCTCTGGACATTCAGTTTGCCCGCGAATTCGGATACCGCATCAAGCTCATCGGTCAGGCCCGCGATGAAAACGGCAAGATCGAAGCCGGTGTGTTTCCCGCGCTCGTGCATCACTCCATGCTGCTGGCAAGGGTGAACGGCGCCTACAATGCCGTCCGCATTGAAGGCAATGCCGTCGGTTCCCTGTTCCTGCACGGTCTCGGCGCGGGCAGCAGGCCCACGGCCAGCGCTGTGCTCGGCGATCTGCTGGCCCTCGCCCGCAGAGATGAAGTCAACAGCGCCGAAGCCAATACCGGTTTCGTCCATACCCTGCCCGAAGCCGAAATCCTTCCTTCCGACGAGGCGGAAAGCCCCTGGTACGTACGCGCCACCGTGCGCGACACCCCCGGCGTTCTGCGCGACATAGCCACGGTTTTCGCCAAGGAAAACATCAGCTTCGCCCAGCTCATCCAGAAGGCCGCCACCAGAGACGACTGTGTCTCTCTTGTGCTCATGACGCACGATACGACCGGATGCGCCATCAAGAAGGCCTGCCGGATCCTCCATGAGGACGGTACCCTTCTGGTGCCCGCGACCTGCTTCCGCATCCTTGCCTCCAGCGGCAACGAAGCCGAAGGAGCCTGAGGAGAACGTCTGCCGGCTCAGCTTCGCCCGCCGCGGCAAAATCTTCCGACTCCGAAAAGGACGGGCAGGCCGGAACCGGACAGACAAGCGGCACTTTTGCCGACATCACACACGTTCAACCACGCTTCAAGCAAAGGAGTACCCATGATTTCCTTTGACCACGTTCATCTCTGCTGCTCCGACCTCGACGCCATGATCCGCTTCTGGACCGAAGCCCTCGGCGCCAGCTTCGTTCGCTTCCGCAAGTTCGGCGGAGCCGACGGCGCCGTTGTCACGCTCTCCGGCGTGCAGATCTTCCTCAAGAAGATCCCCGCCGACGCTCCCATGCCCGATGGCGCCGCCTGCGGTCTCAACCATCTCGGCATCCGTGTGGAGGATCCCAACGTCATGGCGGAGAAGCTCGTCAGCCAGTTCGGCGGAAAGCTGCTCAACAAGGCCAGCGACGACTGTTCCTTTGTCAGCGTGCCCCAGGGCATCACGCTCGAACTCATGCGCATCGGAGCCGACGTCTAGTTCTCTCCCGTCCGTCATGCGGAAGAACGCATCATCCATACATTCTTCATAAAACCGGCGTCCGCCTGCAGAAGACTTTTGCAGATGGACGCCGGTTTTTCTTACGGTCATTGCGAATCGACTGCCGAACCAACGATTCACCATGCCAGGCATACATGATTTCCTTTCACCTCATCTTGTACCCCGAGTGGGAAACGCAGAGCTCATTGCAGCTTTCCGAGAAAACGCGTACACTGTCCATCGACCGGCAGACCGTGTCTGCCCTTATGTGTGTATGGAGGATTCCTTATGAAGATTTCCGTTCTGGCTGTATCTCTGTCTTTTCTCCTTTCAACGAACGCCTATGCCGCATTCATCGGTCCGAGCGACGCACACGAAGTCGTCACTACAGTCCAGGCCGCCGTTGATTCCGGTAACGATACGACCTGTGTTCTCGACGGAAACATCGTCAGACACCTGGAAAAGAACAGATATACCTTCCAGGACAAGAGCGGAACCATGACCGTGGATATTCCGCCCCATGTCTTCGGGCAGATCGACGTTACGCCGAAGGATACCGTACGGCTTACCGGTGAAATGACCAAGAAGAAGACCGCTGAAAATCCCGATGCCCACCTGCGGGTCCGCTATATCGAAAAGCTCTCCTGAGCTTTGCAGGCCCCGCATCCTGCCCTGAACCTGCCGCAGTGAAAAAGCACTTTTCCGCGACGTCCAGCCTGTGTTGTCCGCCTGCCATGAGAAGCTTGCCGTACAAATGACGGAGGACCGAGGAAAAAAGAGGCTCCTCTTATATTCCTTAAGCTGGACGCTGCTTGTCTCAACAAGGCCAAGCTTGACAGGGTACTGATCAAAGGCTAAATTCTTGCCTCGTGTCCTCGTAGCTCAGATGGATAGAGCGACTGCCTCCTAAGCAGTAGGCCGCGTGTTCGACTCACGCCGGGGACACCATTGAGCACATAAGAGCCCGGTTGCTTCACCGGGCTCTTTTTTTGCTTTGTCGTCTGAACGTTGAAACCTATCTCTCATCATCAGATCTTGCCCCGATACTCCGATACAGCCTGAAATCTCCGCCTACCCCCTTTTTCTTCAACACTGGATACACATCCGTCAGGACACCTAAAATGGATATCATCAACATTCTACCGGCAAAAAACAGGCATGAGCTGCGTCTATGGCTTGCAGAACATTACCGCACGGAAAAAGAATGCTGGGTTATCGTCAAACGCGGAAGGCCTGTCGATGATGGAACGTTCTGGTACATAGACGCCGTGGAAGAAGCCATGTGCTTCGGCTGGATCGACAGTACGACGAAAAAAACGGATGAGGGAACAACGGCGCAGAGGCTGGCTCCGCGCCGGAAAGGCAGCATATGGTCCGAACTGAATAAAGAGCGCTGCCGAAGACAGGAGCGGCTCGGGCGCATGACGGATGCAGGCAGAGCCGTACTGCCCGACATGTCGGAAAACGGCTTCGTCATCGACAGGGAAATACTGAAAGCCCTGCAGGCGGATCCCGAAATCTGGAAAAACTTCCAGGCATTCCCCCCGCTCTATCAGCGGGTGAGAGTAGATACCATTCAGATAAAAAAGAACCAGCCGGAATTATTCAACAGCCGCCTGCAAAAGCTTCTGGACAACACCAAAAAGGGAATCATGTACGGCGAATGGAATGACAACGGGCGACTTCTTTAAAACACATTCCGCGAGCATCTTCCCTGTGCTCGAATAAAATAAAGAAAGGGTTCTCATGCCTTCGACACGCATCCGCAAGAGAAGATGTCGCGGGAGGGCTAGCGTGCTGCAATATGTTTTTCATACTCGTTCATAACAAACTTCAAATGTTGCATGAACGATATGTTGTCGCTGTGATGCTCAAGAACGTACTGCCGCCCCGCTTTCTTTACCGCATCCAGATCTTTTTGATGATCCAGTACAGTACATATTTTCTCCAGTCGGGCTTCAGAACCGTTTTCCGGAAAATCAATAATATTCTTTCCATCCGCAAAAACGGTATGCTCGCCGTCTGCAACAGGCGTCATGACAAGCGTCTGACAGCTCATGGTCTCAAGCATGCCCTGCAACGGCGCATCCGTCTGTTCTGGAAAAACATGCACGGAGCTCACCAGCAGCATATTTCGATATGCCTGAAGATCAAGCCCTCCGAGAAGAAGCAGTCGTGACCGCATCTCTTCCGGCAGTGAGCTGTGCAGAGGTTCCCAGACAGCCTTCGATGTTCCGTTACCGAAGAACAGAACAATCAGACAATGCGGACGATGCGCCAGCAGACCGAGAATAACCTGTCGCATATCATGACTTCCTGCGGAAAGCCCCTTCATGTGAAACGTGATGAGTTCTCCGTTCCAGAGCTCAGGCGTCCTGGGGAAAAACAGCGAAAGATCTCCCGGTCGGGGAGAAAAGAACTCCGTATCCACATGCTGCGGGCGAACATGAATAACGGAGTGCAGCATTGTGGGAAAATGCTGTTTCTGACTTTCGGAACGAACAAAATAAAGATTGCTTTGCGTGATCTGGGCCTTCTGAATGTCCATAAGAGCATTCAGCTTTTCCGTTCTCGTCTCGTGCTTTGTCCGTGTAATGCCCAGATAGGAAACAATAAAAGCTTCGGGAAAGGCGTGCCGGAGAAAAAGAGCCGGACCATCCGCAAAAGAAACAAATATCATGTCGGGAATGAACCCCGACTCCCGAATATGAAAGAAGGTACGGCAGGCCTGCTGCGCAAGCCTCATCGCCTTGTTCCATTCTTCCGTATAGGCATCCATGCCCGGTGTGCTGCGGTTTCTATCTATTTTAAGCCGGGCGTGAATGATTCCCGGACCAGCTTTATCCTGTCTCGGATAAAAAGAAAGAAACATGACCTGATTGTCAGGATTCGAGGCCAGCAGTGAGGGCATCTTACCGAAGCAGCCTGGATACGTATCGTTGCAAAACAATATGCGCATATGCCCTCACACAAATCTTATGCCGACCTCATGCGTACCGGTCGTCATAACACGTATAACTTCATGGCATATTATCCATCGGTACATGTATAGCGTCGCAGCCTTCCGATAACACAGGGCTGCCGGCCATGCAAATCAAGCCGACAGCCCTGCTCAGTGATTATCCGTTCGTGTTGTTGAGAATGAAGATCGCCTGTTCAACATCAGACTGATTCATAGCGCTCACGTCGATCTGTACCGTCAAATCGTGAGTCTCGTTCGTGTACGATACCACCCCATCGGAGGTATCCGAATCCACAGCCTTCCATCCGTCACTCAGTGAAAGCGTATCACTGCCCTCACCATGGGTAATGGTGATGCCGACCTCGCTCAGCTTGTCCATGCTGGTCAGACTGAGTGCTTTATCACCGGTGATGAGCACTTCCACGTCATTGACGATGGGACCGTTTCCAGCACCGTCACCGCCCAGGAGCGCATCCAGACTCAGCGTTTTGTCATGAATCATCACGTCTATGCCGGAACCTCCGTCCACCAGATAGTCGCTCTTATCGTACACGATGATGTCGCTGCCGAAACCAGCGAAAATGGTGTCGGAGCCGGAGCCGCCGTCCAGGTAGTCGTCTCCGCTTCCGCCAAAGAGATAGTCATCTCCAGCTCCACCGCGGAGAATATCGTTGCCCCCCATACCGAAGAGCATGTCATTACCATCACCGCCATCAAGGGTATCGTTGCCGTCGGATACCGTCTCAAACTGCTCGATATAGCTCTCCAGCTCCTCGGGGGACTTGAGTTCCAAGAACTCACGGAAGGTTTCGGCATTGGCTGCATCTTCGATGACAGTCTGCAGGTCTCCCTGTCCATCACCAATGAGTACGTCGTTGCCCGTGTCTCCTTCAAGGCTGTCGCTGCCGTCGCCGCCGACGAGAATATCCAGACCGGCCCCACCATTGAGACTATCGTTACCGGACTCTCCGTAGAGCATGTCGTTACCGGCGCCGCCGTTGAGCACATCGTTGCCGGCGCCGCCCCACAGGCTGTCGTTGCCGCCGTCACCATTGAGTGTGTCATCACCTCCGCCGCCGTACAGGTTCTCTGCTTCACCGGTGCCTGTCAGAGTAAAGCCTTCCGGAATATCCACAAGCTGCCCGTGTTCGGCATTAACCTTATATATGGCGGAATTCCCGCGCTTATCCGTAATGGTGATAGTGAGCTGCCCGGTGATGGGGCCACCCCACAATCCTAGCCGGCTAAAGTTACTTATGATGAAGTTGGTACCGACCCCATCGCCAGTTGTAACGTTGCATGTAATATAATTATAATTAGACCAATCATATAACGTCACTGTTCCGGCGACGAGCGTTCCCGTGTACGTATTGTTGGCGTACTCAACGGTTATGGTGTGGCTTTCCGAGTCTCCTCCCGCCTGCCCGGAGTTATTGAAATTGTTGACATCATCGTCATGAACGACGAGCTGGCCATGATCAAGTTTCACTTCCGGAGTATCATTGGAGCCATACACATGCACAAGAACATGGTTGGTGTCGGCGTAACCACCGGTTCCGGTGCTGGTCTGGACGGTATTGCCTGTCTTATCCGTTACCTGGAAGGCAAAATTGAGTATCTTGCCGTTCGAGAGTCCCTCGTACGATCCTTCAGCCATCTGACGGATGACATCAGCATCCGAATCCACCAGGAAGGTCAGCCAATACTGGGCTCCTTCAAGATTGTTCAGATCCTTCAGCTCCAAGGCCTCATTGGTAATGGCAAAGATACCATACTCGGTACGACAAAACAGCATCCCGTCCAGCTGTTCGGAGGTAAAGTTCTGTTTGAAGTTCCCCCATTCCACAGAAAGGGCCAGGCTGAGAGGATCGCTTTCCATACCATGCAGAAGTTCCTGATAGGAAACGAAACTCTGCCCTGACATGCTTGTATCAGAATCGGCATTATTACTTGGCCCCTTATAAAATGCCTGGAAAGTCAGACTGTCCCCGAAATCCGGGTCCTTCAGCGTAAACGGCAGCCAAGTTGTAGGCCGTGCCGTACCGCCTGAATTCTGCCCCAGATCCTCAAGATCCTCACTGAGATTGGGATGATTCGTGGCATCATAGGGACGCTCAACACTGTCTGCGCCTTCCGCCTTGGCATCCATCCACAGCTTATTCTCAGAGTGGCCGCCTGTACCGGCCTCTTTAAGACTACCAGCGTCATTGGTACCCTCGATGACCACGACTACTTCCTGAGCTGTCTCTATACCATCTACAGTCGTAGTAAACTTGAATTCTTGCGTTATTTCGAAGCCGTCCGGCAGAGGGTCGGCCGCTGCGTCATCCAACTCGAACCTATAGTTACCAGTACTCTTATCCACAACAAGATCGCCGTAGTTCGTATGTATGGTGATGCTATCACCTTGCTCATCCATACGTTCGACACTCAGCTTATACTTATCGGGAATCATGTTCTCATCCGTATACTGCGTATTTCCGGCCACAACACTCTTCACTACACCTTCCACATGGCCTTCAGCAATATCTACGCCGCGAACGTCTATTTCATCGCCGTGTTCATCGATGCCAATTCCCGATTCCTTCACATGCACGGTTCCCTTACCGACAAGGATGGTCAGTGCAGCCGCCGTAGAAGTATCGCCGTCGGCATCCATGATGGTATAGGTGAACTCCTCACGAACGATGGCACTATCGGGAATAATGGTATCGTCATACAGCTTATATGTGTATGTGCCGTCAGCATTGATAGTGAGCGTTCCGAGCTTTCCGTTGATCACCGCCTTGCCGTTTTCGAGAACGACAGGTTCGCCGTCCGCAGGCTTCACAACAGTCACAAGCGTGGCATCGTCTGCACTCAATGTATCATTATCAAGCACGTTACCCTGAGCATCAACGTCCTTCTCACCTCTTTCCTGCAGCTCAATGGAATCATTCTTGGCCTCGGGAAGACTGTCTTGAATCGTAACGTTCACCTCAATAATGTGCGGCTTGCCGTATATATCCGTCACACTAATCTGCTGAGGCAGCGTAACACTGTTACTGTTGGGATCATGAATATAGGCTGAAACCTGCTCGAAGAAGAGTGTACCGCCGGATAGAGTGAACTTACCGATACGCGTTCCACTCTCGTCATACACATTGGCTCCGTCAGTAATTTCCTTGATGCCGGGCATATTGGGGACAGCCACACTGTGTAAGGTTGCCGTTTCATTAAGTATGTCGTTATCATGACTGGCAACAGAGCCATAATAGCTGACCTTAGGAGTAATCACCGCCGTGGTCGTCGCCGTGTCCATGTCGCCGTCGGCGTCCTTTACCGTAAACGTGAACGTATAGCTCGTTCCCGTGCCGGAGGCTGGAACGCCGTCGTAGATGAAGTCTCCCGTCGCGCCGTTAAGCGTAAGCTTGCTGCCGTCCTTGAACGTGAACGTATAATTGCCGCCATCTTCCACACCCGTCACGCTCTCGTCGTTCAGTCTCACAATTACGCTCTTCTGGCCGCCTTCGTTGTCCGCTCCGAACGTCATGTCCACCGAGCCCGTCACCGTGCTGCCGTAAGAGCCGGTCGCTTCCGTATCAATGCTGATACTCGGCTCGTCGTCCTCGATGGTCACGGTCACGTCCAGCTTCGTCGCGTTGCCGTTGGCGTCCGTCACATCAAAGGATACCTGATCAAACGTATGGCTGACTTCTCCTTCGCCATGCGTGTAGGCGCTGTTCTGCGTGAAGATCAGGCTCCTGCCGTCTTCGCTCAGGCTGAACTGACCATATTCTATCGTGGCGTTCACCGCATCAACGGCTTCCTGCGTCAGCGTCACACCGGACGCAAGATCCATCGTCATGCTGTCGCTGCCACTCTCGGCCACGTCCGCATCCTGCGTGGAGAACGTCATGTCGCCAGGCTTCACCGTGGAATCTTCCACCTCCACCGTCAGCGTCGCATCCTTGCTGTCGCCGTCAGCATCCGTGATGACAAACTCGAAGCTGTCGCTACCGCCAGCATTGGGCTTCGCAGTATAGCTGTAGCTGCCGTCGGCATTCACCGTCAGCGTACCGTAGGTGCCCTGTACTTCCACAGAGCCGCCTTCCCTCAGCGTCAGTTCCTGACCGTTCACCGTGATCTTCTGCACACCGGGAAGGTCCGCGCCGAAGTCGTGCGTCCAGCTGCCTTCCGCAGACGTGGTACCAGAGCCCACAGCGCCTTCAAGACCTGTCACGTTGATGGAAGGTCCGTCGTCCTCGATGGTCACGGTGACGGTGCTGCCGACCGCAGTGCCGTCCATATCCGTTACCATCACGGTAAAGACATGGGAAACCTGCGTGTCCGTAGCGTCAGTATTATGTTCCGTGGTATTGTCGGTCAGCGTATAGGTGAACGTCAGCTCGCCCGTGACTTTGTCGAAGCCCTCCACGATCAGCGTGCCTTCATCCATGGGGATCTTCAAGTCGTTCTCGATGCTCGTAAGAGTCTCGTTGACAACCACTTGCTTGCCGCCGATGACAATGGAAGCCACGCCGTCGGGCGCGCTGATGAGCAGAGAGCCGGAGGCCGAGATAGGCTTATCCCCAGCTTCTGAACCATTCACAAGGCCGGATTCATACACCGTCACTTTATCCGAACCTGCATCAGGATCGGTAGGTTCAACGACGATGCCGTTGTTCACACCATTGATGGTGATGGTCACGGACCCCTTCGCCATATCTTCGTCGGCATCCGTATAGGTGTAAGTGAAATTTTCCGTCAGTGTGTCGCCTTCCGTCAGCGCCTTTACCTTTGCGTTGTCAGGGTCGAGCCTGTAGCTGTAGCTGCCATCGGCATTCAAAGTAATGGTACCAAAATTCCCGTTCTGGCTCGCGTCCCAGGCGAAGTTCGCTCCATCCGCACCGGCCACAGCGCCGGAGAGAGCACTGCCGACAATGGGAGCGTTTTCCCCTTCCTCTATTTCATGTGTAAAACTTTTGATGGAAGGGACATCGTCGGTAATCACCACGCTTATCACGCCGGAACCGGTTGAGCCATCAGTATCTGTCACCGTTACCACCAGATCGTGGGCGATGCTGTCCTCTCCTTTGCCCTGATGTTCCTGCGTGGACTGAGTAAGATGATACGTATAGTCCAGTCTGCCGGTGTCGGCGTTAAAACCCGTCACTTCCAGATAGCCTTCATCCGTGGGTACTCTATTACCTGTAAACGCACCGTCAAAAACCAGCCCCCCGCCGATGACGATGGTGGACACTCCGTCCTTGGCGTCGATGATCATGGCGCCCGATGCCGTGGCATTGCCCTCGCCGCGAAGACCGCTTTCCTCCACATTCAGCACGTCTCGTTCGGCACCGGCAGGCGCACCGCCGTCATGCGGATTGTCGGGATTGTCGATAACAGGAATATCACCAAGATCGCCGGGATCGACAGGCGTGAGGGTCACGTCATAGTCAATATCTTCCCCCGCGGATGCAATCTCCGGATCAGGATTCACCTCGCTGCCCGGCCAGCCTACGTCCAGACCGCCCAGGCGATCCAGTCCGCCCAGAAGAGCCATGTCGGCAAAGTCATGAAAGCGATTGCCGTTCCCCTGAGACACCGCTCGGGCCGGACCGGCGGCAGGCATGAGATCAGGCTCATTCATGGCCATGAAAAAGTCTTCGCCGGAAATTTCCGCGCCTTCCACAGAGAATGAAGGCATATTGTCACTGGAATAGGCCGTATAGAAATTCTCAAGCTGAATGACGCTGCCGTCTTCAAACGTGATGACAAGATTGTCGCCGGCACGGGACAGCATGGCCTCATCGGCAGGAAAAGCAAAAACGAAACGGGCTTGAGCATTACAGACCACAGTATTGGATGTACCTGCGGCAGGTCTGGCGAGAAGTATATCAGCCATGTGCGTCTCCTGAAAAAAGAAAGGAAGAAAAAAAGGAGGCAAACAAAGAACGATTAATAACCAAAAGCTCCGTACCGGCTACAAACCGGCACAGAGCTTGCTCAAGTCGAAAACAGAAGTGGAAGAAAAAGAGGAAAAAAACATAAAAACCTGCTATTTCAATGGATTACTTACAAAAAAGCAAAGAGGATGACTCCTCTTCATGAAAGTTCCATTGTCAGCAGGAACGCATATGACTCTATCAGAAAGTCTCTTTTATCCTATTCTTTCATTCAAGTCAAGAAAAATATCCTTTTTTTCGCATAAACCATATCCAACTTGTTGTTTTTTTTATTAATTAAAACACATATAACCATGTGAATCTTCAACAATTCTTCACCATCATAACCCAGCATCACAATCAGATTATTTACACATACACATCAATAATATCATTATAATATAACGATATACAACTCTTATATCAACAAATAATAATAAATTGATCATACACTTTCAAACATATTCAACAACCAAATACGACAATAATATACGAATACATTTTTTATTTATTTCAATTTATATTTCAACAACATAAAATACTACTGATGTCTGTAGAGCGATGCCGCTGAACCGAACGGAATATGAAACTTTGCCATACGACTGCGCAGCGTACAGGGATTCATATGTAAAAGCTCGGCAGCGCCTCCCGGCCCATGAATCTTCCCTCGACTGAGAATCAACGCATCCTTAATATGTTGAATCATGACTTCATCCAGTGAAAGGAAGGGACTTTTTCCCGCTTCCTGAAGCTGACGGACTGGCTTTTCCGAAGGCAGCCTGGGAATGAAGGAAGCCTCCGGATCCGTAAGCCAAAGAATGAAGGACTGCTCCAGCGTGTTTCTCAGCTGTCGAACATTACCGGGCCAGGAAAAGTCCTGAAGACGTTCAAAAACTCCACGATCCAGAACAGGCTGAAGCGTTCCCGAACG
This sequence comes from uncultured Desulfovibrio sp., assembly GCA_900553065.1. Classification (GTDB taxonomy): domain Bacteria; phylum Desulfobacterota; class Desulfovibrionia; order Desulfovibrionales; family Desulfovibrionaceae; genus Mailhella. The sequence goes on along the minus strand of USBZ01000004.1, from coordinate 754 downwards.
TCGTACGAACTGCGTAATGAAATACTCCGTAAGAACAGGAATATCCTCAGGACGCTGGCGAAGCGGCGGTATGGTGATGGGGAATACATTAAGACGGTAAAAAAGATCCTCACGAAAGGATCCTTCCCGGGCCCGGGACAGAAGATCGTTATGGGTTGCAGCAAGAATACGTACATTGACGTAAATGGTCTTCGAACCTCCCACCCTATCCATTTCCCCGAACTGCAGCACTCGAAGCAGCCGTGCCTGAATACTCAGCGGAAGCTCTCCTATCTCATCAAGAAGAAGCGTACCATTGTGTGCACGCTCGAATCTGCCCGTATGGTGCGCATGGGCGCCGCTGAATGCTCCTTTCTCGTGTCCGAAAAGTTCGCTGTCCACAAGCGTTTCCGGAACCGCACCACAATTTACCTTGACGTACGGGGCAAGACAGCGGACAGACTGTTCCTGAAGGGCATCGGCAACGACTTCCTTACCGACTCCCGTTTCTCCAAGCAGCAATACCGGACAGTCCAGAGGCGCAACCTGCCGTATCTGGCGCACCACGGAAGTCAGTCCCGGAAGACTGGTCAGATCCAGCTTATCAGCATTGGCGGACCGTCTCAGTATGCTGTTTGAACGAGCGAGCGTTCTGTTCTGCTGAATTGTCGTATAATACTCGTAGAGGTTAGTGAAAAATATTTCAATAATATTTTTCAAGGCTCTTGACTAGCTGAGAGGATGTTCTCTGAGCATTTTTAACACCAAAAGATAG